>JARXAK010000163.1 GCA_029865885.1 Rhizobium sp. | reverse complement strand
TCTCGATGCCGATCAGGATGGAGCCGAAATTGCGCGCTGACTTTTTTAGGTATTCGAAGCGGGCGATATCATCCTCGGGCCCGAGAAGATTGAGGAAGTCGCGCAGCGCGCCAGGCCGCTGCGGCAGGCGCAGGATGAAGTATTTCTTCAGGCCCGCATAACGCATGGCGCGTTCCTTGACGTCGGGCAGCCGCTCGAAATCAAAATTGCCGCCGGAGACGACCGCGACGATGGTGCGACCGCTCAAGGCCACGCGCGGCAGAAGATCGAGGGCTGCGAGCGCCAGCGCGCCAGCCGGTTCCAGCACCACGCCCTCGACATTCAGCATATCGGTCATGGTCACGCAGATCGCGTTTTCCGGCACGATCAACACCTGATCCGGGCGGAAGGCCTTCAGCGCTTCGAAATTGTGGTCACCGATACGGGCGACGGCGGCGCCGTCGACGAAATTGTCGACCTTTGGCAGCGTCACCACCTTGCCGGCCTCGAGGCTCTTCTTCAGGCTCGGCGCGCCTGATGGTTCGCAGAAGATCATCGCCTCGGGCGACACTTTGCCGGCCATGTAGCCGGTCATGCCAGACGAGAGCCCGCCACCGCCGACAGGCATCACGACGAGATCCGGCGTCACACCGTCGGGCAACTGCTGCATCACCTCGGCTGCCACCGTCGCCTGTCCCTCGATGATATCGGGATGGTCGAAAGGCGGCACCATATAGCCGCCGATCGCCTCGACATGCTCGCGGGCTGCCTGATAGCACTGATCGAAGATATCGCCGAACAGGCGGATGGTGATGAATTCACCGCCGAAGATGCGGGTCTTGTCGATCTTCTGCTGCGGCGTCGTCACCGGCATGAAGACCACGCCCTGCACACCGAAATGGCGGCAGACATAGGCAAAACCCTGGGCATGATTGCCGGCGGAGGCGCAGACGAAGGTGGTACCGGAGGGGCTGTCGGCAACGATCTTGCGGAAGAAATTGAAGGCGCCGCGGATCTTGTAGGAACGAACAGGCGTCAGGTCCTCCCGCTTGAGATAGACATTGGCGCCGTAACGGGCGCTCAAGTGCTCATTCAGCTGCAGCGGCGTTTCGGGAAAAAGCCCGCGCATGGCTTCCAGCGCGTCATCGACTTGACTGGGGGTCACGTCACCCTCCGTTGAATTTTGGACTGAGCCCCGCTATGGCATAGACACCGGGCAGAGACAAAGCCTCTTTCAGCTGCAACAGACGGAAGAAATTCCTTGAATACCAATCTGCTCCGCGCCGTCGTCTATATCGCAGCCCTGTGCGGGCTCTATCTGTCGACCGCCATGCTGATCCCGGCGATGGTCAGCCTGTATTACGGCGACGAGGCCTGGTCGGTGTTTACCGTTTCGGCGGCCATGGTCGGCGGATTGTCGCTGACGGCCGCCATGGCGACGCGCGGCCCGCCGCCCGCCTTCACCAAACGCATGGGCTTCCTGCTCGTCAACGTGCTCTGGGCCGTCTTTTCGGTGGTCGGCGCGATCCCGCTCTACTTTTCCGATCTCGACCTGACCTTTGCCCAGTCCCTGTTCGAGTCGATCTCCGGCATCACAACGACAGGCTCGACGGTCATTTCGAACCTGCATCAGGTCTCGCCCGGCATCCTGATCTGGCGTGCGCTGCTCGCCTGGCTCGGCGGCATCGGGATCGTGGCGCTCGGCCTCTTTGTCCTGCCCTTCCTGCGGGTCGGCGGCGTCTCCTTCTTCAAGATGGAATCGTCCGACATCGGCGACAAGCCGTTTGCCCGCATCGCCACCTTCACCCGCGCCTTCATGGCGGTCTATGTCGGCATCACGCTGGCCTGCATCATATCCTACGACCTGACCGGCATGGGTCATTTCGATGCGATCACGCACGCCTTCACGACGGTCGCAACCGCCGGCTTCGGCAATTACGACAACTCGTTTGCCGCCTTCGACAGCCATGCGATCCTCTGGGTCTCGACCTTCTTCATGACGCTTTGCAGCCTGCCCTTCTCGATCCTGATCGTGCTTCTGGTGCGCGGACGCCTGGACGCCCTGCGCGACCCGCAGATCTTCGTCTTCCTCGGTTATCTCAGCGCCTTCGCCATTGCCGGCGGGCTCTACAACCACCTGCGCAATGGCATCGAACTGCCGGAGGCGCTGACCCATTCCTTCTTCAACTTTGCCTCGATCCTCTCGACCACAGGATTTGCCAGCCAGGATTACACACTCTGGGGGCCGTTTGCGGTCGCTGCCGCCTTCTTCGCCACCTTCATGGGCGGCTGCTCCGGCTCGACCGCCGGCGGCATCAAGGCCTATCGCTTCGTCATCCTGTTCAACATCATCGTCACCGGCCTGAAGAAGCTGATCTATCCCAATGCCGTCTATTCCGTCCGCTACGGCAACCAGATCGTCGATGCGGATACCCAGCGCGCCGTGTTCCTGTTCGTCAGCGCCTATATCTTCATCTGGGCGATCGGCTCCATGGCCATGGCGCTTGCCGGCTACGACTTCGCCACCGCGACCTCCTCGGTCATCACGGCACTGTCGAATGTCGGCCCCGGCATCGGCCCGCTGATCGGCCCGGTCGGCAATTTCGCGATGATGAATGATCCGGAGCTCTACATCCTGTCGCTCGCCATGCTGCTCGGCCGCCTTGAAGTGCTGACGGTGCTGGTGCTGCTCGTGCCGATGTTCTGGCGGTCCTGACCATCAGACCAACGTGATCATCAGGCGCGGTTGCGGCGCTTGACGCGCAGGCTCGCTTCTTCCCACACTCCCGTGATTGAAACGCGGGAGAATCACGTGTCCCTGACATACGCCGCTGCTGCCCGTTGCCTTGCCGTCACACTCGTAAGCGCCCTCATCTCCGCCGCCCCCGCCAAGGCCGGCCCGCTTCTCGATGCCGCGATCGAGGCGGAGCGACTGGCCGCACAGAATGATGCGCGCGGCGCCTTCGAGGCGATGCGTTCAGGGCTTGCGGCCTTCAGCCAGACGCTGCCGCTCTCGGTCCCCCGGGCGCTTTTCATCACCGAAGTGCCCAAGGCCTACCGCGCCTATGAGCCGAAGGCCGAACCTGTCTTTCTCCCCGGCGAAAAGCTGATCACCTATGTCGAGGTCACCGGCCTCAAATGGGAACCGGCAGCGGACAACCAGCGCCAGTCGCATTTCACCGTGGATCTCGAACTCACCGATGATGAAGGCGAGACGCTGGCTCTGCAGAAGGAATTCGCCAATTTCACATTCACCAGCCATTCGGATGCGGTCGAGGTCTATACGCACCTCACCCTCGACGTTGACGGCGCCAAGCCGGGCGGCTATGTGCTGCGCTATACGGTCAACGACGTGATCGCCGAGCGGTCGACGCCGTTCGAACTGCCGTTCACGCTGAAGGAGAAGAGCTGAACGCCGCGGGTCAGCGTCCAGCCGACCCGGTCAGTTGGCCATGGTCGAGCGATGCGCCCAGCCGGTCATGCGCTTTTCGATAAAGGCCATCAGCGCATACATGGCGATGCCCTCGATCGCCAGCATCAACAGGCCGGCAAACACCAGCGGCACATTGAACTGGCTCTGGGCCGAACTCATCATGTTGCCGAGGCCATAATTCGACGCCACCGTTTCCGACACGACCGAGCCGACAAAGGCGAGCGTGATCGCGATCTTCAGCGAACCGAAGAAATAGGGCATGGAGCGGGGAATGCCGACCTTCAGCATGATGTCGAGTTTCCTGGCGCCAAGCGCCCTCAGCACATCCTCGGTCTCCGGCTCGATCGTCGCCAAGCCCGTCGCGACATTGACGACGATCGGGAAGAAGGAAATCAGGAAGGCGGTCAGCACCGCCGGCACCGTGCCGATGCCGAACCAGATCACAAGAATCGGCACCAGCGCCACTTTGGGGATGGCATTAAAGCCGATCATCAGCGGGTAAAGCCCGGCATAGATGGTCTTCGACCAGCCGATGAACAGGCCGAGCGCCAGACCCGCGACCACCGCAATCAGAAAGCCCAGCGTCGTCGTATAAAGCGTCTGCAGCGAATTCTTCCAGATCGGCGACCAGTATTGCACGATCGCCTCGAAGACCCTTGTCGGTGCCGGCAGCAGCGTCTGCGGCAAAGCAAAGACGATGACCGCCAGTTCCCAGATGACGAAAAGCCCGAGCGTGTAGAGAAAGGGCGCGGCGCGCACCCAGTTGATCCGCTGCATCAGCGGCTTGGTCGCGGGCTTGGCGGCTGCGGTTTGCATCGTCATGGTCATGCCACCACCCTCGCCTTTGCGATCTCGCCATGCAGGACATGCACCATGTCGTTGAAGGCATTGTCATAGGTCAGTTCGCTGTCGCGCGGCCGCTGAAAGGGCACCGTATGCTCCTTCACGACCTTGCCGGGACGCGCGCTCATCACAAAAATCCGGTCGGCGAGGAAAACCGCCTCGCGCAGGTCGTGGGTCACAAGCACGATCGTCACCCCTTGCGCTGCATGCAGGTCGCGGATGACGCACCAGAGCTCCTCGCGGGTGAAGGCATCGAGCGCGCCGAAGGGCTCGTCGAGCATCAGGAGTTCCGGCTCGTGGATCAGGGCCCGGCAGAGATTGGCGCGCTGCTGCATGCCGCCCGAAAGCTGCCAGGGAAATTTCGACCCGACGCCTTTCAGGCCGACGATCTCCAGCAGATTTTCCGCCTTTTCAATATATTCCTTCTTGTTCGCCCGCAGCCGATGCCGGTGGCGCGCGACGATTTCGAGCGGCAGAAGGATGTTTTCAAGCGTCGTGCGCCAGGGCAGCATGGTCGGGTTTTGAAAGGCCATGCCGACAATCGAGACCGGCTTGGTCACCTGCTGGCCAGCGACGATGACGACACCCGACTGCGGGATATGCAATCCCGTCACCAGCTTCATCAGGGTCGACTTGCCGCAGCCGGAGGGTCCGACCACGGCGGCGAACTCACCCTTGTCGACGCGCATGGTGAGGCCGGATACGGCCAGCGTTCCGTCGGCGCCGCCATAGCGCATGTCGACATTGTCGATGGAAACGAGGTGGGACATGGGGGCTCCGGTCAAAAGGGGATTTCCCAACCTCCCCTTGAGGGGGAGGTCGCTGCGAAGCAGCGGGTGGGGTGATCTCGCGAGAAGGTCACCCCACCCCGAACCTGCGGTTCGACCCTCCCCCTCAAGGGGAGGGTGAGATCATCACGGCAACATCCGCTCTTCCTTGGCCGGCAGGAAGCTTGCGTCGAAGACCTGCTCGGCCTTGACATTGCCCTTCAGCCCCATGGACACCTTCAGCGTCTCGATCGAGGCCGTGAGACGCGCCATGTCGACGGTGCCCATGCCGTTTTCAACAACGTAAGGCGTCTTGATGTTCATGGCATTGGCCATGCCGAGACGTTCCTTCTCGATCTCGGGGTTGAGCGTCTCGTTGCGCTTCAGAACGGCCGCGACACCCTCTTCCGGATTGGCGACGGCGTCGGCAAAGCCCTTGGCCAGCGCCTTCAGGAAGCCCTTGACGGCTTCGGGGTTCTCGGCGGCAAAGTCGGAATTGACGAGAACGCTGTTGCCGTAAAGGTTCAAGCCGTTGTCGGCCATCAGGATGGTGGCGATGTCGTCCGCCGGGATCCCTTGTGCCTTCAGGTTCAGGATGACGGAGAAGGCGAAGCCGAAGACGGCATCGACGTCACCCTTGGCGAGCATCGGCTCGCGCACGGGAAAGCCGATACTCTCGATGGTGATCTTGCTGTCGTCGATGCCGGCCACCTGCTTGAAGGCCTTCCACTGGGCAAAGGCGCCATCCGGCGGCGGCGCGCCGAGCTTCTTGCCCTCAAGCGACTTCGGATCTTCCGTCACGCCCAGCGACTTGCGGCCGACGACCGAAAAGACCGGCTTGTCATAGACCATCATCACGGCCTTGATCTTCTGGCTCGGATCCTCATCCAGGAACTTGATGACGGAATTGATGTCGCCAAAACCCATCTGATAGGCACCGGTCGCGACCCGCGGGATCGCCTCGACCGAGCCATTGCCCGAATCGATGGTCACATCCAGGCCTTCCGCCTTGAAATACCCCTTGTCCAGCGCCAGCAGGAAACCGGCCGCCGGGCCCTCGAACTTCCAGTCGAGCGTGAACTTGATCGCGGTTTCGGCATGCGCCTGGCTCACCGGCGATGTCACGCCGGCGAGCAGTCCCGCGGCAACAACAGCGGCCGAAAAGAGACGTCTGGTGATCATGGATTTGAGCTCCCCTTGTTTTTGATGGGCGCATCAAAGCAGGAAACAGGGGAGCCGCAAAGTGGAAAATGCTCAAACTTTCGTCAATTGTGGATCTGCACAAATTTGGCGCATTGAGTGTGAAGGCACAGAACGCTGCAGGCCGCGCAAACCGCAAGGCGACAGCGCAACAAGGGCAGGAAGATGAAAAGGAGGATTGGTGCGGACGACGGGGATCGAACCCGTATACCTCTCGGTGAGAGATTTTAAGTCTCTTGCGTCTACCAGTTTCGCCACGTCCGCGCGGGCCCTGTTTCGATCAGTTCGGCGGATGCGTCAAGGGCCGGCAGCGCGGTCGCCGCCACCCTCCGTGTCATCGATCACTCAACTCGCCAGCGCGTCGAGGAATTCCACGCCGATCTCGCGGGGGCTGCGCCATTTGACGGCGCAGTTGCGGGTGGTTCCGTCTTCGAGGCGAAGGCGAAATTCAGGGGGAATGTCGGTGGTCGATTCGAAGGTCACCTTGGCGCCGATGGGCGACAGATTGCGAATCATGCAGTCAAAGGTGGAATAACCACCGGGCAGGATGGCGCGTCCGGATTTGAAAGCCCGCATTCGGGGCTGGCGACGGCGTTCTGGCTGGGTCATGGGCTGCGTCATGGCATGCGTCCAGTTATGCTCTATAGCTAACAGGATGCATCACACCCTTGAAGGGACTGTTGCAGCAAAGGGTCGCATTTTATCGATCGCCCCGCGACAGAAGAGCGCGCCATGAAAAAAGGCGGAGCCTGAAGCCCCGCCTTTCATAAAGTTTTTCTGCGCGACGCTCAGACGAGCTTGGCAGCGAGCTTTGCCACATGGGCGCCCTGGAACTTGGCTGCTTCCAGCTCGATTTCCGAAGGCTGGCGCGAGCCGTCGCCATCGGTGATCGTGGAGGCGCCGTAGGGCGAGCCGCCCTTGACCTGCTCGACACCCATCTGGCCCTGGAAGGCGTAGGGCAGGCCGGCATAGACCATGCCGTGATGCAGGAAGGTCGGGATGAAGCCCATGATCGTGGTTTCCTGGCCGCCATGCTGGGTGGCGGTCGAGGTGAACATCGAGCCGAGCTTGCCGGTCAGCTTGCCCTGCGCCCAGAGGCCGCCGGTCTGATCCCAGAAATTGCGCATCTGCG
>JARXAK010000083.1 GCA_029865885.1 Rhizobium sp. | reverse complement strand
CTCAAGGCCGACGTCCGCTCGTCGTGCCTCTTGCCCACACGGGGGCTTCGGCTACTCTCAACGGGTCAAGAACCACGGAGAGGGACGAACATGTGCAATCATTGCGTGATCGAGAATGTGAAGCAGAACATGCTGTCGCGGCGTTCACTGTTCAAGGGCATGGCCTTTGCCGGCGCGGCCGTCGCCGCCGGCGGCATGGCCAAGCCCGTGCTGGCGCAGCAGAGCCCGAGCAAGGTGGTTGATCTGACCCATGCCTATGACGAGAGCTTTCCGACCTTCGACGGCAAGCCGGGCATCGAATACGAATGGGCCGTGGAGTTTGCCGGCAACGGCTATCAGTTGCACAAGCTGACGATCTTCGAACATACGGGCACGCATATCGACGCGCCCTTCCATTTCAGCGCCGACGGCAAGAGCGTCGATCAGATCGAGCCGGAACAGCTGGTCGCGCCGCTCGCCATCATCGACATCACCGACCGGGCAAAGGACGACGCCAATGCAACGGTGGAGGCGGCAGACGTCGAGGCCTGGATCAGCGCCAATGGCGCAATCCCCAAGGGTGCGGTCGTGGCGCTGCGCTCCGGCTGGGCGAAGAAGGTGACCGATCCAGCCTTCCGCAACGACGGCGATGGCAAGTTCGCCTTCCCCGGCTTTGCCAAGTCGGCGACCGACCTGCTCGCCACCCTCGATGTAGCGGCGATCGGCGTCGATTCGCTGTCGCTCGACCCCGGCAATTCTGCAGACTTTGCCGTGCACAACAGCTGGCTGCCTGGCGGTCGCTACGGCATCGAATGCCTCAACAACCTGGAGGACCTGCCGGTCAAGGGAGCGACGATCGTCGTCGGCGCGCCGAAGCACAAGCGCGGCACCGGCGGCCCGGCCCGTATTCTGGCGCTGGTCTGAGGACGGGCGCCGGATGGCCGTTCTCCCCCTGTTGAGCGATGAAGAGGCGAGCGCAGAAGCGCTCGCCGTCTTCGACGACATCCGCACGAAACGCGGCACCGACTACGTCAACAACTTCTGGCGGGCGCTCGCCCATGATCCGGACGAGCTGAAGGCGGTCTGGAACCGGCTGCAGACGGTGATGGCGCCGGGTGCCCTCGATCCGCTGATCAAGGAACTGATCTACATCGCCGTTTCTGCGACCAACGGCTGCGCCTATTGCGTCCACTCCCACACCGCCTCAGCCAAGGCCAAGGGCATGACGCCGGAGATGCATGCCGAACTCATCCAGGTCATCGCCATGGCGAGCCGCACCAATGTGCTGGCAATGGCCCTTGGCGTGCCGGTGGATGAGCGGTTCGAGGCAGAGCCGAAGGCGACGGGCGGTTAAAGCACAGAGTAGCGCACGCTATCATTGACGCCGTTTCCCTTCGCCTCTGCCAATCGATAGAATACGATTGGAACAACAGAATCGGAGACGCCGCATGACCGACCTCGAACGCCGCATCGATCAGGGGACAGGCCGCGAGCCGGCGGACATTGTTCTGAAGGGTGGGCGCTTCTTCGATCTGGTCACCGGCGAACTGGTCGCCTCGGACATCGCGATCTGTGGCGAGACGATCATCGGCACCGTGGAGAACTACGAGGGCCGCGAGGTCATCGACATCTCCGGCAAGATCGTCGTGCCCGGCTTCATCGACACGCATCTGCATATCGAAAGCTCGCTGGTCACCCCGCATGAATTCGACCGCTGCGTGCTGCCCTATGGCGTGACGACCGTGATCTGCGATCCGCACGAGATTGCCAATGTGCTCGGCACCGAGGGCATCCAGTTCTTCCTCGATTCATCCGAAGAGACGATCATGGACATCCGTGTCCAGCTGTCGTCCTGCGTGCCGGCGACGCATCTGGAAACCTCAGGCGCCGATCTGCCGATCGAGCGGTTATTGCCCTTCAGGAACCACCCGAAGGTGATCGGCCTTGCGGAATTCATGAATTTTCCGGGCGTGATCCACAAGGATCCGATCTGTTTGGCCAAGCTCGAGGCCTTCCAGGATGGCCATATCGACGGCCATTCGCCGCTCTTGTCGGGCCGCGACCTGAACGGCTATCTCTCTGCCCGCATCCGCACCGACCACGAATGCACCAGTGCTGCCGAAGCCATGGAGAAGATCCGCAAGGGCATGCATATCCTGGTGCGCGAGGGCTCCGTATCCAAGGACCTGCACGCCCTGATGCCGATCCTGACCGAGCGGCTGTCGCCATTCCTCGCGCTCTGCACCGATGACCGCAACCCGCTGGATATCGCCGAGCAGGGCCATCTCGACTATCTCATCCGTGAGGCAATCCGGAACGGCGTCGAGCCGATCGCCGTCTACCGGGCTGCATCCATATCGGCAGCCCGCGCCTTCGGGTTGAGAGATCGCGGCCTCGTGGCGCCGGGCTGGCGGGCCGATCTCGTCGTGATCGACAGCCTCGAAAACTGCAAGGCCGAGATGGTCTTTTCCGCCGGTCGGCGCGTGACGGACGACCTCTTTGCCACCCGCAAGCCGGTCTCCCCCGTCGGCCTCGATAGCGTCAAGGCAAGGCTGGTGAAGGCTGCCGATTTCGGCGTGCCCGTTGCGGAAGGTGAAACGCCTGTGATCGGCGTCATGCCCGGCAAGATCATTACCGAACACCGCCGCTACCGCCTGCCGACCTCGGGCAACCAAACCTCCGTCGATCTGGACAACGACATCATCAAGGTCGCCGTCATCGAGCGCCACGGCAAGAACGGCAACCATGCCAATGGCTTCGTCCAGGGGTTCGGCCTGAAGAAGGGCGCCATCGCCTCGACCGTCGGCCATGACAGCCACAATATCTGCGTCGTCGGCGTCTCCGAAGAGGACATGGCGATCGCCGCCAACCGGCTCGGCGAAATCAAGGGCGGCTTCGTGGTGGTCGAAGACGGCAAGGTGACAGGCGAGATCCCGCTCCCCGTCGCCGGTCTGATGAGCCTCGAACCTTACGAGAGCGTGCGCGACACGCTGCACCACTTGAGAAAAGCGGCCTATGCCCTTGGAACGCAACTCGAGGAACCCTTCCTGCAAGTCGCCTTCCTGCCACTGCCGGTCATTCCGCATCTGAAGATCTCCGACAAGGGCATGGTCGATGTCGACAAGTTCTGCCTGATCGGGTGATCTGCGTTGCATCACCCTCAGAGTTGTACCATATTGTGGACAACTCGGAGATTGCTCTCATGGACACCATCTTCTTCTCGAAAGCACGGGCCGAGCTTGCCGGCCTGCTCGACAAGGTCAATGACGATGCAGCCCCGGTCGAGATCGTCAGACGTGACAAACCCTCCGCCGTTCTCATGGGCAAAGACGAATACGACAGCCTCGTCGAGACCATTCATCTTTTGTCATCGCCTGCCAACGCGGCACGGTTGCTGAAGGCCAAGGAGGATCTGGAGGCCGGCAATTTCGCCGAGCCGCCCGCGACGTTTGACATGGAGCGATAAACCCATGCGGATTGCCTTCACGCCGGATGGCTGGGAGGACTACCTGTATTGGCAGGGGCAAGACAGGAAGGTGCTGGAGCGGATCAATGAGCTCATTCGCGACATGCGCCGCCACCCGCTCGAAGGCAACGGCAAGCCGGAGCCATTGAAGGGCACGCTCAAGGGCATGTGGTCCCGCCGCATGACCCAGGAACACCGGATCGTCTACGCCGTTGTAGGAAAGGGAGAAGACCAGACACTGGTTATCCTGCAATGCCGCCACCACTACTGACGAGGCCCCATGGCATCCAAGACTGAAGGCAGCTCTTCCAAGACCCTTAGCCAGCATCTGGCGCGCCTCTATGATGGCCGCGACACGGCTGCCATCCGCTTCCAGTTCGCGCTGATGGTGATCGATCTCGCGATCATCGCCTTCTTCCTCGCCGGCCCCTATCTGCGCGACCGGCCGAGTTACCTGATCCTCGACTATGCCATCGCCGCCTGGATTGCGGTCGAGATGCTCGCCCAATGGGGCGCCTCGCGCACGACGAAGGGATTTCTGCTGCGGCCGATGACCTGGATCGACCTCTTCGTGCTCGGCACGCTGCTCTTCCCGCATCTGCTGTTCAACTTCGCCTTCCTGCGCGTCGCCCGCATCTGGGCGGTGGCGCAGCGGCCGATCTTCAAGCTGATGCTGAACCGGCTGGGGCTGAAGGAACAGACGGATGTCGTCACCGCCTTCCTCAACCTTTTCGTCTTCCTTTTCCTGGTGACCGGCTTCGTCTACACCTTCTTCTTCTATGCCGAGGATGCCGGCAGCGGCTTCATCGAGGCGCTCTATTTCACCGTCGCCACGGTGACGACGACGGGCTTCGGCGACATCACGCTGCCCGGCATATCAGGCAAGCTGACCTCAATCGTCACCATGATCATCGGCATCTCGCTCTTCGTCCGGCTCGCGCAGGCCATCGTCAGGCCCTACAAGGTGACCTTCCCCTGCCCCGAATGCGGATTGCAGCGGCATGACGCGGATGCCGTGCACTGCAAGGCCTGCGGCCATGTGCTGAACATTCCCGATGAGGGGATGTGAGAGATCAGAGCGGCCTTCGGAAATAGACGACCCGCTCGGTCTCTTCGAAACCCAGCGCCGCATGCATCGCATGCGAGACTGTGTTGTGAAGCTCGGCATCGGAGGCGAGTTCGGACAGGCCCTGCCCGCGTGCCCAGTCGCCGACGGCGGCAACCAGAAGAGCGGCAGCGCCTTGTCGCCGGACGGCCGGATCGACGATGATCCCTTCCAGGAAGGCGACCGGCGAGGTCTCGCAGCCATTGACATAATCGGAGCGGATACTGGCCTCCGCCAGCGCGACGACGCGCCCCGCCGCTTCGAGACAGAGGAACGCGACAAGCCTGTCAGGCTCCGTCAGAGCCTCCCGAATCTCGACGCGGTGTCCCTCGACATCGAGTTCCGGCCAGAGCTGGTGGCGCAGTGCCGCCCAGGCCTCGACATCCTCTTCACCGGCCACGCGAACGACAAACCGCGTCATGACAGTTTCACGCAGATCCCGTCGAGCGGACCGAGCCGGATCTCGCCCACAATCAGCGTGCCTGCCAGCCCCGGCATTTCCAGAACGTTCTGCGCCTTGTGCCCCTTCGGCAGCACCAGTTCCTGCGGCCCACGACGGAGGTTGAAGACAAACAACAGCCGTTCCTCGCCCTTGGAGCGGGTAAACGCCAGCACATCCTCATTGGTCGCCAGGAACTGCATGTCGCCATCGATCAGCGCCGGATGGCGCTTGCGGAAGGCAAGTGTTGCCCGGTAGTGGGCAAGGACCGAAGCCGCGTCGGCTTCCTGCGCATTCACAGCCAGCGCCTGATGCTCCGCGGAGACCGGCAGCCAGGGCTTGGCGGTCGAGAAACCGGCCTGCGGCTTGCCCGCGTCCCAGACCATCGGCGTGCGGCATCCGTCGCGGCCCTTGAAGGCCGGCCAGAAGCGGATGCCATAGGGGTCGCGCAGATCCTCGAAGGCAAGTTCCGCCTCGGGCAGGCCCAGTTCCTCGCCCTGATAGAGGCAGATCGAACCGCGCAGCGTGGCAAGCACCGAGGCCGCGATCTTCGCCACGGCGGCTCGCTCATCAGGGTCCTGCACGAAGCGGCTGACATGCCGCGTGACATCATGATTGGAAAAGGCCCAGCAGACCCAGCCGTCCTTCACCTGTTTCTGGAAACTCTCGACGCAGTGGCGGATGTGGCTGGGCGTGAAGTCCGGCCCCAAGAGGTCGAAGGTGTAGCACATATGCAGCTTGTCGCCATCAGACGTATAGGCCGCCACCGTCTTCAGCGAGCGTGCCCCGTCGCCGACTTCGCCCACCGTCGTGCGATCAGGATACTGGTCGAGCAGCGCCCGGAAACGCTTCAGGAACTCGATATTCTCGGGCTGCGTCTTGTCGTAGAGGTGGCTCTGCATGCCGTAAGGATTGACGTCGGGCGCATCGAGCCCGGCCTCCTCGCTGTCGGGCGCATGCGGCGGGTTGTCCCGCAATTCCTTGTCATGGAAGTAGTAGTTCACCGTATCCAACCGGAAGCCGTCGACACCGCGCTCCAGCCAGAACTTCACCGCATCCAGAACCGCATCCTGGACCTCGCGATTGTGGAAGTTGAGATCCGGCTGCGAGGCGAGGAAGTTGTGCATGTAGTATTGCTTGCGCACCCCATCCCATTCCCAGGCCGGGCCGCCGAAGACGGAGAGCCAGTTGTTCGGTGCCGTGCCATCGGGCTTGGCGGCGGCCCAGACGAACCAGTCAGCCTTGGCATTGTCGCGGCTGGTACGGCTCTCCTTGAACCAGGGATGCTGGTCTGACGTGTGCGAGATCACCTGGTCGATGATCACCTTGAGGCCCAGCCGCTTCGCCTCCGCCATCATCGCGTCGAAATCGGCAAGCGAACCAAACATCGGGTCGACATCGCAATAGTCGGAGACGTCGTAGCCCATGTCCGCTTGCGGTGAAGTGAAGAAGGGTGACAGCCAGATCGCATCCACGCCCAGCGACGCGATATAGGGCAGCCGCTGGATGATGCCCTTGATGTCGCCGATGCCGTCGCCATCCGTATCCTGGAAGGAGCGCGGATAGACCTGATAGATCACCGCTCCCCGCCACCAGTCGGCAGAATGGGAGTGGGCGGCCTTGGCGGGAGACTTGGTCATGGGCAGGTCCTTCGGCGGGAATCGGTCTCGATGGGCGTCAGCCCCTAGGCAACCGCCTTGTGCCGGCAATGTCAAACCGCCCGCCCCCCAGACTGACATCAAGCTGTAATGTTCGCCTCGCATAAGCTGCGCAGAGCTTGTGAAGCAGAATCGCCGCTCCGGCGGCCGTTCGGATGAGGGCGGACGCGCCATGCCGAAACTGACCATCGTGACCGATGCCTGGCACCCGCAGGTGAACGGGGTTGTCCGCTCCATCGAGACCACCAATCGCGAGCTTGCCAAAATGGGCGTCGAGGTCTCGATGATCACGCCCGAGCCATTCCGCAGCGCGCCCATGCCGACCTATCCGGAAATCCGCCTGTCGCTTGTGACACCATGGCGCATCGGCCGGATGATCGAGGAGCAGGAGCCGGACTATGTGCATATCGCCACCGAAGGCCCGCTCGGCCTGATGGCGCGACGCTGGTGCATCAAGCACAAGCGGGCCTTTTCAACCACCTATCACACCCGCTTCCCGGAATATGTCGCAACCCGGCTGCCGATACCGCTCTCCTGGCTCTACGCCTATGTCCGCTGGTTCCACAATCGCGGCGGGGCCTGCATGGTGGCCACCGAAAGCCTGAGGCGCGAGCTTTCAGCGCAGGGTCTCAACAATCTCTGCCTCTGGAGCCGGGGCATCGATACGAGCCTGTTCCACCCGCGCGAAAAGTCGGAAAAGCCCTTCGGCCTGCCCCGCCCGATCTTCATGACGATTGGCCGGGTCGCGGTGGAAAAGAACCTGCCAGCCTTCCTCGATCTGGATCTTCCCGGCTCGAAAGTGGTGGTGGGCGATGGCCCCGCCCGCGCTGACCTTCAGGCCCGCTATCCGGATGTGCATTTTACCGGCATGAAACATGGCGAGGATCTGGCGGAAGCCTATGCGGAAGCCGATGTCTTCGTCTTCCCGTCGAAAACTGACACTTTCGGCAATACGATCCTCGAAGCGCTCGCCTCGGGCGTTCCCGTCGCCGGCTATCCCGTGACCGGACCTGTCGATATCATTCCGGCTGGCTCCAATGCCGGCGCTCTCGATCACGACCTGCAGATCGCCTGCATCGCCGCCCTCCAGGCGTCACCGCAGGCCGCACGACGGCTTGCCGAAACCTATTCCTGGGAAGCGGCCACGCAGCAATTCTTCGACAATGTCGTGGAGGCGAAAGAGCAGCGCCGCAAGCGGGGCTTGAGGCAGCGCTTTGGCATCCGCCCGCAGGACGCCGACGCCTATCAGGCACCGGCGACCGAGTAACGCAACGATCAGCGCTTCTTCTTGCGGTTCTCGAACGGGTTCTCGCCCGCCTTGAAGTGGATGCGGATCGGCACGCCCGGCATCTCGAAATCGGCACGCAGACCATTGGTGAGATAGCGCACATAGCTCTCCGGCAGCGCATCCGGACGTGTGCAGGAAATCATGAAGGCCGGCGGACGGGCCTTGACCTGCGTCATGTATTTGAGCTTCAGGCGGCGACCCGAAACGGCCGGTGGCGGATGCTGGGTCGTCACCGCATCCAGCCAGCGGTTGAGCTTGGCGGTCGAGATGCGCTTGTTCCACACCATGTCGGTGTCGATGATGTTCTGCATCAGCTTTTCAAGCCCGTATCCGGTCTGGCCGGAAATCGGCACGGCGCGGATGCCGCGCGCCTGCGGCAGAAGCCGTTCGGTCTTCTCGCGCAGATCGGTCAGGAAAGCCTGCGGATCTTCGACCAGATCCCACTTGTTGAAGGCAAGCACCGCAGCGCGGCCTTCGCGGATCACGAGATCGACGATCTGCAGATCCTGCTTCTCGAACGGGATCGTCGCATCAAAGACGATGACCACAGTCTCGGCAAAACGGATGGCGCGCAGCGTATCGGCGACGGAGAGCTTTTCGAGCTTCTCCTGAACGCGCGCCTTGCGGCGCATGCCGGCGGTGTCGAACATCTTGATGGTGCGGCCACGCCAGTCCCATTCGACCGAAATCGAATCGCGGGTAATGCCGGCTTCCGGGCCGGTCAGCAGACGGTCTTCACCGAGGAAGCGGTTGATCAGCGTCGACTTGCCGGCATTCGGGCGACCGACAATCGCCACGCGCAACGGCTTGGTGTCGTCGTATTCGGGCTCGAACTCCTCGTCTTCTTCCGTGTCCGCCTGGGACAGAACCACGTCCGTCTCGGCCTCGTCATCCGGCTCCGGGAAGGCGCGTTCTTCGCCGAGCGCCTCGACGATCGCATCACGCAGATCGATCATGCCCTGGCCATGTTCGGCCGAGATCGGCACCGGCTCGCCAAGGCCAAGCGTATAGGCATCGTAGAAGCCGGCATCCGAGCCGCGGGCTTCCGACTTGTTGGCGACGAGCACGACCGGCTTGCCGCGACGGCGCAGCATTTCGGCCAGCGACTGGTCGATAGGCGTCAGGCCGAACTTGGCATCAACGACGAAGAGCGAGAGATCCGCCTCGTCGATCGCCATTTCGGTCTGGGCGCGCATGCGGCCTTCGAGTGTCTCGGGCCCTGCCTCTTCGAGACCGGCGGTGTCGATGATGGTGAAGCGCAGGTCCACGAGCTTGGCCTCGCCCGGACGGCGGTCACGGGTCACACCCGGGGTATCGTCAACAAGCGCAAGCTTCTTGCCAACCAGACGGTTGAAGAGCGTGGACTTGCCGACATTCGGGCGCCCGACGATGGCGACTGTGAAACTCATGGGAACGCTAGCTTTCCGACCTTGTCAGGCCTTGTCTTTGTTAAGGCGCCTTGCCGGAGGCCTTGATGTTGTCGAGCAGCATCTGGGCGCGGTTGGCGACATTGCGCGGGGCTTCCGCGTCTTCGCTGATCTGTTCGAACCACTCGCGGGCACGGACCATGTCGCCGGCCTTGTAGGCGGCAAGCCCAAGCGCTTCACGGGCGGCGTGACGCATGGCATTGGTCGGCGTCGCCATGGCTTCGACGAGCGCCGAGACATCCTGATAGGTGCCGGTGTCGACGAGCAGCCAAGCGGCCCGCACCTTCGCGGTGTTGCGCACCGCATCCGGGATCGAGGCATCTTCGCCGATCGACTTGAAGGAGGCAATGGCGCCGGCCGGTTCACCCTTCTCGGCAAGCACCGAGGCGGCACGGAAGCGGGCGAGAATGCCATAGGCACCGTAGCCCTCCTGCTCCAGCGCCTGGAGGGCGGCTTCCGCCTCGTCGCGCTTGCCCTGGTCAGCGAGGTTGAGTGCTGCCAGGAACTTGTCGCCGGCATCCGAGGCCTGGGTGGTGTCCCAATGTGTCCACAGGCGATGGCCGGCCGTGCCAAGCACGATGACGACGGCGACACCGATGATCCAGCGGCTGTAGCGCTTCCAGGCATTGCGCACCTGGTCGGAGCGAAGCTCCTCGTTCACTTCGCGGATAAAGCTGTCGTTCTGGTCAACCATTCATACCCCCGGACGCTGCCGGCCTTTCGATGCAGTCTCTCATGCGTGAGCGGCCTTCTAGCCGATTTTTGCCCGCTTGTAAGGGGAAAACCGCCAACAGCCTTAAGCCGTCACACGGTGAAGGGTGCAACACCGATCAACAGTTTGTGCAGCCACATGGTGATGACGGCCCAAACGACGATGCCGCCGACCACGGCAATCGCATCGAAGCGTGCCGAAACGAAGGGCTTGAGCACCAGTTCACCCGCCTGCACACGGCGCTTGTAGCTGATGCGCAGGACGACGCCCCAGGCAAGCAGCGCCACGAACAGCAGGATGGAGGCGAGATCGCCATTGGCGAGCAGATGCGCGGCCGCCCAGATCTTAATCGACAGGATGATCGGATGTTTGGTCTTGGTGGCGATATGACCGGCCGGCAGGAAGCCGGCGACCAGACAGATCATCGCAAACAGCATCAGCGTGGTCGTCAGGTGGTTCATGCCCATGGGCGGGAACCAGACATTGATGACCGGTGCTGTGGCATAACCCCAGATCAGCACGATCAGCGAGACGAGGCTCATCACCGAATTGATCACCCGCCAGCCCTTCTCACCGAAGCGGTCGATCATCGACACCCGGAAGCCCGGCGCAACGACGCGGATCAGATGGGTGGCCAGGAACAGGATGATACCGAGGATCAGAAGCGTCATGAATGAAACCCTTTCGAGGAAACTGGCATAGGCATACTGGTCAATGGCGCGAAGTGAAAGGGTGTTCAAAGCTTCGCCGCATTTGGATGGGAGGCAGGGCGTCCCGTTTCAGCGCCGAGTTTTTGTCCATGTTCCGTTTGTCCGCCGCCCTTTTCCTGTCGCTTGCCACCTCGGCCTTCGCCATGGATCAGAGTGCCGCTGCCACGAAGGGTCCAGAGACTGCGCGACCAAAACAGCTGCTGCTGGTCTCTTTCGACGGTGCGCATGACAACCGCCTTTGGGTTCGAAGCCGCGACATCGGCAAGCGGGCCAATGCCCGTTTCACCTATTTCCTCTCCTGCACGACGCTGATTCCGCGGGCACGGGCCGCTGACTACAAGGCACCGGGCATCAAGGCGGGGCGCTCCAATATCGGCTTCGCTCTCAGCACCGACGAAGTCGCGTCCCGGCTCGACAACATCTGGAAGGCGAAGACCGAAGGCCATGAAATCGCCAGCCATACCTGCGGTCACTTCGACGGCAAGGACTGGACGAAGGCGGATTGGCTGAAGGAATTCAACACATTCGACCAGGTTCTTCGCAATGCCTGGAAGGACAACGGCCTTGCCGACCGGGAACCTGAGGGATGGGCAGATTTCGTCGAAAACGACATCACCGGCTTTCGCGCACCCTATCTTTCCGCTCCCGACAGCCTGTTTGAGGCCGAGCGCGAACATGGCTTCCGCTACGATGCGAGCGCGGTGACCCATGATCCGGCACTCCCCGTGGAGAAAGACGGCCTCGCACGCTTCGGCCTGCCGCTGATCCCGGAGGGGCCAAAATCGCGGCGGATCATCGCCATGGACTACAATCTCTTCATCCGCCATTCGGCGGGCATCGACCATCCGTCGAAGGGCGACGAGTTCGCCGAGCGCAGCTATAAGGCCTTCAGGCAGGCCTTCTATCAGCAGTACAATGGCGAGCGCATGCCGCTGCAGATCGGTCTGCACTTCGTCACCATGAACGGCAGCGCCTACTGGGCGGCGATGGAGCGGCTCGTGGCGGAAGTCTGTCCCCTGCCCGATGTCGCCTGTGTCACCTATGCCGAAGCGCTCGACATGCTGAAGGACCGGAATGATCCTGCATCCGCGCCGGGCGGCATGTGATCGCATGACGCATTTACATTGCATCGAGCAGGCTCGATAAGCGCACCAAACCTTCGAGGAAACCCATGAAGCGCCTCCTGTTTGTCATCGCCTTCGCCTGCGTCATCGCCGCGACCATCGGCGCAGTCGCCATCGGCCTGTCGCTGTTCACCCAGCCGGAGGCCTATGCGACTTTGCCGGCAAGCTTTGGCTATTCGGGGCAGTTGGTCGCTGATCTCGTCTGACGAGACCTCCTTTTATCGATGCGAAAGGCCGCGCTGGTTTCCCGGCGCGGCCTCATTTCTTGTTGCAGCCTGTAGTCCTCAGTACGGACGGTCGGCGGCGATTTCGCCCTCGGCGGCCTCGCGCTCGAGGTAACGCTGGTCGATCGCCGGCAGCGGATCGCCATCGATCGCAGCCTCGAAGGCGGCAAGACGCTTGTGGATCGACAAGAGTTCGATGATCGTCGACCAGTAGCTGACGAGATACTGGAAGCTGTCGGTCACCTGGCCGAAGGCGGTCGCGATCTGCTGCCAGAGACCCATGGTGATCTTGCCGGCGACGATCGTCGGGATGAGGATGAAGGTCAGGAAGATCGCGTCGAGCTGGCCATAGGTATACCGGGCGACGTTGAAATAGGTGTAGTGCCAATACATGCGGAAATAGTTGCGCCGGACGTTCGAGAAGAGCTCGCGCACGGTGACCGGCTCTGCACGATCCGCATTGTCTTCGCCGTAAACGAGTTCCTTACGGAAGGCGGCTTCGACACGCTGGTTCCGGAAGTTGAGACCCGGCAGCTTGATGCCGGCGACCATCAAGAGGATGGTGCCGAAGGCGGACCAGAAGATCGCCAGCCAGAAAAGCGCATGCGGCACGGCCCCGATGATCGGCAGCTCGCTGACATTTTCCGACATGCGGAAGAGGATCGGCAGGAAGACGACCAGCGTCATGACCGAGTTGATCAGCGCGACGCCGAGGCCTTCCAGGATGTTGGCAAAGCGCATCGTGTCTTCCTGCACACGCTGCGAGGCCCCTTCGATATGGCGAAGCTTGTCCCACTTCGACATGTAGAAGTCGTTCATCGCATTGCGCCAGCGGAAGACATAGTGGTTGGTGAAGAAGGCCGTGAGCACCGAGAGCGTGACGCCGACCATGCCGATTTCCAGGAAGCGCAGCTGCAATTCGTAGAGCTGGCCGGCAGTCACCGTACCGTCGCCGTTGAGCGCCTTCTGGAAGAGATCGAAGAAGGGGCCGCGCCAGTTGTTGACCGCGACAGAGATCTGCACGCTGAAATAGGCAATGAAGATGATGAAGGCCGAACCCCAGATCGACCATTTCGTCCAGGGATGTTCCTTGGCGATCACCTGCCAGACAGCCCCGAAGATCAAGACGAAGATCGTGAAGTAGAGGTAGAACCAGAGATTATCAGGCGTGAAGAAAAAGGCGAGCCCGACCGGCGGCGTCTGCCCTTCGGCCAGCGGCGGCAATCCGATCGCGGCGCCTATTTGAGGTCCGACGGTATACCAGACGATGATGCAGACAAGCGTCCAGACAGCGGCCGAGGTGAAAAACAGCTTGGGCTGCGGAAAGAAGGAATGAAACACGCGGAAAACCTTCGTGTGGGAGAAGTCCTGTAGAACCTGGCGGAACCTAGGGCAGAAGGTTCCGTCCAGCAATGGCATCGCCAAATTGTGGCAGAATTACCCCCGCGAAAATTAAGGGTCTGTAAGGTTAGGCGGAGCGCAGAACTTCGATCGGAAGCGTGACCGTCACGCAGCCGCTCCCTTTAGAACGAAGTCGGCCTCGATTTCGTCGAAGGGAACGGCAACCCTTCCAGTTTCGTCCCTTTCGATGAGACCCCAATCGATCAAGGTCGACACGTCCTCATGCACGCGCTTCACGTCCCGACCGAGAGCCCGCGCGAGGCCACGGATAGTGGAGGGACCGAGCCTCTGCAGGCCTTCGATCAACTCCCAGCGTTTCGGAGAAATCACGGAAAACAGCTGTGCCGCAGAACTGAAAGTGAGGACAAAGGGCGCGTCAGCCCCCTTCGCACCCCGGTTCCAGGCGTCGGTAAAACGCTGGCTCATGGCATCGATGTCCACGATCTCATCGGTGACACTGCGAATCTGGATGACTGCTCGTTTCATCGGTCGAGCCTCACGAATATCGCTTGTTTGAAGCAGCATGTGGCCAACTTCGCCAAGCTGCAAGCCGCTAACGAGCTTATCCTTGCCTCCCGCCCAAAAATCGCTAGGGAAGTCGCAAAGCTTTTTCAGGAGTGCCACATGAGCGACCTCAGCCTGCAGCAGGCCATCGACAACATCTACACCTCGATCAACAACGACAACGAAGAGATCGACCTGCACATTGCCGCCCTGAAGGCTGCGATGGCGAAGGAAGGCGTCAAGGAAGCCGTGTTCGAGCCGTCCAAGCTCGCCCAGTCGAACCGTCAGGGTCGCAAGATCATGCAGTCCTATTTCAAGAAGAAGGGCGTCGCGGTCGGCTTTTCGAAGGGCGATTAAGACGGAACAGAAGCCAAGGCGCTCGCCCTAGTCGGCGAGCGTCAGAACCAGCGGGCCATTTTTCGTCACCACGATCGTATGCTCGAATTGCACGGTCGGCGCCTGCGGTTCGCTGTAGAGCGTCCAGTTGTCCTTGTCGCCGTCCTCGGCCCATTGGCCGCCGAGCGAGAGAAACGGCTCGACGGTAAAGACCAGCCCCTCCTCCATCATCCGCGTCTCATCCGGATCCGGCCAGGTGGAAAGCTCTGTTGGTTCCTCATGCAGGGAGCGGCCGACGCCGTGGCTGGCGAGATTGGTGATCAGCGTATAGCGGTTCTTCTTGGCAAAGGCGCCGATCGAATTGCCGATATCGGCGAGAGGCCGGCCGGTCTTGACCTGGTTCAACCCGACCCACAGCGCCCGTTTGCCGTCGCGCAGCAGCCGTTCGAGCTTGGCCGTGCCCGGCGGCACAATGAAGGACGAGCCGGTATCGCCGAAGTAACCGAGCTTTTCGCCGGAAACGTCGATATTGACGAGATCGCCAGCCTTGATGACCCGATCGCCCGGAATGCCATGGGCAATCTCTTCATTGACCGAGATGCATGTCGCGCCCGGAAACTGGTAGCAGAGCTCCGGCGCCGATTGGGCGCCGTTTTCCTCAAGAACCTTGCGCCCGATCAAATCAAGCTCGCGCGTCGTGATCCCCGGCTCGAGCGCCGCCGCCATGGTCTTCACTGCCATCGCGCAGATGCGTCCGATGTCCTTCAGACGCGTGAGGTCCTCTTCGGTTTCGACGATCATGGCGGTCCTTCAACGGCTAAACGGCGGGGGTAACCGCTGCCTTAGGCGGCGGACGCCTTCTCCGTCAACGCTTTCCGAACCAGCGGCGCGACTTTTGTGCCGTAGAGTTCGATCCCGCGCATGATCTCGATATGCGGCATCGGGCCGATCGCCATCTGCAACAGGAAGCGGTCATTCTTGAATATGCCATGCATGGCGACGATCTTTTCAGCGACCGTTTCCGGATCACCGACGAAGAGCGCACCGCGCGGGCCGCGCGAGGCATCGAACTGCGCCCGGTTGGTCGGACCCCAGCCGCGCTCGCGGCCGATCCGGTCCATCACCACCGCCTGCGGCGCATAGAAGATGTCGGCTGCCGACTGCGTGGTGTCATGGATGAAGCCATGCACGTTGATGCTGGTCTTCAGCAAGGCGGGATCGACACCGGCCTTGGCGGCACTCTGGCGATAGAGGTCGAAGAAGGGGGCAAAACGATGCGGCTCGCCGCCGATGATGGCGAGCGCCAGCGGCAGGCCGAGATAACCGGCACGCGCCGCCGATTGCGGCGTACCGCCAATCGCGATCCACAGCGGCAGCAGATCCTGCAGCGGACGCGGCCAGACGCCCCGCGCTTCAATCGGCTTGCGGGTCTGGCCTTCCCAGGTCACCACTTCGTTTTCACGGATCTCCATGAGCAGTTGCAGCTTTTCGGCAAACAGCAGGTCATAGTCTTCAAGGTCATAGCCGAAGAGCGGGAAGCTCTCGATGAAGGAGCCGCGACCGACCATCAGCTCGGTGCGGCCACTGGAGAGCAGATCGACGGTGGCATATTGCTGGAAAACGCGCACCGGATCGTCGGAGGAGAGCACCGACACCGCGCTGGTCAGCCGGATGGTCTTCGTCTGCACGGCAGCGGCCGCCAGGATCGTTGCCGGCGAAGAGGCCATATAATCAGGGCGGTGATGTTCGCCGAGACCGAAGACATCGAGACCCACCTCATCCGCAAGCTTGATCTCGGCCAAGAGCTCGTCAACACGACGCTTGGCTTCCGCGCCCTTGTTGGCGGCATTGGGATCGACGTCGGCAAAGGTGTAAAGTCCGAGTTCCATGGGTCTCTCTCGCTGTATCGTTGCGCCAGAGATAGAGGGTCGCGTGCGCCCATGCAAACCGCGCTGCGGTGACGGACTGTTTCGGAGCGGAGAACGAGGCCATTGCGACCTCAGATTTTATGCGTTTCGGCGAAGCAGTCTTGCGCCAAAATCGCGATTGCCAGTGCTCGGCGTTTGGGCATAACCTCCAACAGACTTTTGCGGCGCAACAGAGCGCCCAGGCATGGGAGAATGGCATGGCAAGAACGGTCGTCATCACCGGATCGACCAGCGGGATCGGGCTCGGCATCGCGAAAGCCTTTGCCGCCGAAGGCGCAAACCTCGTCATCAACGGCTTCGGCCCCGCAGACGAGATCGAAGCGAACCGCAAGGGGCTCGAAGCCCATGGCGGCAAGTCCATCTATCACGGCGCCGACATGACCAAACCGGCCGAGATCGCCGACCTGATCGCCACCGCCGAAAAGACCTTTGGCGGCGTCGACGTGCTGGTCAACAATGCCGGCATCCAGCATGTCTCGCCGGTCGAAGATTTCCCGATCGACAAATGGGACCAGATCATCGCGATCAACCTGAACAGCTCCTTCCACACGATTCGCGCCGCCGTTCCCGGCATGAAGGCCAGGAAGAAGGGCCGCATCATCAATGTCGCCTCGGCGCATGCGCTGGTGGCCTCTCCCTACAAGTCTGCCTATGTGGCAGCCAAACACGGGATCATGGGGCTCACCAAGTCGGTCGCCCTGGAAGTGGCGGAATTCGGCATCACCATCAACGCCATCTGCCCCGGCTATGTGCTGACGCCGCTCGTTGAAAAGCAGATCCCCGATACGGCCAAGGCCCGCGGCATTTCCGAAGAGCAGGTCAAGACCGACGTGATGCTGCGCCTGCAGGCCACGAAGGAATTCGTCGCCATCGAGGAGGTCGCGGCAACCGCCATCTTCCTCGCCAGCGACGCGGCCAGGCAGATCACCGGCACCTCCATTTCGATCGATGGCGGCTGGACCGCGCAGTAACGCGCCCCGCAGAAAAAGGCAGTTCATGACCAGCATTCGTTTCATCCTGAACGGCGAGGACATCGCCCTTTCCAGCCTCGATCCGACCGAGACGCTGCTCGACTTCCTGCGCCTGAAGCGCCGGATGACGGGCACCAAGGAAGGTTGCGCCGAAGGCGATTGTGGCGCCTGCACGGTGCTGGTTGGGCGGCTCGTCGGCGGCAGGCTGAGTTATGAGACGGTCAATGCCTGCATTCGCTTCGTCGGTTCGCTGAACGCCACCCATGTCGTGACCGTCGAGCATCTGGCCGCGAAGGACGGCACGTTGCATCCCGTGCAGCAGGCCATGGTCGACTGTCATGGCTCGCAATGCGGCTTCTGCACGCCCGGTTTCGTCATGTCGCTTTACGGGTTGTGGCTCACCTCGGAAAACCCTGGCCGTGCCGAGATCGAGCGCGCGCTGCAGGGCAATCTCTGTCGTTGCACGGGCTATGAGCCGATCGTCAAGGCCGCCGAACAGGTCGGCCATGTCAGGCCGTCGGCCCTCTTCGACCCGCTGGAACGCGAGCGCGCCAACATCATCGCGCGCCTCGAAGAGCTTGCCACCCGCGAGACGATCACGCTGTCCGGCCCCGATGGCCGAACCCTCGTCGTGCCCGGCAGCGTCGAGGGACTGGCCGCAACACTCGCCGCCCATCCCAAGGCAACCGTCGTTGCCGGCGCGACCGATGTCGGGCTCTGGGTGACCAAACAGATGCGGGTGCTCGACCCTGTCGTCTTCATCAACCACCTGGAAGAGCTGCAGCGGATCTCGGTGACATCAGAAGGCATCACGCTCGGCGCCGGTGTCAGCTATACCAGCGCCCTGGACGTCCTTCGCCGCGAAATCCCCGCCTTCGGTCGCCTGATCGAGCGCATCGGCGGCCAGCAGGTGCGCAATAT
>JARXAK010000074.1 GCA_029865885.1 Rhizobium sp. | reverse complement strand
GGGCATCGGCGAGGCCTGCCTCGCGCTCGACTTCCCGATCGTCTCGGGCAATGTCTCGCTCTACAACGAGACCAACGGCCAGGGCATCCTGCCGACCCCGACCATTGCCGGCGTCGGCCTGATGAAGGACTGGAAGAAGATGCCCCGCATCCGTTTTGCCGCTCAGGGCGAGGCGATCCTGCTGGCAGGCGCTCCGTCCGGCTGGGGCACCCATCTCGGCCAGTCCGTCTACCTGCGCGACATCCATGGCCGCACGGATGGCCCTGCCCCGCATGTCGATCTCGCGCATGAAAAGAAGGTCGGCGATTTCGTCCGCGGTCTCATCCAGGACGGTCTGGCAACCGCAGTCCACGACTGCTCGTCGGGCGGCCTTGCCCTCGCCGTCGCGGAAATGGCCATGGCCTCCGGTATCGGTGCGCATGTCAACGCCTTGAACGATGCAAACCCCATCGCCGTCTTCTACGGCGAAGACCAGGGCCGCTACGTGCTGACCGTCAAGGAAGCCGATGTCGACCAGGTTCAGGTCCGCGCGGAAGCCGCCGGCGTCTTCTGCCCGTGGATCGGCCGAACCGGTGGCTCGAACGTCGTGCTCGGCGATGCCAAGCCGGTTGCTGTCGAAGAGTTGAAGCAGGCCCACGAAGCCTGGTTCCCGGCGCTCATGGACGGCGAACTGGCCTGAGGCCCTCGATCACATGCCTGTGGAGCATGGGGTAGGCGCGCCCTACCCCATTGAAACGCTTCTGCGAATGGACGATAGTTCGCACATTGCTGATTTGCATGAGGGATCCGTTTTATGCCGATGAAACCAGGCGACATCGAAGACATGATCAAGGCCGGCATTCCGGGAGCGAAGGTCGTCATCCGCGACCTCGCCGGTGACGGAGATCACTACGCCGCCGAGGTCGTCGCCGAAGCCTTTCGCGGCAAGAGCCGCGTCCAGCAGCACCAGATGGTCTATGACGCGCTGAAGGGCAATATGGGCGGTGTTCTGCATGCGCTCGCGCTACAGACCAGCATTCCCGACTGACGGAACGCAGTGCTGCATGGCACATCAAGGCCCGTCGCATCAGCGGCGGGCCTTTGTCATTGGCGGGCCATGATCACCGGCGGGCGCGAGGATTCGAGCGTCTCGAAGCTCATGGCCGGCAAGGGACCTGCCGTCATCAGCGTGAAATCGAAGCCGCTCGCCTGATCCGGCCCGAGCACATATTGCCGGTGCATTCTCAGGAAATCGAGACTGTTCTTCTTGTAGCGCTCCGCCGACATCGCGTGCTTGAAGCGGACGAAGACGAGCTTTGGCTGCGGTGCATCCTGGTGCCCCGAAAGTGCCACCGTATGGCACTTGTAGAGATGGATCGGGTCGGTCAGGCACTGGATGTCGAACCAGTCGACCTCAGGATGGCGCGCAAGCGCACCGATCCGCCGGCGCAGGACCACAGCAGACGACAACAGGCTGCATTGCAGCGCGGCCCCGCCGAGCGTGACAAAGACGAGCCGCCGCCCGTTAAGCACAGCCGGAGCCTTTTCGAGAAGCCGTGCAATCACCGAGATCGCAAAATTGGCCCCCATGCTGTGCGATGTCACGAGGATTTCGCCAACGGGGCGATCCAGGGCGACAATCGCCTGATCTGCCGCCTGCTCGATCAGAGACGCGACGTTGTCACGGTTTTCAGCGACGGCGACCGCGAGCCGCCAGTCTGCCAGCAAATGCATGACATGGTAGCGATCCGAGAACGGAATGACAGCATAGCGAAAGACGAGATAGCCGGCAGGCAGGCTGAGAGCCAGCCACCAGAAGGACAGTTCCAAGGTGGGCGGAATGGCGGCGATGTTGATGGCAAGCGCCAGACCGGCGGCAAGGAACAGGAAGGGAAAGAGAAAAAACAGGCCGAAGCGCCAGGCATGGCGGAAATAACCCCAGGCGCCGCCCTGGCGGACGACATCGAAACCGGCCTTGAAGCCATTCACAATCTGCGTCCACAACGGCTCGCTGCGCATGGCTGCGATCAGCCTATTGTGGTCGAAGACATGCAGGTCCGTTTGCACCGACCAGCCATCCCCTGCGGCATCAACCTCGAAATGCGCGCCCTTTTCGTCCAGGGAGAGTTCACCGACATCAAAACGCGACTGCCAGACGGACGAGGCCTGCACGGCCGAACGCTTGTAGCGCTGGCGATGGGCTTCAGCGTCAAGCGGTTCGAAACCCGGGAAATGTAGGACAATGCGGCTTTGGATCATTTACTCGGTCACTCAATCGACGGCTGGCCGCCGCAAGTGGCGCTTGCTAGACGAGAATTGCGCTGATTTAAAGAGTGTATGGAACAAAACAATCCGAAACAGCAGATGTGAGGGGGACAAACATGGCGGATCTGCTTGGGGACGTGGTCAGCAATGTCGTGAAAGGCGTGCTGAAGGAGATCCTGAAGAAATCGACCCGGAGCGGTACGACACGTCGGCGCAAGCGCCAGACGCGCTCCGCAACGACAGGCCGCTTCGTGCGAAAGACGACGAAGCGGGTGAAGGCCCCTGCGCGCAAGCAGGTGAGCCGCCGGCGCAGTGCCGCCAAACGCAGCCGCCAGCGCAGCCGTTAATTCAGGCGCTGTCGCAAAGTGGCCACTGGCAAAATCAGGACTGTATTGCTATTTCTACGGCAGATCGAAGCTGCCGCCTTGAACGGCATGTGAAAGGAAGAATGACATGAGCGCCCACGAATTCATCGACAACGAAGTCAAGACCAACGATGTCGTCCTGTTCATGAAGGGCAGCCCGCAGTTTCCGCAGTGTGGCTTCTCCGGTCAGGTGGTGCAGATTCTCGACTACCTCGGCGTCAACTACAAGGGCGTCAACGTTCTTGCCGACATGGAAATCCGCGACGGAATCAAGCAGTATTCCAACTGGCCGACCATCCCGCAGCTCTACATCAAGGGTGAATTCGTCGGCGGCTGCGACATCGTCCGCGAGATGTTCCAGGCCGGTGAATTGCAAAAGCATTTCGAAGACCAGGGTATCGCCGTCCGCGGCGCTGCCTGACCCCTCGGCCGCTGGGCCGGCAAAAAATCTCCAGGCGGTGAAGGCGTTGTCCCAGGCAACGCCTTCATGCCGTTCTAAGGTCATAATTCATGTCAGTTTCATTACAACCCGCCCCCAAGACGCTTGGGGGAATGGGACGCGCCGAATTCATCGCGCTGATGGCATTTCTGATGGCGCTGAATGCGCTTGCCATCGACATCATGCTGCCCGGCCTCCAGGAGATCGGAGCCGCCCTCAATGTCGAAAACGAGAACCACAGGCAATATGTGGTCTCGGCCTATCTGATCGGCTTCGGCATTGCGCAGCTCTTCTATGGACCGATCGCCGACCGCTTCGGGCGGCGCATGCCGATGATCGTCGGCCTCGCCATCTATGTGGTCTCGTCGCTCGCCGTTGTGTTCGTGCCCTCCTTCGAATCGCTGCTCCTGCTGCGTTTCATTCAAGGGATCGGCTCGGCCGCCACCCGCGTCATTACAGTCTCCATCGTGCGTGACGTCTTCGGCGGCCGGCAGATGGCGGAAGTGATGTCGCTGATCATGATGGTCTTCATGGTGATCCCGGTCGTGGCGCCCGGCACCGGCCAGGTGATCATGCTCTTCGGCGACTGGCACTGGATTTTCGTCTTCATGGCGGTTATCGCGCTGATCGTCGGTGTGTGGATGTATGTGCGCCTGCCGGAGACGCTGGCACCGGAAGACGTGCGTCCCTTCACCGTGAAGGTCATCCTCGAAGGTTTTCGCATCGTGCTCACCGATCGCGTCGCGCTCTGCTACACGATCGCCAGCACCTTCATCTTCGGCGCGCTGTTCGGCTTCATCAATTCGGCCCAGCAGGTCTATGTTGGCATCTATGGCCTTGGCGTCTGGTTCCCGGTCGCCTTTGCCGCGGTGGCCCTGTTCATGGCGCTCTCATCCTTCGTCAACGCCAAGCTCGTCGGACGCTTCGGCATGCGCAAGCTCTCGCATGGATCGCTTCTCGGCTTCATTGCGATCAACCTGATCTGGCTTGTCGTGCAGGTCGTCGGGCCGCAGCCCATGCCGTTCTTCCTGTTCATCACCTTCTTTGCGCTGGCCATGTTCCAGTTCGGCTGGATCGGCTCGAACTTCAACTCGCTTGCCATGGAGCCCCTCGGTCACGTCGCCGGCACGGCATCCTCGGTGCTCGGCTTCATGGGCACGATCGGCGGATCGATCATCGGCGCGGTGATCGGCCAGGCCTTCAACGGCACGGCACTGCCGATGGTGGCGGGTTTCTTCGTCGTCTCGATCATTGGCCTGATCTTCGTGCTGATCGGCGAGAAGGGCCGGCTGTTCCAGGCGCAGAACAAGCCGGTCTAGTCGAAACGCCCCATTCTCAACGCGAAAGGCCCGGTCGATACCGGGCCTTTTTGCATCTCAGTCAACGGTGAAGATCCGCTCGCGCAATTCCTGCCAGGCATCGGCATCGGACGCGACCAGCAGTCCGCCGGTCGTGTGGTGCGGCAGGTAGGCCGAGCCATCGAAGCGGGCCACATGCGCGCCCGCCTCCTGCATCATCAGGGCACCGGCCAGATGATCCCAGGGCATCAGCTTGTTGTACATGGCAAAATCCAGATGTCCCTGGCCGAGCAGGCGATATTCGTGCGCTGCACAGCGATAGCTGGTGAAAAGACGGACCTCGGCAAGGTTGCTGAGGATCTTGCGGCGGGTGTCGAGGTCGAAGAAACCGGTATTGGCGACCCCGATCATCTGCTCGAGCGGACCGCTTGGGCGCACCTGCATCTGCTCCTGAGACCCGTCCGGGCGATAGAGCCAGGCGCCCGACCCCTTTTCGACCAATGCCCAGTCGTTGCCGATCGGATCATAGATCACACCCGCAACCGTCTCCCCCTTGGAGACGACCGCGAGGATCATGCCGAACAGGGGCAGGCCCGAGGCAAAATTGAAGGTCCCGTCGATCGGATCGACAACAACGGCAAGATCAGCCCCCGGCAGTCGGTCAAGCAGGCCGGGATCAGCCGCGACCGATTCCTCGCCGACGAACAGCGCTTCCGGCATCAGCGCCTCGATCCCCTTGCGGATGACACGCTCGGCGGCCTCGTCCGCCTCGGTGACCAGATCGATCGCCTCGGTTTTCATTCTGACATCGCCATCGCCCAGATTGCGGAAGCGCGGAAGGATCTCCTCGACAGCGGCCTCCTGCAGAAGATTGGCAAGTGCTGCGATGTCAATCGGCGTGGTCATGGGAGGTCCTTCCTGTTGCGAGAGGGAGGCACAAAATCACGCGCCATCCGGGCGCGCCCGTTCTAGCCCGGCAACAATCACGAAGTACAGGCCCAATGGTGCAGCGGCTCGGTTGTCAGGCTCCGCAAATCATGCATGATTCCGAAACTACTCATTTTGCAGGATGTCTGTCCGACATGATTTCAAGGCGCGCCCTCCTCTCCCAGGCATCGCTGCTGCTCGCTGCCTCGGTGCTTCCCGCCGAAGCTGCCAAGGCACGGAATCCGAAGCCACCGAGCGGCCAGGTCTATCTGTTCCGGGGCTTCGCCGACATCTTCTCGACGGGTCTCAACACGCTTGCGCAACAGCTGAAGGCAGACGGCGTCAACGCGCAGGTCATGTCGCTGCCGAGTGCCGAGTCCTTTGCGCGCAAGATCGCCGACCGCTATCGCGCG
>JARXAK010000050.1 GCA_029865885.1 Rhizobium sp. | reverse complement strand
CTGACATGCGCTCCTACAAGATTGCCGCCATTCCGGCCGATGGTATCGGCCCCGAAGTCATCGCCGCAGGACTTCAGGTCCTGGAAGCCCTGTCCAAACGCAGTGGCGATTTCACCATTGAGGCGGAGATCTTCGACTGGGGCTCTGACTACTACAAGAAGCACGGCGTCATGATGCCGGCCGACGGGTTGGAAACCCTGAAGGCCTTCGATGCGATCTATTTCGGTGCCGTCGGCGCTCCCGATGTTCCCGACCACATCACGCTCTGGGGTCTGCGTCTGCCGATCTGCCAGGGTTTCGACCAGTATGCCAATGTCCGTCCCACCAAGATCCTGCCTGGCATCACGCCGCCTTTGCGCAATTGCGGGCCGGGAGACCTGGATTGGGTGATCGTGCGCGAAAATTCCGAGGGCGAATATTCCGGCCATGGCGGACGGGCGCATCGCGGCCTGCCGGAGGAAGTCGGCACAGAGGTGGCGATCTTCACCCGCGTCGGCGTCACACGCATCATGCGCTATGCCTTCAAGCTTGCACAGGCACGCCCGCGCAAGCTCCTGACGGTTGTCACCAAATCCAATGCCCAGCGTCATGGCATGGTCATGTGGGACGAAATCGCCGCCGAAGTCGCCCTCGAATTTCCCGACGTCACCTGGGACAAGATGCTGGTCGACGCAATGACGGTTCGCATGACGCTCAACCCGAAGAGCCTCGATACGATCGTTGCCACCAACCTGCATGCAGACATTCTCTCGGATCTTGCCGGCGCGCTGGCCGGCAGCCTCGGCGTTGCACCGACGGCCAATATCGATCCCGAGCGGCGCTATCCCTCCATGTTCGAGCCGATCCATGGCTCGGCCTTCGACATCACAGGTAAGGGCATTGCCAATCCGGTTGCCACCTTCTGGACGGCCGCGCAGATGCTGGAGCATCTGGGTGAAACGCAGGCGGCAGCACGCCTTATGCAGGCGGTTGAGCGTGTCACCGAAAGCGGGATACTGACGCCTGATGTCGGCGGAAAGGCCACCACCAAAGAGGTGACCGCGGCTGTCTGCGAAGCCATCGCGGGCGCCAACATCTTGTGACACAGCGGACAGGCCCGCGGGGAAACGGGGGCGGGCCTGGCCGGGAGGGACTGACATGGACGCTACGACGAAACGAAACCGCCACGATGTGGTGGCCGGTGGGATCTTCATTGCGATCGCCGCATTCTTCGCTATCCAGGGTGCGCGCTATGAGTTCGGCACGGCCATCAAGATGGGGCCGGGCTTCTTCCCGGTCGTGCTGGCCTTCTTTCTCGGCGCGCTCGGTGTCGCCGTCATCTTCGGAGGGCTGCGAAAGCCCGCCGAGGTAGCGGCAGGTCCCGTCCCGTGGCGGGCGATCCTGTTGATCTCCCTGGCGCTTGCCCTGTTCGCTGCCGGTGCCCGCACCCTCGGGCTCGTGCCGCTCGTCTTTCTCTGCACTGCGATCACTGCGCTCGCCTCGCCCAAGAATACGGCGATCTCGGCAATCATCATGGGGCTCGTCATGGCCGGCCTCTGTTATCTGGTGTTCAAGATCGGGCTTGCCGTGACCATCCCGACTTTTGGCCCCGTCTTCGGTTTCTGAGGAGCGCGCATCATGGAACTCCTCGCCAATCTCGCGCTCGGTTTCGAGACCGCGCTGACGCCTATCAACATCTTCTGGTGCTTCATCGGGGTTCTGCTTGGAACACTCGTGGGCGTCCTTCCAGGTATCGGCCCCACCGCGACAATTGCCATGTTGCTGCCGATCACCTTCACCTTCTCGCCGGTCACGTCGCTGATCATGTTGTCGGGCATCTATTACGGTGCACAATACGGCGGCTCGACCACTGCGATCCTGATCAACCTTCCCGGTGAATCCTCGTCAGCCGTGACAGCGATCGACGGCTACCAGATGGCACGCAAGGGACGGGCAGGCCAGGCGCTTGCGACCGCCGCGCTCGGTTCATTCTTTGCCGGCTGCGTCGCGACGCTCCTCCTGGCGATCGCTGCACCGCCGCTTGCCTCGGTTGCCTTGCAGTTTGGCGCCCCTGAATACTTCGCGCTCATCGTCCTCGGGCTTCTGGTCTCGATCTCGCTCGCCCATGGTTCCGTCCTGAAGGCATTGGGTATGATCGCCATCGGACTTCTCCTGGGAACCGTCGGCCAGGACATTTACACAGGGACGGAGCGCTTTACCTTCGGTCGGCTGGAACTGTCGCAAGGCATCAATTTCGTCTCCGTCGCCGTCGGCATCTTTGGCGTCGCCGAGATCTTCCGCAATCTCCAGAGCGATCAGGATCGCGAGGTGGGCGTCAAGCATGTCACGCATCTGTGGCTCGACCGCGCCGACCTGCGTCGCATCGTCGGGCCGGTGCTGCGTGGAACAGCGCTCGGATCGATCCTCGGCGTCCTTCCGGGGGGTGGCCATGTGCTCGCGTCCTTCGCCAGCTATTCGGCCGAAAAGAACCTCTCGAAGAGGCCCGAAGAGTTCGGTCACGGTGCGATCGAAGGGGTTGCCGGCCCAGAAAGTGCGAACAATGCCGCCGCACAGACCTCCTTCATTCCCCTTCTGACGCTCGGCATTCCCGCGCATCCCGTGATGGCCCTGATCGTCGGCGCCTTCATCCTGCAGGGGATCACGCCGGGGCCCGATGTGATCACCAGCCAGCCGGCGCTGTTCTGGGGCATCATCGCCTCCATGTGGATCGGCAATCTGCTGCTGGTCATCCTCAATCTTCCGCTGATCGGCCTTTGGGTGAAGATGCTCACCATTCCCTATCGGGCACTCTTCCCGGCCATCGTCATCTTCGCCTCGATCGGCTGCTACTCGATCAACAACAATCCCTTCGACGTCTACGCGATCATCGTATCCGGCATTCTCGGTTATGCCCTCATCCGTGTGGGCTGCGAGCCGGCGCCGCTGCTGCTCGGCTTTGTTCTCGGGCCGCTCCTGGAAGAACATCTGCGGCGGGCGATGATCATCTCCCGTGGGGATGCGACGGTCTTCGTCACCAACCCGATTGCCGCATCGCTTCTCGCGCTGGGGCTGGTCTGTGTGATCCTGGCGCTGCTCCCGTCGATCCGCTCGAAGCGGGACCAGGTCTTTGTCGAGGACGACTGATCTGGACGCTGCGATCCAGTGCGCAGGCATTGACCGCGTTGTCGGCCTGTGGTCCCTCTTCGCCAAAGGCTCTTGCCCGATTGACGATCGGGCATGCCAGGCATGCAAAACATCAATACGAGCTGTAAGATGAAGCACCGCACCCTGCTGGAGAAACTGTTTCGGGCCGCAGTTCAGGCCGCCGATCCGCTTATGGGCATTCGCGCGCACCTTCCGCTGCCGCCGGTGGGGGGGCGGACTGTCGTCATCGGCGCCGGCAAAGGGGCGGCACAGATGGCCGCAGCGCTTGAGAGCCTGTGGCCTGGTCCCCTGGATGGGCTCGTCGTCACCCGTTACGGATATGGCTGTGCCACCCGCTCGATCGAGGTGATCGAAGCTGCCCACCCGGTTCCTGACGCAGCGGGGCTTGTGGCCTCGGGACGGCTCCTCGAACTGGTCGCCGGGCTCGCGCCTGAGGATCTCGTCATCGCCCTGATTTCCGGGGGAGGGTCTGCTCTGCTGCCAGCACCGCCTCCCGGGCTGACACTTGAAGACGAGATCGCGCTCAACCAGATACTCCTGTCGTCCGGCGCGCCGATTTCAGCGATGAACGTGGTGCGCAAACACGTCTCCACGATCAAGGGCGGCCGTCTCGCTGCGGCCACCAAGGCGCGCGTCGTCAGCCTGCTTGTCTCGGATATCCCGGGCGACATTCCATCCTTCGTCGCATCCGGGCCGACAGTTGCTGATGCGTCGACGCGAGAGGATGCGCTCGCCATTGTCGAGAACTACAAACTCGACCTCTCCCCGGCTGTCCTGTCTCATCTCCGCTCGCCGGCAGCTGACGCCCCGATGCCAGACGATGTCAGGCTCGCCCGCGATGAACATCACGTCGTTGCTTCCGCAAGCGTTTCCCTGGAGGCAGCAGCGCGCGTGGCATTGGCAGAGGGTTTCACACCACACATACTCTCGGACTCGATCGAGGGTGAAAGCCGTGATGTCGCCCAGGTTCATGCGGCGCTCGCGCGCGAAATTGCGACGAGAGGGCGCCCGTTTTCTCGACCGGCCGTTCTGCTATCCGGCGGAGAGACAACAGTAACGCTTCGCGGCAATGGCGGGCGAGGGGGCCGCAACAGCGAATTCGCGCTCGCGCTTGGGCTTGCGATCGAGGGCCTTCCCGTGGCCGCGCTCGCAGCCGATACTGATGGCATCGACGGTGTTGGAGATCACGCAGGCGCCCTCGTGGATGGGGGCAGCGTCGCAAGGCTTCGTGCGGCAGGTTTCGAACCTCGTAAACTGCTCGCCCAAAACGACAGCTATTCGGGTTTTGCAGCGATCGGCGATCTTCTTGTGACGGGACCGACCGGCACGAATGTCAATGATTTCAGAGCGATCGTCATAGATTAGCGCGAGGCGATGGCGTTTTCCCTGCCCTTTCGAGTGGGGGCTTCCTGGGGCCAGTTGCGCCTCACGCAATTTCAAATGATTCCAAAACATCCGCGTTGAAGCCTGAGACGTGCACCCCTATTAGCTGACTAGTTTAGTCAACATAAGGGGTTTGGTGGGATGACACGGTCGATATCGAGGCGTGCCGAACGGCTTCAGGCGCGGATTTCTGACAACGGCATCAGCCGCCTTTCGATGCTGCTGTGTGCGGCCCTTTCCGTATCGCCGCAGCTGGCGCAGGCCCAGGATCAAGATGCGGCTGCTGAAGAAGAGACGGTACTGGAAGAGATCGTCGTCCTCTCCGCCGAGCAGCAGTTGAAGCAGATGCCTGGCGTTTCGACGATCACGGCAACCGATCTTCAACAGCGGCCTGTCGCCAACGACATCTCGGAAATCATCCGCCGGATGCCCGGCGCCAATCTCACCGGCACCAGCGCATCGGGTCAGCGCGGCAATCAGCGCCAGATCGACCTGCGCGGCATGGGTCCGGAAAACACGCTCATCCTGATTGACGGCAAGCCCGTGCTGTCGCGCAATTCTGTGCGCATGGGGCGTGGCGGCGAACGGGACTCGCGCGGCGACAGTAACTGGGTGCCAGCGGAAGCCATCGAGCGGATTGAGGTTATCCGGGGACCGGCCGCTGCCCGCTATGGCTCGGGTGCGGCCGGCGGGGTCGTCAACATCATCACGAAGAAGCCGGAGACGCTGTCCGGCTCGGTCTCCACCTATGTGAACGTTCCTGAGAACTCGAAGGAAGGTCACACAGTTCGCGGCAATTTCGTTGTTGGCGGCCCGTTGAACGAGATCACATCCTTCCGGCTGACCGGCAACTATAGCCGCACCCAGAACGATGACGCTGATATCAATGCCGGAGCCTCATCGGGTGTGCAGGCGAATCCGCCTGCGGGACGCGAAGGCGTGGTCAACAGAGATATCCGCGGCGTCCTGACCTTCGAGCCGACCGCAGACCATGCCATCGATCTCGAGGCCGCTTATAGCCGTCAGGGCAATCTGTTTGCCGGAGACTCGCAGAACGCCGCGACTGGGGCCAATGCGGCCCGTTTGAACTCGCTTGTGGGCGAGGAGACGAACAGCCTGAAGCGTGGGACGCTCGCCGCGACACATCGCGGCATCCATGATTTCGGCGAGTCGACGAGCTATATCCAGTGGGAACGCACGCTGAATTCGCGCTTGTCGGAAACGCTTGCAGGCGGAAGCGAAGGTTCGATCTCGGAGGATCTCAAGAAAAGCACTATTGAACTCGACACGCTGACGGCGAAGAGCGAATGGATCCTGCCGCTCGACTATCTGTTCGAGCAGAAGCTGACGATCGGCACGGAGTATCGCGGTGAGTGGATGCACGATCCTGTCTCTGCGGCTCAGCCGGGGTCAAGCAGCGTCACCTATCCCGTGATTCCGGCCATTCCGAGGAACCTCGATCCCGACAGCAGTGACTGGTTGATCGGCCTCTATGCCGAAAACAACATCTCGATCACCGACGACTTTACCCTGACGCCCGGCCTCCGCTTCGATCAGCATAGCGCGTTTGGCTCGAATTTCAGCCCCAGCCTCAACGCCTCCCATGCCCTGACCGACACGATCACCCTGAAGGCTGGCATCGCCCGGGCTTTCAAGGCACCGAACCTCTTCCAGCAGAATCCCGAATACATCCTGTTTTCGAACGGCAATGGCTGCGCTGTGAGAACAGCGGCTGGATGCTACATCATCGGTAACGAAAACCTTGAGCCGGAAACCAGTATCAACAAGGAGATCGGTATCTCCTACAATGACGATCTGGGCTGGAACGCGGGCCTTACCTATTTCCACAACGACTATCGCAACCGGATTGCTCCCTCCACGACGGCTGTGACGAGCTTGAGCACGAGAACCGTGAACGTCTACCAGTGGGACAATGTGCCTGAGGCTGTCGTGTCGGGCCTGGAGGGCAACCTCTCCGTCCCTCTGCATGAACAGCTGACCTGGGCGACGAACTTCACCTATATGCTGCAGTCCAAGAACAAGAGCGACGGCCAGCCACTGTCGCTGGTGCCGGACTACACGATCAACACGTCGCTCGAATGGCAGGCCCGCGAGGACCTGACACTGATCCTGTCCGCCACCCATTATGGCGAAACGCAGTCACCCAGCTCGCGATCCTTCAACGGTTCGGCTGTTGAAAATCCGGAGCCGCGCGAACCCTATACGCTGGTGAACCTGGGGGCGTCCTATGACATCAACGAGCAGTATCGGATGACGGCTGGCGTGAACAACATCTTCAACGAACGGGTCTATCGTGAAGGCAGCGGCAACAATGCCGGCGCCAATACGTACAATGAGCCCGGACGCTCCTTCTACGTGTCACTCTCGGCAAGCTTCTGAGAGGACCATGAACGGCAAGGGCCCGCCACTTTCCTGGGTGGCGGGCCCTTTCTTGTTTTGTCCATGTCCAATAAAGGCTTCGGAGTCCGGTCACCGGCCTTGATGCTTTCAGCCTGCGCCAGAGAGCAGTCGCGCAACAGGTCGAATGCACCGAGCGCCTGTTCGCCCGCGACGAAGGGATGCGGATCGTTGGCCCCGCGCTCGGCAAGAAGGGCAAGGTTGTCCAGAGCGCCGTCGCGCGTCGGGTGATTGGACATGAACACGTCCACGCCCTCCTTGGCTGCGATGTCGCGGAAACGTCCGGCAGACTGGGAATAGGCCCGCATGCGTGCTTCGTTCGGACCGAAGTTCAGGCCCGTCCCGCCCCACAGGGCAACCATGTGCTGTTCGCCCTTGTCGGCGACCGGGAAGATCAGGGAAACCGTGCCGGGCGTATGGCCGGGTGTGACGTAAAGCTGAACCGTCGTGTCGCCGAGCGTAATGGTGTCGCCGTCGCTCACCGAGACGTCACGCTTCGGCGGTGCGCCCCACCGCGGATTGGAAAACTGAAGTTCTGGTTTCTCCAGCTCCTGCCAGTCCTCCTCGCTCATCAGGACCTTTGGTGCATAGGTGTCGACGAGGTATTTCTGCCCGCCATAATGGTCGCCATGGGCATGGGTAATGATCAGGTAGCGGATATCCTTGGGATCGAGACCGAGGGTTCGCAAACCGCCTTCGATCCTCTCCCGTGACTCCTCGTCATTGTTGAGGGCATCGACAACGATCAATCCTTCGGACGTCTTGATGACCCAGCTTGCGACGCCGCGTACGCCGACGAAATAGAGGTTGTCGAACACCTGGCGAGGTTCGACCACGGCGGCCACCGCCCGACGGGCGCGTTCTTCTGCCGAGAGTTCGCGACGCTGGGATTGCCCGGCCCCCTGGGGCCTGCGGCCAGCGGTCAGCAGCGGGCGCGAAAGGTCGCAGATGTCGCTGAGACCTGGGAACCGGGCGCCTGCCTTCAGGCCCTGTTCGACCAGCGCTTCGGCTGATTTGCCGTTCGTCTCTGCTTGGACTGGCTGCGCGAGCGCCATGAGCAGGATCGGAACGAGTGGCGTTTTCATCTTGAATTCCTTTTGACCGTTTGGCTGTTCGTCCCCACCACCATGTTATGTTCGAAAAATCAGCCTTTATAGCTCGAAGTTCCGATCGAATTGATTTAGAAAATCGATCATGAAGAGCATTCCCTCGACAGAACTCGATCAATGGGCGGTGTTGAGAGCTGCGGTGGAAGCCGGCAGTTTCTCCAAGGCGGCTGCGATGCTGAACCGAAGCCAATCCTCGGTCAGTTACGCCATTGCCCGGTTGCAGGAACGTCTCGGTATCGAACTGCTCAGGCTTGATGGACGTCGTGCCGTCCTCACCGAGGCTGGCCAACTCCTGCTGGCCGAGGCAGGGCCGCTGATCGACGAATTCAGGCGGCTCGAAGCGCGTGCCCGGATGATGTCGGAAGGAGAGGAGCCCCGTGTGCGGTTGCTGGTGGATGCGATCGCGCCGAAGCGGATTGTTTTCTCCGCCCTTTCCAAGTTTCGCGAAATGCATCAGGGGGCTGAGATCGTGCTCAAGGAACTGGTGCGGCAGCCTGTCGGCAGCCTGCCCGTCTCCGACTACGACCTCGCCATCAGCTTCTGGGACGATCGTGCGCCGCATGCCTTTCGTTTCGTCGATGTGGAAATGGTTGCCGTCGCCGCCCGGGAACACCCCTTGTTGCAGCAGGGAACGGGCCTCAGCCCTTCGGTGCTCTCCCATCATCCCATGGTTCTGATCGATCGGGACGAGGAAGCGCTCGGGCGCTCGACCGGCAGTGGCCGGCATCTGCGGGTGAATTCGGTGGAATCGGCCATCGAAGCGGTGCGGAGCGGTTTTTGTCACGGCCGATTGCCGCGACATCTGATCGAGGATGACCTGAAGAGCGGGCTGCTCCGAGCCCTCCCGATTGCCGAGCCGGTTCGGGTCATTCCCCTGGTGCTGGCCTATGCGAACCCCGCTATGGCGGGGCCGCTGACACGCGCCATGGCGGAGCTGCTTCGGCAGGAGAGCGAACTGCAGGGGAGTGCGACTGTCTGACGGTCAGCCGTGACGGTTCCGTTTCTGCCAAAGCGTGTTGGCGCGTTCCAGCGCATCGTCGAAGGGCATGGCCGGGTCCTGCGCAAGGCAGAGCAAAGCGGCGGCGGCAGTTCTGACGATTGTTGCTTCCGCGAGTTCGTCTCGCGCAGCGCCGGTCCAGACGGCCTGCCAGTATTCCCGCTGCGATAGGATCGAAGGTGCGGAGACCTGGCTGACATCCCGCAACGCAGGCACGATCGAATCCTCGGATTGCCCCCGGATGATACGATAGAGGGGCGTCGCCTTGAGGGGGGTGAATTGAGCGAAGTCGCGCACGGAGCCCAGAATGGTCACATCGCCTTCCCCGAGTTGCCTTGCAACATCTCTATAGAGGTCACGTCTCGACATCTGGGCCGCTCCGAGCACGATGCAGGGTGCCGCTAGCGGGTTGATGAGATGGGGGACGGCATGAACCGGGGTGCGTGTCTCGAACAAGGGATAAAGGCCGAGCAGGCTTTGCACCTGGGGAATGAGCGCGCCGATTGGAATATAGGCGAGGTTGGAGCGGGCAAGGGCCTCCGTCGCCTCGGCAACCGAGAGGCACACAGGGATGCCGGCGTCTGAGGCGGCCAGCTCCAGTTTGCCGCTTTCCGCGCCATTGCCAAAAAAGCCGTGAATCAGCACCTTGTGGCCGCCGGAGGCAACGAGTCTTGCTGAGTGAATGAACCATGGAGGCTGGCGCCAGCTGGCTGATACATAGGCAGGCCAATCGAGATCGGGTCGCGCGGAGGCTCCGGAGATCGCCGGGATACGATCCCTGATCGCGTGAACAAAGCCTGCCAGCTCCGCCGTCGTCACGCCGCGATACTGCATCGTCATCAGAAGCGCACCGATCTGGACAGGATCGGCTTCGCCGGTCAGGACGATGGCCAAGGCGTCTCGCGCCTCCTCGGTCGTCATTGGGCGGCTCTTGCCGGGGCCTGGTGCGGTGATGGCTATATACTTCGCCAGCCGGCGCTGCGGCTCGGCATTGTCGCCGATGGAGGCGATTTTTCTGGCGAGGATTGCCGGCGTCGGCGAGCCTTCGAGGCGATCGCTGCGGGTGACCGCGAGTGGCGGCATCGGTCTCCGTGTCGCTCCAGTCCAGCCGTCTGCACCGGTCCCGGCAGGCGAGGGCTGGGCTGCCACATCCTTGCGCATCAGCGCCTCGGTTTCCGTCGCCAGACCACGAACCCGCTGTCGAAGGGATTCAGCGAACGGTGTGGGCGACATGCCACGACCGGTTCGGATGAAGATCCGGTCGTCATAGATTTCCCTGAGGTCCGATAGCATACGGCTCATCGACGAGGTCTGGATGCCCAGCGCTACTGCGGCGCCGCTGACGCTTCCTTCTCGCAGCAGCGCATCCAGCGCCACCAGGAGGCGCAGCTGCTGGAAGCGGCTCGCTTCTTCGCCCGAAGCGCCTGTTGCCGCCTCCTTCTCTTCCATTGCCATCGGCTTGACCTCCGCTGCGGTTTGCGCTCAGCGCAAATTAGAAAGGCTCTAGAATATCCGCATTGACCTGCCCTAGCCCCAATACATATCTGACAGCAAAACTCAACTTAAGCTTTTGCGCGTTGGCCAATTCCGCTGGCGATCGACGCGAGCGATGGGAGCATGTCATGCGAAACTACAGATTGTTGTCCGTCGCGGCGCTCGCAGGCGCCATGTTTGCATCCGTTGGCGCCGCGCCAAGCTTTAGCGAACCCTTGAAGATCAACCATGCGCAGGGCGTGACCGAGCTTCCCGGACAGCCAAAGACGGTGCTGACCTTCGATCTCTCGGCGCTCGATACGTTGTCCGCGCTTGGTGTCGAGGTGGCGGGCGTGCCAGAGGCCAACCTGCCGAAATCACTTTCCCAGTTCGCGGCGAAGCCAAAGATCGGCTCTCTCTTCGAGCCGGATTATGAAGCGGTCAGCGCGCTTCAGCCGGATTTGGTCATCGTGGCAGGGCGGGCGGCGCCGAAGTATGCGGAACTCGCCGCCATCGCGCCGACGGTCGATCTGACCACTGATCCCAAGTCCTTCATGAAAAGTGCTGTGGGCAATGTCCGCAAGCTTGGAGAGATTTTCGGCAAGCAGGCCGAGGCGGAAGCGGCCCTGGCCCGCCTGGAATCCTCGACTGCTGCCCTGCGCAATGAGGCCTCATCTTCGGGCAAAGCGATGCTGGTGCTGACAACAGGCGGCAAGATGAGCACCTATGGCCGCGGCTCCCGCTTCGGCGTGCTGTTTACCGATTACGGTTTTCAGCCAGCTGACGACCAGATTGCCGTCGGCAACCATGGCCAGCCGGTCTCCTTCGAATACATTCTTGAGAAGAACCCGGATTGGCTTTTTGTCATCGACCGTGACGGTGCCATCGGCGAACAGGGTGCGTCCGCCTCCGAGCTTCTCGACAACGAGATCGTTCGCCAGACGGCGGCCTGGCAGAAAGGCCAGGTCGTTTACCTCGATGCCGCATCCTGGTACCTCGTCGGTGCCGGATTGACCTCGCTTCAGTCTTCGGTGGATCAGATCACGGCAGCCCTCGCCAAGAAGTGAAACCATGCCCGCTGGCCGAAACCGGATGGTGCGTCCGGTCGGTCCAGCCAAACCACTTTCAGAACGGACGTCTTCGTGTTGCCACGCCTGACCGCGATCCTCGTGCTGATGGGCATCCTGATTGGCGTGCTTGGGGTATCAAGCCTCTTTGTCGGTGTCAGTGCGATTCCGCCCTTGGCGCTGATACGCGGAGACGTGGACGAGGCGCAGTGGCTGGTGCTGACTGCGAGCCGCCTGCCGCGCACGCTGGCCCTCCTCTTTGCCGGATCAAGCATTGCGGTGGCCGGCACCATCATGCAGATGCTGGCGCGCAACCGCTTTGTTGAGCCCTCTACCGTGGGAACGGTGGAATCGGCGGCTCTCGGCATGCTGGTCGTCCTGCTGGTAGCCCCCGACCTGCCTGTTCTCGGAAAGATGCTGGTTGCGGCGGGCTTTTCGCTGGCCGGCACGACGATTTTCCTGCTCATCCTGCGTCAGATTCCGCTGCGTTCGGTTCTGATGGTGCCGCTTGTCGGCATCATGCTCGGCGGTGTCATCAGCGCCGTCACGGCTTTCTTCGCCTATCGCTTCGACATGATGCAAAGCATGGGGGCCTGGGTGAGCGGCGACTTTTCCACCATCCTGCGGGGACGCTACGAAACGCTCTGGGTCGCGCTGGGACTGGCTGTTATCGCCTATGTCGCCGCCGACCGCTTTACCCTTGCCGGCATGGGGGAAGCCTTTGCGCAGAATGTCGGGCTGAACTACCGGCGTGTGCTGGCGCTTGGCCTGGTGATCGTCTCGCTCGTCACCGCCTCGGTTGTCGTCACCGCAGGCATGGTACCGTTCGTCGGTCTTATCGTTCCCAATCTGGTCAGCATGGCGATGGGAGACAATCTGCGGCACAGTCTTCCCTTCACGGCGCTTGCTGGTGCCGGTCTCGTGCTTGCCTGCGACATATTCGGCCGGGTCATCATCGCGCCCTATGAAGTGCCTGTCGGCACTGTGCTCGGCATCCTCGGCAGCATCGTCTTTCTGGTGCTGGTCTTGAGAAAGAACGCCCGTGTCGCTTGACGAGAGACGCAAATCCCCTCGGTTCATCCTCGTATTGCTGCTGGCCGCGGCGCTTGCCGGCTGCCTGGTTTTCCTGACCTATGGCGCGCGCGGCAACTGGTCCTTCATCCTGACATTTCGCGGCACGAAGCTTCTCGCGCTTGCTTTGGTCGCTTATGCCGTGGCCGTTTCGACCGTCATCTTTCAGACGATTACCAATAACCGCATCCTGACCCCATCCATCATGGGGTTCGATTCTCTGTTCGGTTTCCTCCAGACGCTGCTTGTCTTCCTGCTCGGCGCCAATGTCGTGGCTGGCATCGATGCACGGCTGATGTTTGTCGTCGAGGTCGCGGTCATGGTCGGCTTCTCGCTTCTGCTGTTCCGTTTCATGTTTGCCGACAGGCTGCGCAGCCTGCATCTTTTGCTGCTGGTGGGCATATTCTTCGGCATCCTCTTTCGCAGCGCTTCCGGCTTCCTGCAGAGGATCATCGACCCGAACGATTTCGTCGTGCTCCAGGACAGGCTGTTTGCCAGTTTCAATACGATCGATCCGACGCTTCTGGGCATATCCCTCGTGTTGATCCTTGCGGCGAGCCTCTTTGCCTTTCCACTTCTGCATCGGCTGGATGTCATGGCGCTGGGGCGGGAGGCTGCGATTTCGCTCGGCGTCGATCACCGGCGAACATCGATCCTGATGCTGTCGCTCTGCGTGGTTCTCGTCTCCGTTTCCACAGCGCTTGTCGGCCCCGTGACCTTTTTCGGGCTGCTTGTCGCAAACCTTGCCTATCTGCTGATGCCAGTCGCAACCCATCGACATGTGCTGCCGGCCGCTGTTCTCATTGCCTTCACCGCGCTCGTTTTCGGACAGACAATCCTGGAGCGCGCGCTTGGTTACAATACCGCGCTTGCCATCGTGATCGAATTCGCGGGCGGGCTGTTCTTCATCCTCTATCTGATCAAGGGGCGTGCGCGATGATCGAAATCGTCAGTCTCAGCAAGGCCTATGGCTCCAGCACGGTTCTGGACGATGTCAGTCTGACGCTTGCCAAAGGCGGGTTGACGGCCATCATCGGGCCGAACGGCGCGGGCAAGTCCACCCTCCTGTCGATCATCGCGCGCCTGATGCTGCCTGACGCTGGCACGGTTCATCTCGAAGGGCTCGATGTCTTCCAGGCCAAGGGCGAGATACTCGCCCAGCGGCTTTCGATCCTGCGGCAGGACAATCACATGGCCGTGCGGCTGACCGTCAGCGATCTCGTCGCCTTCGGTCGCTATCCCTATTCGAAGGGACGGCTGACGGTTGCCGACAAGACAAAGATTGACGAGGCGCTGGATTATCTGAAGCTGCGACCGCTTGCCGATCGATATCTCGATGAACTCTCCGGCGGTCAGCGGCAGCGCGCCTTCGTTGCGATGATCCTGTGTCAGGATACTGATTACATGCTGTTCGATGAACCGCTCAACAATCTCGATATTCCGCATGGCGTCGCCATGATGTCACTTCTGAAGCAAGCAAGCCGGGATCTCGGCAAAACCGTTGTCGTTGTCCTGCACGACATCAATTTCGCATCCTGCTATGCCGATCATATCATTGCCATGCGGGATGGCCGTGTCTTCCGGCAGGGGGGCGTGGGCGACATCATCGTTCCAGATATTCTGGGCGAGCTCTACGAGAGCTCGTTCCGGGTCCATGAACTGGATGGACAGCGCATCGCGACCTTCTATACGACTTCGTAAACGCGGCCTGCCCCGGTGGTCGCACGGCACCTTTCCAGCAGCTCTCTCTGCCGATGAGGTTCGGCGAAGCCGAGGACAAGAGCTGAAATCTGCGCCCGCATCAGCGGTTCGATGTCGCGGTCGGCGATTTCACCGCCGATCCAAAGCGCCATCATGCCGCGAAAGCCGATGGCAATGTGAAGCGGCAGGATCTCTAGGGCAAGCGCCTTGCAATCCGAGCGCAGCAGCCCCTCGGCATCCCCCAGCGCGCGACGCCAGAGTGCTGAGGAGCGCGCAAGAAATTCCTCTGAACCTTCACCCCCCTCGACGGTCAGCAGCGAAGCGCTGATGAAGCGATAGACGGCCGGCTCCTCCAGCCAAAGATGCACGCCAGCCGCATTCATCCGGTCAAGCCTTGCAAGCGCATCGCCCGCCTCCGGCATCGCCTCGTACCCGGCCTCTATCCGGTCGAAGATCCTGAGCGCCAGACCGCGAATAATGCCGTTCTTGCTGCCGAAATAGTTGAAGGGCGTGGCAAAGCTCAGGCCCGCTTCCTGGCAAAGCTGCCGCATGGAGAAATCCGGCGGACTGGACTGCAACAGCAGCCGTTCCGCCGTATCGAGCAGATGCTCGCGGGTAGCCCGTTGCTTTGCTTCCATGCGTCCGGCGAGTTTCGCCATGCTGTCTCCGATTGAAAGGAATCGGTTTGAAGAGTTGTTCGGGATCAATACTGCGGCACCCCCTCAGGGAGGACAATGCGTTTATTTATATCATGATATAAATTCCTTGCATTTTGGTCGGCTGCTGGCATTCTCGCGGGCGGAGAGAGGCTGGCATTGCCAGCGTGAGGAGGAGAGTGACCGATGGTGAATCCAAGAACCGTTTTGATTCGCAATGCGCGCATTTTGTCCATGGTGGACGGTGCCGATGAAGTGCGTGGCAATGTGCTGGTGCAGGGCGGCAAGATCGCAGCGCTTGGCACGTTCGAAGCGCCCGCCGATGCAGAGATTGTTGATGCCGCAGGTGGCATCGTGATGCCGGGCCTTGTCGATACCCATCGCCATATCTGGCAGACCCAGCTGCGCACCACCGCAGCTGACTGGACGCTCTACGATTACCTCGTGCACATGCGCATGACATATTCGAGCTTTTACAAGCCGGACGATGTCTATCTGGGCAATTATGTCGGCACGCTGGAAGCGCTGAACGCCGGCATCACCACGATCGTCGATCACTGCCATATTCTCAACAGCCCCGAGCATACCGATGCGGCCATCCAGGGGCTCAAGGATTCGCAGGCGCGGGCGATCTTCTGCTACGGGCTGTTCGTCAACCCTTCCAGCCACGCACCCTTCGCTTATGATGGCAATATGGAGTGGCGTTATGCGGATGCGCGCCGCCTGCGCAACACGACGTTTTCTTCCGACAGCGGCAAGATCCTGCTGGGCCTTGCGCCGCATGAGCCGGAATCGGTGCCCTTCGAGGTGAGCGCCGGGGATCTGGCTTTCGCGCGCGAAATCGCGGCCCATACGGTGTCCTGCCATGTGGCCATGGGTGCCTATGATCAGGGCTTCCAGTTCGTGCGCCGCCTGCATGAGGCGGGCCTGCTCGATCCGCAGTTCCTCTTCGTGCATGGCGCAAGCCTGACGGATGACGAGTTGAAGATGATCGCCGATTCAGGCGCTGGCATCAGCAGCACGCCCGAGACGGAATTGCAGATGGGAATGGGTTATCCGGTGGCGCTTCGTGCGCGAAACGCCGGTGCCCATGCCTCGCTCGGCGTCGATATCGTCTCCAACTATTCCGGCGATCTGTTTGCCCAGATGCGGATGATGATCCAGTCTGCGCGCGCGCAGGGCAATGCCATTCTGGAAGCACGCGGGGAAGCGCCGCGCCATGTGGAACTGAAGACGCGCGACGTGCTGCGGCTGGCCACCGTGGGCGGCGCGGAAACACTGAGGCTCGCAGACCGCATCGGCACACTGGAAGTGGGCAAGCAGGCGGATCTCATCATCATTCGCACCGATACGATCAACATGCTGCCCGCTACCCATGCCGTGGCAGCGGTGGTCTACAATGCCGGACCGGGCGATGTATCCGACGTGATGGTGGAAGGCGCCTGGGTCAAGCGGTCGGGCTCGCTCGTCGGCGTGGACTGGACCACCCTTGGCGGACGCTTGCAAGCTTCGGCGGAGCGTATCCTCACGGAGGCAAGCGAGGCGAACCCAGCCATTCCCTCCTCCATCGTCGATACTTTCTTCCGCAATCTGACGCCGCCTGTGCGTGCAGCAGCCGAGTGACGGCAACACAAGAGGCTCTTCCATGAAGCTTGCAACCATGCGCTGCGAAAGCGGCGCAGACGAACTTGTCGTCGTCTCGCGGGATCTGGCGCTTGCCGTTTCCGCGGGCGGCATTGCCGCCTCGATGCTGGAAGCGCTGGAGAACTGGCAGGCGGTTTCGCCTGCTTTGCATGCCCTTTCCGAGAGGCTGGAAAACGGCGAGGCCGAGGGCGCATTCGTCTTCAATCCAAACCTTGCCCGCGCGCCGTTGCCAAGATCTGCGCAATGGCTCGATGCCTCGGCTTTTCCCAATCATGGACAATTGATGGCAAAAGCCTTTGGCATTGACGACGTGACGCCGAAGGACTGGCCACTGATGTATCAGGGCCTGTCGGACTACACCTACGCCCCCATGGAGGACGTTGCCCTGCCGAGCGAGGCGGATGGCATCGATTTCGAAGGCGAGTTTGCGGTGGTGGTGGATGCCGTGCCGATGGGGATTTCGCCAGAAGAGGCGCTCTCGCACATCAAGCTGGTGATGCTTGTCAATGACTGGAGCCTTCGCGCCTTCGGCGGGCTGGAAATGCGCGCAGGCTTCGGCTTCATTCGCGCCAAGCCCGCCACGGCCTTTGGCCCTGTTACGGTCACGCCGGATACGCTGGGCGAGGGCTGGAAGGACGGTCGGGTGCAGCTTGATCTGCATGTCTGGCGTGACGGTGTGGCGTTTGGCCATCCCAACGGGCGGGAGATGAGCTTCCATTTCGGAGAGCTCATTGCCCATGCCGCCTATAACCGGCACCTTTCCGCCGGAACCATCATCGGTTCGGGCACCGTATCCAACCGCACATATGCGCAATGCGGTTCTGCCTGCATTGCCGAGCGGCGCAGCATCGAAACGATTGCGAACGGTTCACCTGCCACACCCTTCCTGCGTTTCGGCGAGCGCGTGAAAATGGAAGTATTGGATAGCGACGGCACATCCGTCTTCGGCGCCATCGACCAACGCGTGATTTCCCGGGAGACAAAAGCATGAGCCGCCGTCTGATCGACCTTTCCGTCGCCATCGAAACGGGCATCGCCTCCGACCCGCCGCCGCTGCGGCCGGTCATCCGCTACTGGAGCCATGGCGAGACCTTTCACCAGATCGCGCCCTTCTTTCCGGGGCTGAAGCAAGAGGACCTGCCGGATGGCGAGGCCTGGGCGGTGGAGGACATGCAGGTCAACCCGCACAACGGCACGCATATGGATGCGCCCTGGCACTATCATTCGACGGCGGGCGGACAGCCGGCCCCCACCATCGACCAGACGCCGCTCGACTACTGCTTCCGTCCCGGCGTGAAGCTCGATTTTCGCGGTTTCGAGGATGGCTATGTGGCAAGCGCTGACGATGTGCGCGCCGAACTGGACCGGATCGGCTACGCTATCCAGCCGCTGGATATCGTGCTGGTCAATACGCGGGCGGCCAGCCGCTACGGTCAGGAAGATTACCTGATGGCAGGCTGCGGCATAGGCCGGGATGCAACGCTTTATCTCACCAGCCTCGGCGTCAAGGTTGTCGGCACCGACGCCTGGTCCTGGGACGCGCCCTTTGGCCATACCGCCCGCAAGTTTGCTGAAAGCGGTGATCCCTCGATCATCTGGGAAGGCCACAAGGCCGGCCGCGAGGCTCCCTATTGGCAGATGGAAAAGCTGCATAATCTCGAAAGCCTGCCGCCCTTCGGCTTCGAGGTCATCTGCTTTCCGGTCAAGATCAAGGGTGCAAGCGCCGGCTGGACGCGGGCCGTCGCGATGTTCGACGAATAACACCGTCAAGGGCGTCGTAAGCGAACCTGCTGCCCTCGGCAAACTGCACTTCGAGTCGCGCTCGATGGATTGCTCAAGCGTTTGGCTTCGCCTGAAGACGGGCAGCGAGCGCAATGGCATGATCGGGGCCCTGGAGTCAGATGACTGCTGCTCCAGAGGATACAAACTCCGGAACAGAGAAAAGCATCTCACAATATCATAAACTGGCATGTAGTCTGACGCGATCGGCAGAATAAATACGAATAAATTTATATTCGAAGATTTGCCAGTTATAATTAAATAAATAAAGACATTATTCTAATGAATGTTCTATTGTATCACTCTTTATTATAATGAATAGTTTAACTGGAGTTCTCTGAAATAAATTTCTGACTTTTTTTGTACGGATTCGCGATATTGTTGTCTGTTTCGGATTTGTTGGAAAGTACTACCATTTGTTGTGCATACGGTTAACATTTCGGTAACGCGCTCTGACTATCGCCATGTGATGCCCCCGAATTAGAGGGGAATCCTGTAAAATTTAGAATGGACGCTGCTTGGCGGCGCATAAACACATGGTGAATATTGGATATGCTCGTGTCTCGACGGAAGAGCAGAGTCTGGATTTGCAGCTGGACGCGCTAAGGGCTGCAGGGTGCCGGCACGTTTTTTCTGATCATGGAATGTCAGGCAACTCGACTGACCGGCCCGGACTGTCGCAGGCGATGGCCGCCGCAAAGCCAGGAGGAAAGCTGGTGGTGTGGCGCCTGGACCGGTTGGGGCGTTCGCTCCCTCACCTTATAAGACTGGTGGACGAGCTCGGCAGTCGCGATGTGCAGTTTCATTCCCTGATGGAGAATATCGATACAAGCTCGTCCAGTGGACGGTTGATCTTTCACATCATGGGGGCGCTGGCCGAATTCGAACGCAACCTGATCAGCGAGCGGACCCGTGCGGGAATGGCAGCAGCACGCGGTCGTGGGGCCCGGATCGGAAGAAGGGCTGCTTTGAATTCCACCGATGTCGGTCAGCTGAAGACGGCGCACGAGGCCGGAGTGCAACTGCAAAGCCTGGCGGTCGAATTCGGTGTGACCGAGAGAACGCTGAAGCGCTACTTGAAACGGCCCGTGCCTTCAATGCTTGGCACGATGTGAATTCGTCCGAGACCTGATTCCTCCGGCACACGATGAGGCGGGTGTTGGTCTTCCCACATGGTTCCTGATGCGCCCGCGTCGCTTTAGGCGACGCGGTGTCGTTTCTCCAAAAGCCTAGCAAGGCGGCGGGTAACGTCGCGACGCGTTTCCGCCCCTGTGGAAGGCTATTCTCCTTCTGCCGGGACCAGCGGAAGTTGAATGAGGCTGTGGCCCTGACGTTTGTCGACCCGATTCCGGATCATCCTATTGAGCGACCGTGGGGTCAGATGATGGGATTGCGCTAGCTCACACAGCGTCGCTTCGCCGCTTTCAAGCGCATGTGCAATACATGCCAGTTCCGCATCGCTGAGGATTGGCCGGCGTCCGACATGGATGCCTGAATTGCGTGCCGCTGCCATTCCCGCCCGCGTTCGTTCGCTGATCAATGAGCGTTCGAACTCTGCGAGAGCTGCCATCATGTGAAAGATGAGGCGGCCGCCGGACGAACTCGTGTCAATGTTTTCACACAGTGAAAGAAAATGGATTCCGCGCCTTCCGAACTCGTCCACGAGTTTCACGAGATGCATCAATGAGCGCCCCAGTCGATCCAGCCGCCACACCATCAGCGTGTCGCCCGGACGCAGCACTTCTGTAAGCGCCTCTAGGCCTGGACGGTGAAAATCCTGTCCCGATATGCCGTGGTCTGAATAGATCTTTGTACAGCCTTTCTCCTTGAGCGCCTGGATCTGAAGATCCAGCTTCTGGTCTTCGGTCGACACGCGAGCATAGCCAATATTCATAATCAATTCCCATGAAAGCCGGATTTCGCCGGGGTGGACCAAATTTGGGCCGACGTATCATCTGCGTTGACAATAAGGGGTCCTTTTCGTCCAAGGAATTTTCCGGAATCTTAAGTCAAAATTATCCATAAATTTCAGTGTAGAAGAGAATCTGCGGCCCCTTCCAAGTGTGTTACGTGAAGGGACCCTTTAATGTTCAGTTACGTTTTCTCATATTCGAATTTATTTACAAGTAAAATTCGTAAAAAATCCGAAAAAAAAGCTACTGCAACGATTCTAGTCTTCATTAGTGCCATTTATTACTTCAGTTGCGCGCTCGTATATCTGACAGTTTTCGGCGTCTCGCGCGTTGTTCGGCTGTTGGGGTCGAGGCCTGTGCTTCCCTCGATTGGTTCCGGCTGTCTCCGCAACGTCAGCCCAACGAATTCCCGTTTGTTTCCAGCTTTCTGACGCATCCCGCCGCTTGCTTCGGGCGACGCGCGAAGGCTTTCCGACTCAATAGTCCAGCAGTTTCCGGAGGAAAAATTGGTTTTGCATCATGATGATCGCAACAATGTTCGCCAGCGAGTGCCCGTGTCCGCCGGGCACGTTCAAGGTCTGTCGCAGCGCCGCCTTCGCCTTGCAGCTGGCGTATGTCTGCTGACATTGATCTCCGGCTCGAGTGTTCTTCTGGACGTCTCGCCCGCCTTGGCGGCTTGCCCTCACTCCTGTGGACCCAACGAGCGCCCGCGCGACTATAGTGTCGATCGGGGGACGGAGACGCTGCCGCGCCGTACGGAAGTGAGGGATCTCACGGTCGGGAGTTCCCGTTCGGCCACGCTGATTGTCGAGAAATCTGCGGATCTTACGAGCCAGAATGCCATCGTCGGGACCAGGGCAGGGGGGATTGCGACCGTGGAGGTAACGGGTGTCGGTTCCAGCTGGACCAACAGCTCGGACCTGACCGTGGGTCTCAACGGCGGTACCGGCAAAGTTGTCATCTCGAATGGAGCGTCGCTGACGACCAGGCGCCTCGCTCTTTCCACCGGTAGCTGGGATGACGGCAGGGGTGGCAACGGAACGCTGGTCGTGACGGGTGCGGGTTCGACTTGGCGAAATACGGCCGGCGTCGAAATCGCGCTTACGAGTGGGTCTCACGGCGCCCTTACGATCTCCAGCGGTGCAAGGGCCAATATCGTCAACGAAGGAATTCGCCTCGGTGCAGGGGGCTCGGTTACGGTGACGGGGGCAGGTACCCGTGTCGAGATCGGAAACCCTGCCCGAATCAGCAATCCTGCCTCGCTTCGGGCAGTCGGTGGAGTGGTCACTGTCTCCGGCGGCGCTTCGCTCTATTCGAGCAACATTTACATCGGTGCCGACGGCGGGGCACGCGCGACGATGACGGTCGACGGCCTCGGCACAGAAGTGGAAGCCGAGGCGCGCTTCTATGTTGGCGGGCAGTACGGATTGTCTGACGGGGGGCTAAACGGCGACGGCAGTCTGACGGTCTCAGGAGGCGCGACGATCAAGGCCGCCGTTGTGGGTGTGGGCATGGACCCGAGGTCCAGTGGCGCGATCCTTGTCACCGGTGCCGGCAGCGCGCTCAAGGCCAAAGCCAATGAAGATCTTGATCACGATGGCAATTTTTACATTGGCTACACGGGTACCGGTGTTGTCACCATAGCCGACGGCGGTGCGATCGAAGTCGATGGTGAGCTTCGCATCGGCACGAACTCTACGGGGTATGGCACGCTCGTCATTGGTGGCAATGGCGACACGGCTGGAACGGCTGGAACCGTCATCGCCGACAAGATTGTCTTTGGCGCTGGCCATGGCGAGATTGTCTTCAATCACACATCCCTGAGCTACGAGTTCGCAGCGGCCATTTCCGGCAAGGGCATCCTCACGGCACAGGCCGGAACAACGATCCTCACCGGCGACTCCTCCGGTTTCACGGGTACCATCAACGTTACCGGCGGTATCCTCGACATGCAGGGCGCAAACGGCGCCGTGGCCGTGATCGACAACGGCGCTGTTCTCAAGGGCGACGGCAAGGTTGGCGGCGTGGATGCGCGGGCGAACTCCGTCATCGCGCCGGGCAATAGCCCTGGTACGCTGACAGTGACCGGCAACTTCAGTCAGGCTGCCGGCTCCATTTATCGCGTAGAAGTGAGCCCTGACGGCTCGCAAGGCGATCTCGTCGATATCGCCGGTGCAGCTACACTGGCCCCCGGCGCAATTCTGGACGTCGTGAAGTATGGATCGGCCCGGTATGCGCTCGACGTTGACCACACGATCCTGACTGCAGATCAGGGCGTTACCGGCACCTATATTGTGCAGGGCGATACGCGCATCTCGCAGTTCTACGATCTGGTCGCCCACTACACTTCCAATTCCGTCTCCCTGAAGTCAACGCAGACCCACTCCTTTGCATCCGTTGCTTCAACGACGAACCAGCTTGCGGTCGCCGGCGGTCTTCAGGCACTGCCCACCTCCTCCGACATTCGGGGCGCGGTCGGTATTGTTCAGACGGCGGAAGAGGCACGTTCGGCCTTTGATCAGTTGTCGGGTGAGCTTCACGCCACGACCAGGGCTGTCATTCTCGACGACAGCCGCATTCTTCGGGATGCAATCGGACGGCAGTCGGCCACTCAGGTTCACAGTGAAGGTCCTTCGCTTTGGAGCCAGGGTTATGGCAGTTGGGCCAATCTCGATGGTGACGGTAATGCGGCTGGTTTCGATCGAAATGCGGGTGGCTTCTTCTTCGGAGCCGATGGCGAGCTGACAGACGCCATGCGCCTGGGTTTCCTGGGTGGATACGGACATGCGTCTCTCGGCCTGTCCGAGGGCAGGGGAACCGCATCCATCGACAGCTACAGCTTCGGTGTCTACGGCAAGGGCACCTGGGGCAGCCTCGACCTCAGCATGGGTCTTGCGCAGAGCTGGCATGAAGTGAGCTCTGAGCGAAACGTCCAGTTCGACCTTTTCCAGGACGAGCTCTTTGCAGATTATCACGGTCGCACGGCTCAAGCCTTCGCAGAGCTTGGTTACAGGATCGAATCCGGTCCGGTCACGTTCAAGCCCTTTGCCGGTCTCGCCTACGTTAACGTCAACACCGACGCTTTCGCGGAAAACGGTGGCGCCGCAGCCCTTCGGGCATCTGCCGATACCACCGAGGCCACCTACTCATCCATCGGTCTGCGAGCGAGCGGTCATTTCGACGTGGTCGGCGTGCCACTGGCTGCGACCGGGGTCATTGGTTGGCGCCATAACTTCGGTGACGCCAGTGTCAGCTCGGTCCACGGCTTCGACATCGGCAACAGCTTCACGGTTTCATCCGCCTCCTTCGACCGCGACACCGCCTTCGTCGAAGTCGGTCTCTCGGCGGCCCTGGGATCCAGTGCGAGCCTCAGCGTCGCCTATACCGGTCAGTTTGGCCAGGACGTCACCGATAGCGGAGTGAGGGTTCGGTTCGACGTGAACTACTGATCGCGTGACGGAACACCCTGGGGAAATAGACGACATGACGCTAACCTTGTCCTATCAATTGAAGGCTTCCGGAGCTGTCCGGCGCTTGCCTTCACAGACTGACCGCGCTCTCGCTCATAGCAACGGCGGCGGCGTAAGGATTGCTGACGCGCGTGTCGCAAGCTGCGAACGGTTGCAAGACCGTATGTCTATTGCCCCCACTTTCCCAATCACCAGCTTCTCCAGCCGCACCATTCCCCCCCAAGTTCTCGTGGTGCCGGCCCTGGGGCAGGAGAAGCCCGCGCTCGTCGCATCGAGCAAGGGCCGGCGGGCCGAAGCTGCGGTTTCGGTCCGCCTTCTCAACGCATCCCGCCGGCTGCCGAGGAGGCAGCGGAGTTTGATGACGGGCATGGGTGCCGCAATGGCGACTTTCCTGATGCTGGGCGTTCCGGATCTGACTGCGGGCCCGATGTCGGCCGCCCGGCTGACACAGCAAACACTGGGGACAGCCGTGCCCCCTGCTGCACACACGGTTTTCGTGGCCGGCACAGATCAGGCAGCGATCAGCGAGACGAGTGGCATACCGCACGGGGCATCGAGCATTCAGGAGAGTTACCAGGACTGGCTGCTGGTCTGCTCCCAGGATGATGCGGGCGAAGAGCCTGGCGTCAGACAGTGCGCGATCAACCAGCAGCAAATCAGCAAGGAAACCGAACAGCGCGTCCTCGCTGTCGAGTTCCGCCGCATGGGCCCCTCCTGGATGGTGACCCTCGCCCTGCCTTTCGGTCTCTCTTTACAGCCTGGCGTTCGACTTCAGTTCGATGAACGCGCGCCAAACGGTCCTTACCCATTTCAGACCTGCCTGCCCAGCGGTTGCCTGGTTCAGTTCGAACTGGACGAGGGGCAGGTCGAAACGCTGCAGGCCGGGAAGCTTCTGAAGCTGCTCGCGGTCGCAGCTGGAGGAAAGGACACGCTCTTCAACGTGCCCCTCGGGGGCTTTGCGGAAGCGTCGGAAAGATTGGCTTCACTGCAGCAGCAATGATCACACGATGTCCCGTTCAACGCATTCAAGGCGGATCCTGTCCATGAAGAGCCATCCAAAGTTCATGATCGTGATCGAGAACCTGGCCAGCATCGCGGCTGCCTATTCCGATGGCGTCGCCGGGCGTGTGCTCAGCGAGATCTGGCGGCGATTCGATGCAGCTTTGCCGGTGGCCGACTGGGACCGTGATCAGGAATCCTATGGGCTCTCCCTCCGGTTCATCGGCAAGCGCTTCGATGATGCCCGGATCGAGGAACTCGAGGACGCCGTTCAGGCTGCCTCTCTCACCCCGCTTGTCGTGGGCAATACGAAGCTCGTCGTGGCGCTTGGGCTGTCTCAGAACGAATGGCCGACCAGTGTCAGCTATGTCCAGCGGGGCCTGAACATCGCTCAATACCGTGCCGATATGGACGCCGCGGTCGTGGCCTATTCCAGCCTGCATTCCGGTTCCGCCCAATTCGCGGAACAACCCATTGTGGCGGCAGATGATCAGGCCAGGTGCCTCTACACAGAGCGCCTGATCCGTCTGTCGGACGCAGCGGGTGTCGGCGTCGCGCCAGGTTCCTTTCTGCCTGCTCTCGAAAGGCTCGGGCTGACCGGCGCTTTGGATCGTTGGGTAATCATGGATACGGTCCGGCAGCTTGAAGGCAATCCGGACATCTTCCTCGGTTGCAATGTGTCGGCCGGGTCACTCATTGCAGATCTTTGCTGGAGCTATTGCCTGAGACGGTTGCAGGCAAGACCGGATCTGGCAAGGCGTCTCGTCGTCGAGGTGACCGAGACCGCCCTGCCTGCAGACGCTGCCATTGCCATAGATTTCCTGTTCGCGCTCAAGGACACGGGCTGCCGCGTCGCGCTCGATGATTTCGGTTCAGGGTTCAGTTCGATCGCATTCGCGCGCGTCGTGCGTCCGGACATCATCAAGATCGACGCGATCTTCCTTGCGGAAACGTCCGAGACGATCTTCGGGGGCGAGATGCTCTCGAGCCTCATCACCATGTCTTCCTGCATGTCCAGTCTGGTCGTGGTTGAGGGTGTCGAAGATGCAAAATGCGTCGATGCGGCTCGCATGGCCGGTGCTCAATGGCTCCAGGGTTACCATTTCGGCAAACCTGAAATTCCTCAGGATCGCTCGCGGTCTGATCATTCGGCCCGCCCAGCGCTGGTCGCGGGCTCGAGGCGGCGTCAGGTGGTCCGGCGGGCTGCAACTGCAGAGGAGTCTCTGCGTTGAGCACGAACACATCGACATGGGCTCTGTTGGACGCAGCCGGATCGGTCAGGATTGCCGGTTCGCTGTCCGATCTGGCGCGGGCAGAAGGAGCCGCCGAACGGTCCAGTCTTCTGGCTGCGCTGGAGGCCATCGATCCGTTCTTCGCTCCCTTTGAGCATCCGCTGAGGCATTTGACCGTATGCGCGCAGGCCGCGCGAGAACTGGTTGCGACCCCTGGCTACCAAGTTGTCGAGAGTCAGCAACAAGCCATTCTGACCGCTTACGAGACGGGTCTTTTGAACGGTTATGATGCCGTAACCGAGGCGTTTGAACACGCTGGCGGCGGGGACTTTGCCCTCGCCGAGAATGCTGCCGTCTATGCTCTGGCCTGGCGTCACGGAAACGCGATCCGTCTGCGCTGGCGCGCCTACGCCCATCTGGTCTCGATCCTCATGGGAGGGCGGCAATCATGACCGGGACGCAAAGCCGCCCATCGCCCTCACCTCGGGCTTCCAGACACTTTCATTCGAGTTTGCTGCTGCGCGCATCGCGCAGAGATCTCCGCCATTCGGGAGCTGCCCATGTATAAGCAAGCTGTAGGTTATTGGGATACGCCGCGCCACACCGCGCTGCGGATTCGCTATCAATTGCTCGGTGGTCTGTTCTTTGCGGTCGGCATTCCGCTCGTCCTGCGCATGCTCGCTGTTCCCGAGGTGCTTTCCAGCAGCAATCATCAGGTGACAGTCACGGCAGCCATCGTCGCGCATTTGGCAGGCTATGTGCTCTATCGCCGCTTGGGTGCCTATCCGGGCGTGGCGGCAGCCGGTGCGATCCTCCCGACATTCGCTTTGACCTATGGCACCGTCTTCCTGGTCATTTTCTTTTTCCGGTTCGACTACAGCCGTTTCCAGGCTGCCGGCTCCTTCGTGATGTCGACCATGTGGTATTTCGGCTGGAGCTTCTTTGCCAGCAAACTCCAGCCGACCTGCCTTGCCGTGGTTCCCGCAGGTGATGTCGGTCAGGTGACGTCCATCGGTGATGTGTCATGGCGGGTCCTGACGTCGCCGCAGCGACCTTCAGAACGTATCCAGGGAGTGGTCGCCGACCTTAGAGCCGATCTGTCCGGCTCCTGGGAGCGGTTCATCGCCGATTGCGCGCTCTCCGGCATCCCCGTCTATCACGTCAAGCAGATCGTCGAGTCCTTGACGGGGCGAGTGGCGATCGACCATCTGTCCGAAAATACGCTGGGCTCGCTTAATCCCAACCAGGCCTATCTGACGATCAAACATGCGCTCGACAGTCTGATCGCGGCGCTGGCCCTCGTTGTTCTACTGCCGCTTCTGCTGGTTGTCGGCTTGCTCATTCGCCTGGATTCGCCCGGTCCCGCGCTCTTCTGCCAAGAGCGTCGCGGTTACCAGGGCAAGGTCTTCACGATCTACAAATTCCGCACCATGCGGGTCGTCGAGGAGTCGGGGGGTGACCGCTTGAGCGCCGTCACGGCCGACAGCGATCACCGCATCACGCGACTGGGTCGATTCCTGCGCAGAACCCGCATCGACGAACTGCCCCAGCTGCTGAACATCCTTCGGGGCGAAATGAGCTGGGTGGGCCCGAGGCCCGAGGCTCTTTCCCTATCCAGATGGTACGAAGAAAAACTGCCATTCTATCGGTATCGCCACATTGTGCGGCCGGGAATTACAGGCTGGGCGCAGGTCAACCAGGGGCATGTCTCCGATGTCGAAGATGTTCGGTATAAACTGCATTATGATTTTTACTACGTGAAGAACTTTTCACCTTGGATGGACGTCATAGTTTGCATCAAAACGGTCGCAGTAATACTGAACGGATTTGGTGCGAAGTAGATATAAATCAAGAATTTACTGCGTTCATTATCGCGATTTTGCTGCAGATCCTCGGTGATCAGGTGGCGTGTAAAGAGAAGGGTACCAAGTCATGAAACTGCTCGTGACAGGCGGATTGGGCTTCATTGGCTCAGCAGTCGTCCGACTGGCGGTCGCAAACGGCCATTCGGTCGTCAACATCGATGCTTTGACCTATGCGGGTCGCATCGAGAATGTCAGTGAGGTTGCCGAAAGCCCGCTTTATGCCCTTGAGCAAATCGATATCCAGGACCGTGCTGCCCTGGATCAGGTTTTCGCGCATTACGCGCCTGACGCCGTCATGCATCTGGCCGCTGAATCGCATGTCGATCGTTCCATCGATGGACCCAGTGATTTCATTCAAACGAATATCGTCGGGACATTCTGCCTTCTGGAAGCGGCACGCGCCTACTGGTTGCGGGGCGGCAAACCGGAAGGTTTCCGGTTCCAGCATATCAGCACCGATGAAGTATTCGGCTCGTTACCCCACGATCCCTCGATCAAATTCACCGAGACGACGCCGTATAGTCCCCGGAGCCCCTATTCAGCGTCGAAGGCCGCTTCCGACCATTTGGTCCGGGCCTGGCACGAGACCTATGGTCTGCCGGTTCTGCTCACGAACTGCTCGAACAATTATGGGCCCTATCATTTTCCCGAAAAGCTCATCCCGCTTGCAATCCTCAGAGCTTTGGCTGGGAAGCCGATCCCGATTTACGGCGACGGCAGCAATGTGCGCGACTGGCTTTATGTCGAAGACCACGCCGAAGCGCTGATGGTCGTGCTGGAAAAAGGTGCGGCGGGCGCAAGCTACAATATCGGTGGAGACAACGAGCTGACCAACCTCGAGCTTATCCGGATGGTGTGCTCGATCCTGGATGCGGAGAGGCCAAAGCACTCTGGCCGTTATGCCGATCAGATTGTCTTTGTTGCAGATCGCCCCGGACACGATGCGCGATACGCCATCGACGCCACGCGCATCCGCACCGAACTGTCCTGGCAGCCTTCCGTGACGATCGAGGAAGGTCTGCGCCGAACTGTCCGTTGGTACCTCGACAACGAGGCCTGGTGGCACCCCCTCATGGACCGGAAGGGCATAACCGGGCGGCTTGGGGGCGGCGCGTGACAATGATGGCTCTTCTTCTCGTCGAAACACGCTTCGGTTCGCATGTACGAAGCCATTCGGAGGTTCTGCATGTCTGCTCGTAAAGGTATCGTGCTTGCCGGTGGCTCGGGCACACGGCTCTATCCGATCACGGTGGGGCTCTCGAAGCAGTTGCTGCCTCTCTATGACAAGCCGATGATCTACTATCCGATCTCGATCCTGATGCTGACCGGCATCCGCGAGATCGCGATCATCACGACACCGCAGGACCGCCAACAGTTCGAAAAGGCCCTCGGCGACGGAAGCCAGTGGGGCGTGCAGTTCACCTGGATCGAACAGCCGTCCCCCGATGGTCTGGCGCAGGCCTACATTCTCGCCGAGGAGTTCCTGTCGGGTTCTCCGTCTGTGATGGTTCTGGGCGACAACGTCTTCTTTGGTCACGGCTTGCCTGTGCTTTTGGCCGAGGCCGCGTCGCAGACGCAGGGCGCAACCGTCTTCGGTTACCGCGTCGCTGATCCGCAGCGCTATGGGATCGTCTCTTTCGACGAGGGAGGACGCGTCTCCAGCATTGTGGAGAAACCGACGGCACCGCTCTCCGACTATGCGGTGACGGGTCTCTATTTCATGGATGGCACAGCACCGACCAAGGCCCGCGCAGTGGTGCCATCGGCTCGAGGTGAACTCGAAATCACTTCGCTGCTGGAACAGTACCTCGAAGACGGCACGCTGACCGTGCAGAAGATGGGCCGCGGTTATGCGTGGTTCGACACCGGGACGCATTCCAGCCTGCTCGATGCCGGCAATTTTGTTCGCACGCTTCAGATGCGGCAGGGGCTGCAGGTGGGGTCCCCCGATGAGATCGCATTCGACCAGGGCTGGATCGACGCACCGGCGCTCGTGTCGCGTGTGAACCTGTTCGGCAAGAACGAATATGGTCGTTATCTGGCGGGGCTGTTGAAGTGATGATTTCAACGGTTTCCGCTCAAGGCAAGTATGCTCGTGGTCTGTCGCTTGCCGGGCAGATGACGGTCGTGGATGGCTTGCCCGTCGGCCGGCGCCTCGCTTGCGTGGAGGTGTCAGCTTGACCACCGCAGCCGCAGCAAAAGAATCCGTTGATCGGCATGTAGCTCAAGAGGCGGTGACGGCCTCCGATCCCCAGGCTCTGCCTGAAAGCGAGTCTGGCTCCCGCTCGCTTATAGCGAATACGCTCATCATGTACGGGCGGACGCTGCTGACGATGGCCGTTGCCCTCTACTCCTCACGCATTGTCCTCGCCCAACTCGGGGCTGTGGATTTCGGAATCTATTTCGCAGTTGCCGGTGTCACTCTTGCCATTGCGTTTTTGAATTCCGCATTGGCCGCTAGCACGCAGCGCCATCTGACAGTCGGACTTGCGCTCAGGGATGTGGCACGGCTGCGCGCGGTGTTCAGTGCCTCACTGCAAATTCATGCAGCGATCGCGCTTGTGATTGTAGTGACTTCGTACACTGCCGGGCTGTGGTTTCTGCAAGAACATATGATCATCCCGCCGGAGCGCATGCAAGCTGCGACCTGGGCCTTCCATTGTGCTGCTCTGTCTGTCGCCCTGACCGTGCTTCAGGTGCCATACAATGCGCTCTTGACGGCGACGGAACGGTTTTCCGCTTACGCGGCTTTCGACATCGCCCACGCTGCCGCCAAGCTTCTCATCGCTTTTGCCCTACTCTTTAGCGCGGGAGACCGATTGGAGTTCTTTGCTTCGCTAATGCTCGGGGCCACCTGCGTCATATTGCTAGCAAAGGCGGGATACTGCCTTTGGTCTCTTGAGGCTAGCCGATACCGCCCTTGCGCCGATTTCGACCTGCTCCGCCGATTGGCCGCCTTTGCAGGCTGGAGCATCGTGGAGGGGCTTTCGGTCGTGATGAATTCGCATGGGATCGGTCTGCTGTTGAACCTGTATTTCGGTCCGATTGCCAATGCATCGCAGGGCATCGCCATGCAACTGACGACCGCGACCGCGACATTGGCGTCAAACCTGCAGATCACAGCAAGCCCTCGCATCATGAAGTCGTTCTTCTCGCAGGATGTGGCTGCCTTCCAGGCTCTCGTCGAACGAAATGCGAAGGCGGCTTATTTCCTTATGCTTGTTCTAGTGGTGCCCGTTGCCCTTGAGGCTGACTTGGTACTTTCGCTGTGGCTCGGCGTTGTGCCTGAATATGCAAGCGGCATGGTTCGACTGCTCCTGTTCATTGGTCTCGTGAACAGCCTGTCCTCCCCATTGGTGTCCGCCATCCAAGCGACAGGCTCCATTCGGAGATACCAACTGACCGTTGGCGGCCTGATGTTGACTTCCCTGCCTGTCGGAGCGCTGCTCTTGTCCATCGGAGCTGGACCCCTCTCGCTTTACTGGCTTTTGCTCCTGCTCTCCTCCGTTGCCCTTGTCCTTAGAGTGCATCTGGTCACGCATCTGGTCGGTTTGGTTCCCAGCAAGTTTGCCAAAAATGTTGTTTTGCCAGCGATCCTGGTGACCGTTCTCTCCTTTGCCGTGAGCGTAGTTGCGGGTCTGGCCCTCGCCGGTCTGGGGCTTCCCGGGATTTGCAATGTGGCTGCCAGCGCCTTCGCTACTGCTGTTGCGATTTACCTCCTGGGTTTCTCCGATGATGAGCGTGCTTGGTTGCGGCAAATCATCGGCAATCGTCTGAAGCCTCTCCTGGGGGGGGGCGGCATGAGCGGTTTCCGGCATTTCAAGCTTGACGGGTGCGGCTGTCACCCTCGCTCACGTTCTTTTACCATCCTGTCCGATACCTTCGGAGAATTTCTGGAGGACCTTGCTACTCTCGGCGTGACCCCCGTCTCTCAGGGCGGCCGACCCTATGGGCTTCTGAAGGCGCGCACCAATGATCGCTGGTGGATCATCCCGATCAGCGGCGGGCGACCGTCGGCTGCCGCATTGGCAATGCTCCAGCCGGCTTCCCTGGCGGCGATCCTGGTCAAAGCTGGAGTGACGGCTGCCGCCCGGATCGGGATCTCCTTTGGATGGAGCGCCGGGCGCTTGAACTTTGGGGGCCTTCCAAACCTGCCAGGTGCGCAGCCCGAGGGGATCGTACATTGCGCCTACTTCACCGGGACCGCTGGACCGCATCGGAAGACTGCGATCCAGTTGATGCGGGACGATGGCAAAATTCTCGGTTACGCCAAAGTGAGCCGCAGGGCGTTGGTGAAGCCTTATCTCGCCCGCGAGGCAGAAATGCTGAGGCGCGTTGGCGAGCTTGCTCTGGAGACGGCGGATATCCCGACCGTCTTGGCATTCGACCCGGGCAGCGACATCAGGCCTGTGGTCCTCGTCACCGACAGTCGAAAGACGATCGGCGCCAAAAGCCCCTCGCATCCCGTTTCCGCGCATCATCAGTTTCTGCAGGAACTTGCGGCTCGCACGGGCTCTGTTGGTGCGGATCATGCGTATGAAATTGTCAGGCGGTTCTCCGATGACGGTCGCTTGCCTGCAGAATGGGTCGCACGGTTGCAGGCGGGTCTGAAGACATCTGCGCAGTTGATCAACCGACTTCCCGTTGCTCTGGCGCATGGGGATTTCACACCCTGGAACAGCTTCGTTCTGGAGCGAGGGCTCTACGTCTTCGACTGGGAATATGCCGCTGAAAACTGGCCTTTGGGATACGACCTGGTCCACTACCTGCTGTCCGGGCCAAGGGATGAACCAGCCTCGGTGACCATTGAGAAACTGAACGCAGAGGTGGCTGCTGTCTTTCCCGACGGCAATGTCGAGATGGGGCGTGTTTGCGTCCTGATGTCGCTGTTGCTGCACGCCACCTTCTACATGTGCCGGCAGATCGAATGCGCTGGGAGCATTGACGGCTGGACGGATGCGAACGTTCGGGGCGGCCTCATCGATGCATGTCTGGATCAATGGGGGGCGGCGCGATGAGAAAATTGGCTGTCGTCATCCTCACCTACAACAGTGACCACGACTTGCCGATGTGCCTGCGAGGCATAATGGCGCAGCGTGATGTTCATCTGGACGTGATTGTCGTCGACAACGGATCCGAGGCTTCCAGCCAGACCAAAATGCGGACGGTTTTTCGCGCTGTCTTGCCAGGTTGCCGAGAACTTCAGGCGGGAGATGTGGTCCCCTCTGATTATCGGCACGGTACCGGGATCTTCGTTTCGAACGCATCAAACGCGGGTTACTCGGCTGGCAACAACATCGGTGCGCGCCTGGCTGTCGCGCTCGGTTGCGAAGCCGTCCTCGTCATCAATCCGGATGTCCGCATCGAGACTGCGGATTATCTTTTGAGGCTCGCCGGCACTCTCTTTGCATCGGAACGCAATGCAGTCGCGGCGTCGACCGTGTGGAGCCTGGCGGGTGTCAATGAAAACCCGATGTTTGAGCCTGGCTTCAGCCGAGAGCTTCTGGCGCCTTTCTTCATGCTGGTTGCCAGCCTTTCAAGAGGGCGGCTGGGTGCCAACCCAAAGCCGGGGGCACTGACCGGCAATGACAAGTTCAGCGGGTGCTGCTTCCTGGTTCGCAGCACCTTCCTGAAGCACATCGGTTACTTCGACGAGAATGTCTTCCTGTACTGCGAAGAGGCAATTCTTGCAGCGCAGGTTCGACGCGCCGGCCTTCGCTCGGTCTACAATGGCGAGATTTCCGCAGTTCACGCACATCGCGCGTCAGAGAAGGGCGATCCTGTTCGCCGCCTGTCGCTTTGGGCGCAAAGCCGCAGATACTATCACGCCCATTACCTCCGGACCGGCCCGGCAGCGCTCGCGGCATTGCGCATGTCTCACGGGGTGATGCTCGCCATGTCGCGCATTCGGGCTCAGGCCCAGAGGAGGGGCCGATGAGTGAGGTCTTCTCTCCCCCTTACGGCAGACAGCCAATGATGGCAGGCTGGCAGGGCGCGAGCCCGGCAACGCCCCCCCACCACTGGCTGGTGGCGCGCGTCCTGCTGATTTCCTTTGGCACTGCCATCTCGTTGTTTGTTCTGGGAGACCAGCGCAATGTGCTGGTCATCCTGGTGGCCGCATTGGCTCTGCCAACGATTATCGTCCTGCGTTTGCCACTGGAGCGGGATATCGGCCAGTCTGCGGCGGCCATTGGCTATCTGATCGTCACCGAACTCGCGCACGGCGGAGCGACAAACGTCTCCAGTCTTGGATATAGCGGGATGTTCGCCCTGTCATACATCGCCTTTGCCGGCACGCTGGAGAGCGGTCTCGTCGACCGTGAACGGTTGATTGTGCTGCTTCGCCAGATGGTGTTCGCCTTCGCCGCCGTCTCCGTCGCGCAAATGCTCTGCTCGCTGGTCGGTCTACCGATCCCGAACGGGATGTTGTCGAAGGGGGCCTGGAGCTACAACTCCCTGGGCGTGGAACCGTCCCACGCGGCGCGCGCTTTGTCCGTCACGCTGCTCGCCTATCTCGTGCTCGCGCGGCGCGGTGCCGCTCCCTTGAGCCTCAGAGAGCTATGGCGTCGCGAAAAATGGGTGCTGGTCGCCTTCGCGATCTCTCAGGTTCTCACGGGGAGCTCTCTGGCGGCAGCGCTCCTTTTCTTGACAATCATGCTGGCATTCCGCGCACGCTGGATCCTTGCGACCGGCCTTCTGTTGATCGCCGCATGGCCATTCCTGCAGTCGGTGGAACTTGAATCCGTTCATCGACTCGTGAGCTTCGTGACGGCTCTACCGACAATGGACATCATGGCGCTTGTCCAGGCGGATCAGAGCGGTGCCGTGCGTGTCATGCCGCTGCTTCTCTACTTGCAATCGGCGCAGCTTGGTGACCTCTCCGTCTGGTTCGGAGGCGGATACCAGGCCATCAACCAATATGTTCAGGGTCGCCTCGTGGGAGTGGGCGAAGACGCTGCCATGGCGGGCTTCATTCCCGGTTACATCATGATCACCGGCATCATCGGCACGGCTCTGTTCCTCCGCGCCTACGTAACCCGTTTTGCCAGTGTGCAGACATTCCCTCTGATCCTTCTGTGGGTCGTGGGGCTCGGGAACCTGGCGTGGAATAGCCAGCTGTTCTGGTACAGCCTGTTCTTGCTGCGCGCAGTTCATCATTTCACGCAGGCACCTTCCGCCGACCGCCACGCGTTCGCAGGGGGGGCTATTCGATGAAGGTCCTCGTTTCAGCCTATGCCTGCGAAACCGGCCGCGGAAGCGAAGGCGAGATCGCCTGGAGGCTCGTCCTGGAACTCGCCAAGCGGCACGAAATCGCGGTGATCACCCGCGCCAATCTGCGCCCGGTGCACGAACAAGCGTTCCAGAGAGATGGCCGGCCGGCAAATCTGCAGTTCATCTATTTCGACCTCCCCTGGATCTTCCGCTTCTACAAGAAGGGCAGACGCTTCTTTCTTCTCTATTACTACCTTTGGCAGGTCGGATCGGGTCTGCTTGCCCGACGGATGCAGAAGGTCGGTTCGTATGACCTCTGCCATCATCTGACGGGCGGGATGGACTGGATGCCGGCGGGACTGGCTCTCGGGCGCGGTCCTTTCCTGTGGGGACCGGTCGGCAGCGAAGACACTCATCCAGTCCTTCTTCGCCGGCTGTCGACTACGTCATGGCTGAAAGATCGGCTGAGGGTGATTGTCCGCAGTGCGATACGTCGTCTGGATCCGCTGGTGCGGATGTCCGGGCGGAGGGCTGAGAGGGTTCTGTCGCATACGCCTGAGACAATGCCGCAGCACTTGCTGAACAAAATCGTCCCTTTCACGCAAACTGGGATCGAAGACACACCGTCTATGGTCCAGCCGAAGACGGACCTTGGCCGGGGAGAGGAACTGCGCCTTCTGTTCGCTGGTGAATTGAAGGACTGGAAGGGCGCGCTTCTTGCTCTCCAAGCGGCTCTCAGGTTCTTCGAAAGCGACCCTTCCGCCCGGTTGAAAATTGTCGGCGATGGCCCCTTGCTGCCCGAGATGGCGCGGATGATCGCCACGCATGCCCATGGCGATCGGGTGGAACTGGTTGGTCGTCTGGATATGGCGCGACTGGTTCAGACGATGAACGAGAGCGACGTCTTCCTTTATCCATCGTTCCATCACGGGCTGTCGACCGTTGTACTGCAGGCGATGCTCACAGGCCTGCCGATCGTGTGCCTGGAGGGTGACGCCACCGGCCGGGCTGTGACGCAGGAAGCCGGCATCACCGTGGCTCTTGGAAATGACCGCGATCCGGTCGCCGACCTCGCCTGCGCCATTCAGCGCCTCACCGCGGATGAAGCCTACAGACAATCACTGGCTCGATCGGCCCAGGCCATTGCCCGGCAGCGCTATGCATATGCGTCACTCGCCGATCGCATCGACCAGATTTACAGCGAAGTGGGAGCCCCCTCATGACCAGGAATTCATCCAGAGGGCCGGCGCTCGATGTGAGTGTGATCGTGTGTTGCTACAATGCCGAGCGCACGATTGGCGATACCCTGGATTCGCTTGCCCGCCAGACCCATCCGGCTCGGGAAATTCTGGTGATCGACGACGGTTCGTCCGACCGTTCGGCTGAGATCGTTGCGGAACGCGCCCAAAGAGATGGCCTGATAAGGCTCGTATGCAACACCTCGAACCGAGGGACAGCCTATAGCCGCCAACGCGGGCTCAACGAGGCGAGTTGCGATGCGGTTCTATTCTTCGATGCTGATGATGTCGCGGCTCCATCACTCCTGGAGAAGCAGGCAGAACGGCTCACTGCGGATCAATCTCTGCTGGGGGTGGGATGTTATGCCACCTATTTCGCGTCGGAGACCCAGGGCGGAGAGTTAGGTCTCCAGCGGATCGGGGCGACCAGCCGGGAAGCGGCTCAGCGTCAGTATCGTGGCAACAAGCTGGTCTTCATGGCACCCGTCACCATGTTCTGGCGTCGCGATGCCCTGGCTGTCGGTGGGTATCGCCAGAGCCTGCTGCTGAATGACCAGGGCATCCGCTACGAGGACTATGCCGAGGATCTGGACCTGTGGTGCCGCATGGCCGACCTCGGTGCGCACGGTCGACATTTCATCACGATCCCGGAACCACTGTTCTTCTATCGCAAGCCCGCAGGATCGCTGTCGACGCGCAATGTCGCGGTCATGCAGCTCAAGATGCGCTGGATAAAGGACTGCATGATCCGCCGGCGCAATGGCCTGGCCGAGCGAGGCCTCGCCGATTTCCTCGCGTCACGAACACGTCGTGAGCGATGGGCCGACTGGAGATCTGATCTGGCCGCAGGTTTTTACAAGCGGGCCGGTTTTGCCTTTGCCTCTCGTCGCTATGCCCGAATGGGAGTTTTTCTCTCCCTCGTCGCGATCACGTCGCCCAAGCTCATCCTTCAGAAACTCAAGACACAGTCGGTGCAGCCATGATCCCCGTTCCATCAAGCGAACCCTTGCCAACGGCTGAGAGCGAGATGCTGAGTCGACTATTCTACGATCTCAGCCTCGCTCAGATCGACTACGCCGTCATGCGGAACCATGAACAGCTGCCGGTCCGGGTCGGAGCGCGGGATATCGATGTCGTTGTGACACCCTCACATCTTTCTCAAGCAATCGGGGTCGTCGCTCGCCTCGCAGCAGAATTCGGATACCGTTTCGCCAATCACTACGCCGATGAGCGTTTGGCCCAACTGGCTCTGGTGAAGCGGACTGCGAATGGTTTGGTCGGCCTCCAGATCGATTTTTTCACGTGCAGTCAGGTCTATGGAGTGGAGCTTCTCTCAGCTCAAGAAATGCTGCAGGATCTGCGCTGGCACCACGGCATTCCGGTCGTCTCGGAAGCTGTTATGCTGCTGGATAAATGGCTGTTCCATCTTGCCGTGGGAAAGCCGACGCATGCCAAATACGATCCCATTTTCGCGGCAGTCGTTGCTGGCAATTGGTCGAAATTGTTGGAGAAGCTCACTCCGCTACTCGGACACGGGGTAGCGCGTCGGCAGCTCGATCTAATCCGGGCCGGCAGCGCCTCGGCTATGCCGCCCTTGCCGCTTCAGCAGCGGCTAGCACTGCTTTTTGGGGCCTGGAGAGCTCAGCGGGGACGGGGCTATCTGCTCCTGCCGAGGTTCCTCGCCCATCGCCTGCGGGAACGCATCAGGCCGCACGGCACCTGGCTTTCGGTCAGCGGCCCAGATGGTGCCGGCAAGACGACCGTGATCGAGTTCGTACTCGCGGAACTGGGGTTGGCTTATGGTGCCGATGCGCTCGCCCACAGGGGACACTTCCGACCCTCCGTGCTGCCGCGCATCGCGGAACTGGCTGTAGCAGCTGGCGCGAAAAGAACTGTCGACAGCGACTATTCACGCCCACATCGGGGCTCTCCTTCGGGCTTCATCGGGTCTCTCGTCAGGCTCTGCTACTATCTGGCCGATTACGTGCATGGCTATCATCGTCTGGTTCGCCCGGCGCTCACGGAGCGCCGGATCGTGCTTTTCGACCGGTACTATCATGATGTGATTGCAGATCCGGGTCGCAGCCGCATACGGCTCCCCAATTGGCTGCTGCGGGGTTTCGCACGGCTCGTGCCTCTGCCGAGCTATAGCTTTTTCATAAGTGTGCGCCCCGAGATTGCCCGGGCACGGAAGCAAGAGCTGACCCGCGATCAAATCGAGCGGCTTAACGCCGCTTACGGTGACCTCGCCAGAAGAGGTCGCATGATCGAAATTACCAATAATGGCTTTGCGCACGAAGCTGCATCAGCCATCGTTGACCACATTTTCGCCGACCGCGACCGTGCCACGAGATTGAAACTGAAGGCGGTCTTGCGATGATCGTCTTTTGCCATTTGCTCAACGACAACTCTGGCAGTCCGCGTGTCCTGCTCAGCGCGATCAATGCGCTTGCAGCTTCAAACGAAAACAGCCTCCTCTATGTCGGCTCGACTGGTCGTGGCGCGTTAGACAGCGCTAACTTGACGACCCGGCGTTACCCGTATCGGCGCAGCCGCTTCCGCCTTCTGACGCTCGTTGCGCTGATCTGGAGTCAGATCCGGCTTTATCGGATGCTCGACAAGGCTGGTGATATTTCTCCGGATGCCGTCATCTATGTGAATACGCTGTTGCCGTTCGGTGCTGCGATCTGGGCCCGGGTCAGGCGACGTCGCCTGGTCTGGCACCTGCATGAGGTCTCTCTATCGCCTGCTCCTCTGCAATGGCTCCTGAAGACCATGGCGAGCCGCTTTGCGGATCTCCTGATTTACGTGTCGGATGATCATCGCCGCCGCCTGCCGACCGACCCTGACCGGTCAGTCGTCATCCCCAATCCGGTTCCCAATGCCTTGCGGTCCAAGGCATGTGAGGCGCCGTTCTGGCCCCGCCGCAGCGGTCTGTTTCGCGTCCTGATGCTTGCCTCGCCTCGCGACTTCAAGGGCGTGCCCGAATTCCTCAATCTCGCACGGTCGCTGACCTGGCGAGACGATATCGCCTTCGATCTGGTGTTGAACGCGGAACCTGAGGAGATCGCGCAGTACCTCAAGAACGAACCCGTTCCACCCAATCTACACATTTACCCGAGGGCTCACAATCCTGCCCGGTTCTACGCGGTCGCCGATCTCGTCGTGAATCTGTCCCGGGTCGACGCCTGGATAGAAACCTTCGGTTTGACCATTATCGAAGCCTTTGCCTTCGGGGTGCCGGTGATCGCGCCTCCCGTCGGCGGGCCGGTTGAGATCGTCAGCGATGGAGACGACGGGTTTCTCATCGATTCACGCGACCTTGCAGGTCTGTCGGAGTGTGTTTCCCGCCTCGCAAGCGACCCTGCATTGTGCCTGCGCCTTTCCGCGGCAGCCCGACGGAAAGCCGAGCTCTACAGCGAACCGGCTTTTGCCACGCGTCTGCTGACCGAGATTGCCCAGCTTCGGAAGAAGGAACTCCGCGCATGAAGGTGGCAATCCTTGGAACCGTCGGTGTACCCGGCTGCTATGGCGGCTTTGAAACCCTGGCCGAAAATCTCGTTCGCCAAAACGAGGTCCGTGGCCGTTTCCAGCATCTCTCAGTCTATTGCAGCGGTCCAGCTTACGATGTGCGACCGCCCCAGTATCTCGGTGCCCAACTCCACTACTCGCGATGGAAGGCGAACGGGCTCCAGAGTGTCCTCTACGATGTGTCCACGCTCCTGCACTGCGCTTGGCGCGGTCATGACGTTGCGCTGCTTCTGGGTGTGTCGGGCGCAATCATCCTGCCTGTGTTGAGGCTCGTGTCTCAGATGCGGATCGTCACGAATGTGGACGGGATCGAGTGGCGGAGGGAAAAGTGGAAGGGTCTCGCGCGCCACTTCCTCCGCCTGTCTGAATGGATGGCCGTCCGCTTTTCCCATGAGGTAGTCGCCGACAATCAGGGGATAGCGGATTACCTGCGCGACACCTACGGCGTTAATCCGACAGTGATCGCCTACGGGGGGGATCACGCGATCGCGACTCATCAAGGGCAGAGCGCGGTGTCCGATGCCGCTCCCTATCCACCCGGCTATGCTTTGGCCCTGTGCCGGATCGAGCCGGAAAACAACATCGACCTGATCCTGGAGGCCTTTGCCGGGAGCACTCGTCCTCTCGTCTTTGTCGGCAACTGGGACAGCAGTGACTATGGTCGCCGGTTGCGGAGCAAATATGCTCCCTGCAGCAATTTGCACCTGCTCGATCCCATCTACGAGCCGGCTGAGCTTTATCGCATCCGGGCGGCGGCTGGCCTGTATGTCCACGGTCATTCCGCAGGCGGTACAAATCCGTCTCTGGTTGAGATGATGCATTTCGGACTGCCTGTTGTCGCTTTCGACTGTGTCTACAACAGATACACGACGGAAGAGCGCGCCACATACTTCCGGTCTTCTGCCGAGCTTCGTGAAGTCGTTTCCAGTGAAATGAGCAAGAATTCCGGGGGGCAGATGAAACACATCGCCACGATGAAATATCGCTGGGACATCGTCGCAGATCAATACTTCGAGATGCTTTCCGCCGAGTGGCGGGCGAGCGGGACACTATCTTTAGCCAATCAAGGGGAAAAACAATGAGCGTTCTATTGAAGAAATCAGGAGTTTTCAGCTTGATCCTCCTCCTTTCGCTGGGAGCAGATATGCCCCCGGAAACGACGGATACGGCGATCTGCGGCTGCCGTGCACCGCTCGAATCCGCAGCCGTGCTTCGGGATGTGACGGGCAAGGTGTTCGTTTCCCAGCCAGACGGGATGCAGCCTGCCCGGACAGATGCCGATTTCTCCTTGCCGGCTCGTCTCCTCACCGGTCCAAAGTCGCAGACAACCATCCAGATCGGCGACACATGCACGCTGTCGGTGCCAGAGAAGCAGTTGGTCCGCATCGACGATGACAGAGGAGCCTGGTGTGTCCAGGCCGATGCCGCCGGACCAGGCCTCCCTTCGCAGGCTTCTGCTTCTGTCCAGTCTCCGCTTCCAATCAGCATTCTTGGCGCTCTGGCTGGCACCTCTGTCTTGATCTCGGCGGCGACGAAGGACGAGCGGGTGAGCCGCTGACCGCGGCCAAGTTCATGTCACGTCATCCTCAATGACGAGACCCATTTTGCAGCAAGGACGAGCCGTCGCATGATTGACCTCCACTCGCATATCCTTTTCGGCCTCGATGACGGTGCAGGCGAGCTCGACATCTCCATCGAGATGGCCCGTATCGCAGTCGCGGATGGCATCACGCATATGGCCTGCACGCCTCATGTGCAGGAGGGCATCTATCCGAACGATACTCGAACCATCCGTCCTGTTCTGGAAACGCTGCAACAGGCTCTGCTGCAGCATGACATTCCGCTCAAGCTGATGTGCGGAGCGGAAGCGCATCTTGCCTGGGATCTGCCTGAGAAGCTTCTCTCCGGTGAGGTTCCGACGGTGAATGACACACGCTATCTCCTGCTGGAGCTGCCCCATCTGATCGTCCCGCAACGGCTCTATGAGTTCGTTCTACGGCTGAAGGATGCAGGTTTCGTTCCGATCATCGCGCACCCGGAGAGGCTGGCTTGGATTGAGCGCCGCACGGATCTCCTGCATGAGATCAGTGTGCTGGGGTGCCCGCTGCAGATCACAGCGGATTCGCTCCTCGGTCGGTTCGGCGCAGTCGCTCAGGAGCAGGCCAACCGGTTGATTGAGACCGGCCTGCATCTTTTGGTGGCCAGCGACGCCCACAGTCCGCGTTCGCGTGCTCCACGCATGTCTTCTGCCATGAAATTGGTCTCCAGCCGGTGGGGTGAGATGGCCGCCCGTCGTCTGTTCATCGAAGTACCCCAAATGATCCTTGCGGATGAACTGCTCCCGGATGTCCGCAAGTCGGACATGATCAGGAGGAGACATCCGGTGTCGGGAAACCGCGTCGACAAGTTTTTCACGTTCTTGCGGGCAGGGCACTAAGATGCGGCTGATCTCTTCCTTCTTTCCCGCATTCGCCCTTTCGGCAGCGCTGCTCACGCTTTCGTCTTGCAGCGGTTCTACGAGGTCTGATGCCCCGTCCCCACAACATACCGCGGCGGTGCCCGGTGAGCTCCAACTCGTCAGGACGTTGCCCGCTCCAGCCAATACGGCCGGGGGACTGGACCAGCCACTGCTACCCGGCGACGTGCTGACCATCGACGTCTTCCAGGCGCAACAGCTCAGCCGGACCGTGCAGGTCGATTCCCGCGGCGCATTGTCCCTTCCCCTGATTGGCACCGTGAATGCGGCAGGCAAGGGGGTCCATATGTTCGAACTCGAACTCGAACAGCTGTACGGCGCACGTTACCTGCAGAACCCTGAGGTCTCGATCTTCCTGAAGGAATCAACAGGGCAGAGAGTGACGATCGACGGTGAGGTGGCGAAGGCCGGTCTCTATCCGGTGTCACCAGGGACCACGCTTCTGGATGCCATCGCCCTGGCGGGTGGCCTGCGGGACCTGGCTGACCAGCGAAAGGTCTATGTCTATCGGGATTTCGGTCCAAGTAAGTTGGTCGCCAACTACGACGTGCGCACCATCCGTGACGGCCAAGCAGAAAACCCCAGGATCTACGGCGGCGACGTCGTGGTTGTCTTCCGGTCGCAAAGTCTGGTCGCACTAAACTCC
>JARXAK010000242.1 GCA_029865885.1 Rhizobium sp. | reverse complement strand
GCCCAGTCCACCGGACGCTTCTTTGTCGACGCTGTCCTCGCCCATGCTGCTTCATCCTCATTCTCTGAATCAGCAGGGATTTTCGGTCTTCGCGGCTGCGAAGTCCAGAAAGAAGTCGGGCGGCAAAGCCTTCCTCACCAGCTTTGCCGCCCTTGATATCAGAGAGCCATCATCAAAAGGGCCATGCTGGATACGAACACGGCCATCGAGGCAAATGCAGCAACGTCACGAAGTATTTCGGTCATGCGCGTCTCCTGTCTCTTTATGTTTTTATTTTGTTCCCATCTTGTTCCAATGTCAACCCAAAAAAACCTGTGGCCTCAGCGGAAGAAATTCCGCTGAGGCCACAGGTTCAATGATGAGGAAAGGAGGTCAGACCTCGAGTTCGACGACCTTGCCGTCCACCAGCGTCACGCAGCGATCCATGCGACGGGCGATGTCATGGTTGTGCGTCGCGATCATCGCCGAGAGACCGGACTGGCGCACCAGGGCTTCGAGCGCCGAGAAAACATAGCTCGCCGTCTCGGGATCGAGATTGCCGGTCGGCTCGTCTGCGAGAAGGACCAGGGGCGCATTGGCAACCGCGCGCGCGATTGCCACACGCTGCTGCTCGCCGCCCGAAAGCTCGGCCGGACGATGGTCGGCGCGATGGCCGACACGCATGTAATCGAGGAGCTGCTTGGCGCGCTCGGCCGCTTCGGCCTTGCTGAGCCCGGCGATCAGCTGCGGCATCATCACATTTTCCAGCGCGGAAAATTCCGGCAGCAGATGATGGAACTGGTAGACGAAGCCGACGGACTTGCGGCGGATCGCGGTCCGCTCTTCGTCGCCGAGTTCCTGGCAGGCGACACCGCCCACGGTGACTTCGCCGCCATCGGGATGTTCCAGCAGACCGGCCACATGCAGCAGCGTCGACTTGCCGGTGCCGGATGGCGCCACCAGGGCCACGGTCTCGCCGGTGCGCAGGGTGAAGTCTGCGCCCTTCAGGATCGAAAGCACGGTCTCGCCCTGGCCGTAATGGCGATCAATGCCGGCAAGCGAGAGAACGACGTCTTTTGCCATTGATTTCGGCATCCTCATTCGTAACGCAGGGCCTGGACAGGATCCAGGCGCGAGGCCCGCCAGGCCGGGAAAATGGTGGCCATGAAGGACAGGCTGAGCGCCATGACGACCACGGAGACGGTCTCACTGGCGTTCATGTCGGCCGGCAGCTGGCTCAGGAAGTAGAGTTCGGGGTCGAAGAGCACGGTGCCCGACACCCATGAGAAGAACTGGCGGATGCTCTCGATGTTGAGACAGACGAGCACGCCGAGGAAGACGCCGGCGAGCGTGCCTGCCGTGCCGATCGCCGCGCCCGTCATGAAGAAGATGCGCATGATCGCGCCCGAAGTTGCGCCCATGGTGCGCAGGATCGCGATGTCGCTGGCCTTGTCCTTCACCAGCATGATCAGGCCGGAGATGATGTTGAGCGCGGCAACGAGCACGATCAGCGTCAGGATCATGAACATGACATTGCGCTCGACCTGAAGGGCCGAGAAGAAGGTCTGGTTGCGCTGGCGCCAGTCGGTCAGGAAGATCTGGCGGCCGGCGGCCTCCTCGATCTGCGGGCGCAACTCGTCGACCGCGTCGGGATCCGAGATGAAGAGCTCGATCGACTGGACGATGCCTTCGACATTGAAATAGAGCTGCGCTTCCTCGAGCGGCATATAGATGATTGAGGCGTCATATTCTGACATGCCGATCTCGAAAATCGCCGAGACGGGATAGGATTTGACGCGCGGATTGACGCCGAGCGGGGTGACATCCCCTTCCGGAGAGACCAGCGTGATCGTATCTCCGGCGGACAAACCCAGCTGGGCTGCCATGCGCGAGCCGATCAGCACGCCCTGCCCCGCAGCGAAACCAACCATGTCCCCCTGGCGGATGTTGGAAGAAACGACCGTCAGCTTCGTCAGGTCATCGGGGCGGATGCCCCGCACGAGCGCGCCGGTGCCGGCGCCCTCGCGGCCCGAGGCAAGCGTCTGGCCTTCGACCAGCGGCAGGGCCATCGTCACGCCGGGCACAGCCGAAAAGCGTTCGGCCAGACCGGCATAGTCGCTGAGCGGCTGGTCAACCGCCTGGACGATCATGTGGCCGTTGATGCCGAGAATGCGCGAGACGAGTTCGGTGCGGAAGCCGTTCATGACAGCCATGACGATGATCAGCGTCGCCACACCGAGCATGATGCCGATGAAGGAGAAGCCGGCGATCACGGAAATGAAGGCTTCCTTGCGCCGGGCGCGCAGATAGCGCCAGGCCACCATCCGTTCAAAGCCGGAAAAGGCGCGCGCCGATCCGGCCTTGCCCGTTTCCACCGTCTCGTTGCCAGCGGCCGTCGTCGCCATGGTTTCTCCTTGCCTCGGGATCGCGGTCTCGCTCTCCCAGTCTCGGTTCGGCTGGAGGCTGTTTAAGCCTCAGGCCGTCAGCTTGTTGATCGCGGCCTCGATAGTCAGGGTCTCGCGCGCACCGGTCTTGCGATCCTTGAGCTCGACTTCGCCGGCGGCAACGGCACGGGGACCGGCGATCACCTGAACGGGAACACCGATCAGATCGGCAGTCGCGAACTTCGTGCCGGCACGATCGTCGGTGTCGTCGTAAAGCACGTCCTTGCCGGCATTCTGCAGGGCGGTGTAAAGCCTGTCGCAGGTCGTGTCGCAGCCTTCGTCGCCGGGCTTCATGTTGATCACAACGGCATCGAAGGGCGCGACAGAGGCCGGCCAGATGATTCCGCTCTCGTCATGCGAGGCTTCGATGATGGCGGGAACAAGGCGCGTCGGACCGATACCGTAAGAGCCCATGTGGACAAGGTGTTCCTTGCCGTCTGGACCCTGCACCTTGGCGCCCATCGGTTCGGAATATTTGGTGCCGAAATAGAAGATATGGCCGACTTCGATGCCGCGCGCGGACAGGCGATCGCCTTCCGGAATGGCGTCGAAGGCTGCTTCATCGTGCATTTCCGAGGTTGCGGCGTAGACAGAGGTCCACTTGTCGAAGACCGACTGCAGGCCATCGACGCTGTCGAAATCGGTATCGACGGCCGGAATGTCGAAATCGACGAAGCTCTTGTGGCAGAAAACCTCAGACTCGCCGGTATCGGCGAGAATGATGAATTCGTGGCTGTGATTGCCGCCGATCGGGCCGGTATCGGCGCGCATCGGGATGGCGCGCAGGCCGAGACGGGCAAACGTGCGCAGATAGGCGGCGAACATCTTGTTGTAGGAATGGATCGCATCGGCCTGGGTCAGGTCGAAGGAATAGGCATCCTTCATCAGGAATTCGCGCGAGCGCATGGTGCCGAAACGCGGGCGGATCTCGTCGCGGAACTTCAGCTGGATGTGGTAGAGGTTCAGCGGCAGGCTCTTGTAGGACTTGACCGACGAGCGGAAGATGTCGGTGACCATCTCCTCGTTTGTCGGCCCGTAGAGCATGGGGCGGTCCTGCCGGTCGCGGATGCGCAGCATTTCCTTGCCATAGTCCTCATAGCGGCCGCTTTCCTGCCAGAGCTCGGCCGATTGCAGCGTCGGCATGGAAAGCTCGATGGCACCGGCGCGGTTCTGCTCTTCGCGGATGATGGCGTTCACCTTGTCCAGCACGCGCTTGCCGAGCGGCAGCCAGGAATAGATCCCCTGGCTCTGCTGGCGGATCATGCCCGTCCGCAGCATCAGGCGGTGGGAGACGATCTCGGCTTCCTTGGGGTTTTCCTTCAGGATCGGCATGAAGTAGCGCGACAGACGCATAACGAATTCCAGATGGTTGTCGATGCCGCCAGACGGGCGGAATCAGCGATTGAAACGGGTGTCAGGAAGCGTTCATAGCTGGTTGGCCTCCAGAAGAAAACCCGCAAGCACGGTTCCCCTCATTCGCCCACAGAAGCCCTGGATAGGACGTCTTCCCAAGCGAAACGGCAAACGAAACTGCCCCGACCAACCCCGCAAATCCGGTCATTACATGACCATGATGCGACAAAAGAGAATGCTAAAATTTTTTTCGAGGAGTGTAACAATTCTGCAAGATTTAGGGGTGACAACGATCATCGATTGGGCTAGGTTCAGCCCATAAAAGAGGCAGGGAGTTCAAATCTTTGCCACACTCGCGGTCAAGTCTTGGGAGGATCAGATCTAGGCGCGCACGTTCGCAGCCCCTTAATTGGTGAAGGATCACGCGAAGCTTCGAACAAGGTCTTTCGACCTTGTTTTTTTTTGCTTTCTCGACGGAAGGCAGGCGCTCGGACGGCGCCGTCAGGCGCGAGGCTCAAGGCCCGGCATGATGATCGGAAGGTCCTTGAAGCCGATGTCGAAATAGGTGCCGGCGACATACCAGGCGCCATAGATCAGCCCGGAAACTACCGTGGTCGACAGGAAGATGCGCGCAGCGCGAAACCGAGTGGGCGCACTGGCCACGGTCCCCGGCACGACATTCTGATCTTCCTCCTGCGTGCGCAGGCCGATCGGCAGCACCGCAAACAGGGTGAGCCACCAGATCACAAAATAGACCGCCAGTCCCGACAGGATCGCCATGATGTCTCGCTCCAGACTTGAGCCGACGCCAGGCAACCTGCCTGCGCCGCTCGTCACCGTATAATCGCGGATGCCCTTCGGCACAAAGACAAAAGCGTCGCAGGCTGGTTCCGCCTGCGATCAACAAGACTTCATCGCTTCGTGAATGCGCCTCAGACCTGTTCGAGTTCGATCAGTGTGCCGAAGAAGTCCTTCGGATGCAGGAAGAGCACCGGCTTGCCATGGGCGCCGATCTTCGGTTCGCCACTGCCAAGGACCCGGGCACCGGAGGCCGACAGCTGATCGCGGGCCGCCAGGATGTCGGTGACTTCGTAGCAGATGTGATGCATGCCGCCGGACGGGTTCTTTTCCAGAAAGGCCGCGATCGGCGAGGCGTCGCCGAGCGGTTCGAGGAGTTCGACCTTGGTGTTATCCAGCTCAACGAACACCACTGTCACGCCATGCTCCGGCAACGCCTGGGCTTGCGAAACCTTGGCGCCCAGCATGTCGCGATAACTCGCGGTCGCAGCGGCGAGATCGGGAACGGCAAGGGCGATGTGATTGACGCGGCCGAGCATGTTTTCCTCCAGTCGTTGCGGGCAAAGACTAGGTCATCCCTGCCCGCGTCGTCCCTCAGACTTTGGTCAGGAAGACAGTCACGATAGGCTTCTTGCCCCAGGCTTCGTTGGCCGTGGAGCGCACTGCCCGGCGGATCGCTTCGCGAACCGTTTCGAGATCCTTGCGGCGGCTGCGCGGAATTCTTTAGACCGCGCCGAGAACGGCATAAT
>JARXAK010000040.1 GCA_029865885.1 Rhizobium sp. | reverse complement strand
CTCATACAGGGCCTGAAGGTCGAGCCGGCGCGTGTCCATCTGGATGGTGCCGTCGGGAAAATAGGTCCACTCCATATGGCCGCGATCACGATAGATCTCGATGCCGTTGCCTTCGGGGTCCGAGAGATAGATCGCCTCGCTGACGAGATGATCGCTGGCACCGTCGAGTTCGACGCCGAGATGGGCGGCATGGGCCAGCCAATGGGCCAGTTCCTGCCGGTTCGGCATCAGAAATGCGGTGTGAAAGAGGCCGGCGGCATTGCGCGGGGCAGCAGCGGCATCGCCGCGCGTGGTGAGCGTCAAAAGCGGCTTACCGCCGGCACCGAGTTCCAGACCGCTGGCGCTCTCTTCCAGGCGCTCGAGGCCGATGGCCTTTTCATAGAAACTGCCGACGACCTCGAGGTCGCGGACGACGAGATGGGCGCGCCCGACATGGACGGGCCGGGTGACTGCAAATGATGCGGATTGAGCATGCACGGTCATGGGTGAAACTCCTGGATACCGCTCGGCGGCTTGTGTGAAAGCAATATGGTCTAAAACCACCGTTCACAAAAGATAACATTTCTTGGACAAGTCGTTCGACATTATCGAACGAAAGGCGACCCGTCAAAGTTGATCCTGATCAATGCGACGCCTCTCTCCCGGACGCATTGTCTCCCCATAAAGAGGAAACACCCAGTGGGTGACAAAGGAGAGCACAATGTACAAGAAGATCATCGTTCCGGTCGATCCGGCTGCCGTCGCCGTTGGCGAGAGGATCCTGAGCAAGGCCAAGTCCCTGCTGGATGCAGGCGGCGAGATCTTGCTCCTGACCATCATTGAGGACATTCCGGGTTATCTCGCGATCGACGTGCCTGTCGACCTGATCGAGGGCGCAATCAACGAAGCCAAGACCAAGCTCGTTGCCCTCAAGGAAAAGACGGGCGTCACTGCGCATATCGAGATCCGCTCCGGCGCCCCGGCCCGCGAAATTCTGGCGACGGCCGATGAGCACAAGGCGGACCTGATCCTCATCGGCTCGCATGTGCCAGACTTCTCCAACTATTTCATCGGCGCGACGGCCGACCGTGTCGTCCGCCATTCGAAGATTTCCGTTCTGGTCGACAGGTGAGATGATGGACAATCCGGTACAGGCGATGGATACGGCCCATTTTGAGCGCATGCTGCTTTCGCGCAAGGACGAGATCGAGCGGCGGCTTAAGAAGATCGATCTCGACCTCGGCGTGCTGAAAAGCGCCGACAGCGCCGAACGCGCGACCGAGGCGGAGAACGATGAGGTGCTGGAGGAATTCGGCCAGGTCGGCGAAGAGGAATTGCGGGCGATCGACGCCGCACTCGACCGGATCGCCAAGGGCCGGTATGGTCAATGCGTCACATGCGGCGAGCCGATCTCGATGGATCGGCTGAAGGCTGTGCCACACACACCATTTTGCAAGGACTGCGCAGCCTCCCATTGAGAGGCGCTGTTCGGGGGCGATGGGCAGGCCGGAGTGATGAGCTCCGGCCTGATTCTTTTGGTGCGTCCTATTTCTTGCGCATGGCCTCGGCCAGCGCCGCACCCAGGCCACCCATCGCCGGCTGTTCCGGCTTCGGCGGGCGGGCGTTGGAATGTTTCATCGCGTTCGCATTGCCGCGCGTGTCGCCGCGCATCGAGGGCTGTTGTGCCTCGCCGCCGTCTTTCCGCATGGTGAGCGCGATGCGCTTGCGCTTGACGTCGACCTCGACGACGCGGACTTTCACGACATCGCCTGCTTTCACCACCTCATGCGGATCCTTGACGAAGCGGTCGGCGAGCTGGGAGACGTGGACCAGGCCATCCTGATGCACGCCGATATCGACGAAGGCGCCGAAAGCGGCGACATTGGTGACGGTGCCTTCGAGCGTCATGCCGATTTTCAGGTCGGTGATCTCGTCGACGCCCTCCGCAAAGGTCGCGGTCTTGAAGGACGGGCGCGGGTCCCGGCCCGGTTTTTCCAGTTCGGCGAGGATGTCCTTGACCGTCGGTAGACCGAACTGCTCGTCGATGAAGCGCTTCGGATCCAAGCTCTTCAAAGTCGCGCTATCGCCCATCAGCGAGCGCAGGTCACGACCGCAGGCGGCGACGATCTTCTTCGCCACGCCGTAGGCTTCCGGGTGGACGGAAGAGGCATCGAGCGGCTCCTTGCCGTTCGGAATGCGCAGGAAGCCGGCGCATTGTTCGAACGTGCGGGCGCCAAGGCGCGGGACTTTCAAGAGATCCTTGCGGCTGGCGAAAGGACCGGTCTCGTCGCGATGGGCAACGATCGCCTCCGCCGTCGTCTTGCCGAGACCGGAGACGCGGGCGAGCAGCGGGGCGGATGCTGTGTTGACGTCAACGCCGACGGCGTTCACAGCATCTTCGACGACGGCATCCAGCGAGCGGCCGAGACGGCCCTGGTCGACATCGTGCTGATACTGGCCGACGCCGATCGACTTCGGCTCGATCTTGACGAGTTCGGCCAGCGGATCCTGCAAGCGCCGGGCAATCGAGACGGCGCCGCGCAGCGACACGTCGAGATTGGGGAATTCCTTGGCGGCCGTTTCCGAGGCGGAATAGACCGACGCACCGGCTTCCGAGACGATGACCTTGGTCGGCTTGGGCGCCGTCGACGGGAACTGGGCGAGCATGTCGGCCACCAGCTTTTCGGTCTCGCGGCTGCCGGTGCCATTGCCGATCGAAATCAGCTCGATGTTGTGTTTGCGGATCAGCGAGGCCAATTCGACCTGCGAGCCGCGGATATCGTTGCGCGGCGGGAAGGGATAGACGGTCGTGGTTTCGACCACCTTGCCGGTGCCATCGATGACGGCGACCTTGACGCCGGTGCGGATGCCGGGATCGAGACCCATGGTCGGGCGGGAGCCGGCGGGGGCGGCGAGCAGCAGATCCTTGAGATTTCGGGCAAAGACGTGGATCGCTTCTTCCTCGGAGCGTTCACGCAGGTCGCGCATCAGGTCGAGCGAAAGCGACACCGACAGCTTCACCCGCCAGGTCCAGCCTGCGACCTCCAGCAGCCACTGGTCGGCGGGGCCCTTGCCCGCGACCTGATAGGCGCTAGCGATCATGCGCTGGCTGGTCTTGATCGGGGCGGTGTCGTCGCGGTCGACTTCGATTGCGAGCGACAGGAACTCCTCGTTCCAGCCGCGCAGCATGGCCAGCGCCCGGTGGCCGGGCACGGTTGCCCAGCGCTCGAAATGGTCGAAATAGTCGGCAAACTTGGCGCCAGCCTCGGCCTTGCCGTCGACGAGCTTCGAATAGAGGATGGCGCGGTCCTTCATGTCGTTGCGCAACCGGCCGATGAGGTCGGCGTTTTCCGAGATCTGCTCGGCGATGATGTCGCGCGCGCCTTCGAGCGCTGCCTTCACGTCGGCAACGTCCTCGGTGATATAAGCCACAGCCAGCTTCTGCGGATCGCTCGTCCGGTCGGCGAGGATCGCATCGGCGAGCGGCTGCAGTCCCTTTTCGCGGGCAATTTCCGCCTTGGTGCGGCGCTTCGGCTTGTAGGGCAGATAGAGATCTTCCAGCTCGGCCTTGGTCGTGACCTGCGCAATCTTGCGGGCGAGTTCGTCGGTCATCTTGCCCTGGCCGTCGATGCTCTCGAAGATCGACTTCCGCCGGGCGGCAAGCTCGCGCAGATAGATCAGCCGTTCGGCGAGATTGCGCAGCTGGGTATCGTCGAGACCGCCGGTCACTTCCTTGCGGTAGCGGGCGATGAAGGGGACCGTAGCACCCTCATCCAGCAGGCCAACGGCGGATATGACCTGATCGGGCCTTGCGTTGATCTCGGTGGCGATGAGGGCGGCAATGGATCTGATGTCGTCGGCCATGGGTTTTCCGTCTTGTGCTAGGCAGACTTTCGTTGGCAAGCCCACGATTCACCCACTTAGCGTTTTTGTTTGGTCGCAGGCTCTCATCGCAAAACCGTGGGACACTTTTGCGGAACTTGCTTGATGGAGGCGGACCATAGCGGGGGAATGTGGCAAGGCAAGCCTCGTCAGCCTGCCAGTTTGCGCCTCACGGCCTCGGCGATGAAGCCGGATCGGGTATATCCCTGACGCTCGGCCGCCTTGTTGAGCCTCATTAGCAGATGCTCTTCCATCGTGATGGTCACCTTCACGGCACGACCGGGAATATCCACAGGCAGAAGTGTCACCAACTCCGCTGTCGCGAAGTCCTCGGCGAATTCCGGGTCGGCACGCAACACATCGAGGCTGCGGAGGTCCGGCAGAGGCTCACCGTCCTGGAGCATCATCTCGACATGCAGATCGAGCGCCTCCTTGCCATCCAGCAACAACTCGTCGAGCGACGAGGCGGCGGAAATGCAGCCGGGAAAATCCGGAAAGGAAATGCCGTAGCTCTCATTGTCCTTGTGGACCAGGGCGACGATCTGCATGTCAGCGGTCTCTCTTTTCCTGTTCACTTGGACGGCCAGTTCCAACCAGCCTGTCGCCATATAGAACGCAGAGTTCCAATCGGAATATCGCGCTTTGGATGGGGAACCGTCACGCGACCCGGCTTGGAGGGGTGCCGGTAGTGTTTATGACTGCCCTTCTGCCCAACCTCGAACCAACCCTCGGCCAGCAGCCGGCGCAACACCTCATGGCTCGTCACCGACACCTCCCATGTACGTATTTATAGGTATAGCGCGTGATCGACGCAAGCTCATCCCTGAATTCCCAGGGGCGTAGGTGCGAAACGCTTGACCTTTCTCCCCTTCCCCCTTAACCGCCGGGCATTCCCCTTGTGGCATTGGAGGCTGGCGATGAAGGTTTTGTTGATCGGGTCGGGTGGACGCGAGCATGCGCTGGCCTGGAAGATCGCCCAGTCGCCTGATCTCACCAAGCTCTATGCCGCGCCTGGCAATCCCGGCATTGCGGAAGAGGCGGAACTTGTTTCGCTCGATATCGAGGATCACGGCGCGGTCGTGCAATTCTGCAAGGACAAGGCGATCGACTTCGTTGTCGTCGGGCCGGAAGCGCCACTGGTCGCGGGCATAGCCGACCGGCTGCGCGAGGCCGGCATTGCCGTCTTCGGACCGTCGGCTGCGGCGGCCCAGCTTGAGGGCTCCAAGGGCTTTACCAAGGATGTCTGCGCCCGGTTCAACATTCCGACCGGCGCCTATCAGCGGTTCAACAATGCGCCCAAGGCCAAGGCCTATGTGCGTGAACAGGGCGCGCCGATCGTCATCAAGGCCGATGGGCTTGCCGCTGGCAAGGGCGTGACGGTTGCGATGACGCTGGACGAGGCGCTGGCGGCCATCGATGACTGCTTCGAGGGCGCCTTTGGGGCAGCCGGTGCGGAAGTCGTGGTCGAGGCGTTTCTCGATGGCGAGGAAGCGAGCTTCTTCTGCCTTTCCGACGGCAAGTCGCTTTTGGCCCTCGCGACTGCCCAGGACCACAAGCGTGTGGGCGACGGCGATACCGGGCCGAACACCGGCGGCATGGGCGCCTATTCGCCGGCACCGGTCATGACGGCTGATATGGTCGAGCGCACCATGCGCGAGATCATCGAGCCGACCATGCGCGGCATGGCCGAGATGGGACACCCCTTCCAGGGCGTGTTTTTTGCCGGGCTGATGATCACGGCCAAGGGTCCGGAACTGATCGAATACAATGTCCGCTTCGGCGATCCGGAATGCCAGGTGCTGATGATGCGGCTGAAGAGCGACCTGCTGCCGATCCTCTACGCCTCTGCGACCGGCACGCTGGATCAGGTGACGGCGGAGTGGAGCGAGGACCCGGCGCTAACCGTGGTTCTGGCCTCCAAGGGCTATCCGGCAGCTTATGACAAGAACACGCCGATTGCCGCCCTTCCCGCAGCCTCAGCCGGCGCCAAGGTCTTCCATGCGGGCACGGCGCTGAAGGACGGCCAGTTGGTGGCAACCGGCGGGCGCGTGCTGAATGCAACAGCGGTTGGTGCAAGCGTGGCTGCGGCGCAGGCGGCTGCCTATACGCTGGTGGATGCCACCGACTGGTCGAACGGCTTTTGCCGCCGGGACATCGGCTGGCAGGCCATCGCGCGCGAAAAGGCCTGATTTGCAGGTCTGCGCCTTGGCTTGCGCGTGGAAATCGACCGTTTGTTCAAATTTTACCAAAGCTCCTGACTGGATCGAAAGAAACGATTGCTAATGTTCGTCCCAACAATCGGGGAATAACGTGATGCGCCTCATCCTTTCGACATCCATGATCCTAGCTCTATCCCTGTCCGCTGTGCCGGTCATGGCCGGATCGATCTCGACCGTTACGGGGCTCGCATCGACACAACCGAGCATCATCCAGGTCGATTGCAGCCATTGCCCGCCGCCGGCGCCGAAGATCGACCGGACGGCCTATCAGGTCCCGGCCATTCCGCACGGCAACCAGACGGCGGAAGTGGTCGATGTCGATGGCGAACAGAAACTCAAGCGGGTTGAAAGCTGGCTCGGCGGCTCGCCGGTGGTGGTCTACACCTCTGCCGCAGGCTGGGCCACGGACGGCTCGACCATTGTCGCGGGTGCCCTGCCCACCACCAATGAGATCGACCATGGCGCGACGACCGCCGCAGTCGATGCACCCGGCGATGCACCCGGCGATGCACCCGTCGGAGCCGACAAGGCGCCGGCTCTTGCAGGCTTCGACCTGCGTCTCAACTGATCCCCATCCGCCCGCCTAACGATCCGGGCGCGGCGGTCTCTCGTGGTCGACACGGACATAACGCCCGGTCCAGTCCCGGGCGTTATGCCGTCGTGCGACAAGAATTTACCCCTATATTCTAATAGTACCATATTGAGATGTGCTTAAATCGATCTCAATCTTTGGCGATGAGACTCTGTCGCAATTCCTCGGGACATGACGTGCCGATCTGTTCGACTGATCCTCTCACCGGCGCCCGAACCGCTCGACAGACGAAAGCTCTCTCGGCCATGAAGAATTTGAAGATCTCACTCCAGCTGATCGTGCTGATCGGCGGACTAATGGCAGCCTTTGCCGCTGCCACCTATTTCCAGGTCCGCTCTTCCACCGCCACCATCTACCAGCAGCGCTATGAACTGCTGCGCACCCAGGTCGAAACAGCGCTGTCCGTCCTCAAGGACTATAATGATCGCGCTGTCGCCGGAGAGTTCACCGTCGAGGAAGCCAAGACCCGTGCTTACGACATGCTGAACAAGATGCGGTTCGAGCCGGACGGCTATTTCTTCGGCTATGACTACGATGTCGTGATGATCTTCCATCCGACCTCCAAGGATGTCGGCAAGAGCAACAAGGGCAAACCCGACGCCAACGGTTTTGCCTATCGTGACGAACTGGTTCGTCTGGGCCAGCTGGGCGGCGGCTTTGTCGAATTCATCGGCCCGAAGCCGGGCAAGGATCCGGAAGACCGCTCCTATCCGAAGGCGTCCTACGGCAAGGCCTTCGAGCCCTGGAAGATCGTCATCGTCACTGGCCTCTATACCGACGATCTCAAGGCCGAGATCCGCTCCAGCGTGATCAAGACCATCAGCTGGTCGGCCGGCATCTTCGTTCTGGCCCTTGCGGCTGCATTCTTCGTGATCCGCAACATCACGACGCCGCTGAAGGCGATCCATGATGCGCTGGAAGCCGTGGCCGACGAGAATGTTGACATCACCATTCCGCATACGGACATGAGCAATGAAATCGGTCTGATGGCACAGGCGACCAAGAGCCTGCAGGACAAGGTGCGTGAGCGCCATGCGCTCTCCGCCCGCCAGGACGAACAGCAGCGCGAACTTGACAGCGAGCGCAGCCAGAATGCCGAGGCACAGCTCTCCGAAGCCCGCCAGCAGGCGCATGTCGTCTCGACCATCGGCCAGTCGCTGGAACAGCTCGCCGATGGTGACCTGACCGTGCGTTGCGCCGATCTCGGCCCGAAATATGCGGCGCTGCGTGACAACTTCAACGATGCACTGGCCCGTCTCGAAGAGGCCATGGCCCGCGTCAACCTGAAGGGCAATGATATCGCCGTGTCCAAGGAAGAGATCCGCCGGGCCTCCGGCGAGCTTGCCCAGCGCACGGAACGCCAGGCAGCCAATCTGGAGGAAACCTCGGCGGCGCTTGACGAACTCACCGTTGCCGTTCGCCATACCGCCGATGGTGCCCGTGAAGCCGCAAGCCGCGTCGGCACGGTCAGCGCCGAAGCACGCCAGAGCGACGAGATCGTGACCCGCGCCATCAATGCGATGAGCGGCATCGAGCAGTCCTCGGCCGAAATCACCAAGATCATCGGCGTGATCGACGAAATCGCCTTCCAGACCAACCTGCTGGCGCTGAACGCCGGCGTCGAGGCGGCCCGTGCCGGCGAAAGCGGCAAGGGTTTTGCCGTTGTCGCCCAGGAAGTCCGCGAACTTGCCCAGCGCTCGGCAGCGGCTGCCAAGGAGATCAAGGACCAGATCGCCCGCTCCTCGCAGCAGGTCGAACAGGGCGTGCAGCTCGTCGGCCAGGCCGGCGAGGCGCTGAAGCGGATCTCCGACCAGATCGCCGGTGCCAACGACATCGTCTCGAAGATCTCGCACAGCGCCCAGGAGCAGGACACCACCCTGCGTTCGATCTCGTCGTCGATGAACCAGCTCGACCAGGCCACCCAGCAGAACGCGGCGATGGCCGAAGAAACCACGGCATCCGCCGAGGTTCTTGCCAACGACACCGGCGACCTCTTGAACCTGATCCGCAGCTTCAAGACCGGACAGGCGGGTGGCCAGCAGCAGTATCGCATGGCGGGCTGAGTGGCGACGGCACTGCAAAAACACAAGGCCGCCGGAGCAATCCGGCGGCCTTTCTCGTTTCAGCCGGTCCGATCGATATGCGCCGCAAGCCGATCGAGCTCGCGATCGGAAAAGACCGCGATGCCCGCCTGGCGCATCAGGGCCGCCGTGACCCCGAAGCCGGGATGGCGGATGCCGGAAAACGAGCCATCATAGATGAAGCCGGAACCGCAGGAGGGGCTGCCATCGATGAGGAGTGCTACATCGCATCCCTGCTCGCGGGCGAAGGCGACCGCCCTTTCACCACCCTCGACAAATTCTGCGGTGACATCGCCGCCGGTCAATTCCATGACCCGGGCCCGACCGGCCAGCACATCCTCGCCGTTCATGCCGCCTTCGATTTCGGCGGGCGGACGCGGCGTCGGCAGGCCGCCGGCCTGTTCGGGACAGTAACCGACGAGCCGCCCCTCGGCCTTCCAGCGCTCGATCAAGGGATCTACGAGCAGCTTGCCCTTGCCGTCATAACGAACGGGGCGGCCGAGCAGGCAGGCGCTGATGAGGATTTGGGGGGGCATGAAGGTCAGTCGTCCAGTTTACCCACATGGTCGGCTCGCTCGTGAATGATGCGAACGACTTCCACCATGCCATCCTCCAGAATGACATAGAAGATCAGATGTGAGCCGCACCGCCGGCGACGGTAGCCAGGCCGCAATGAAGGTACCTCGCTGCCTGAAAACGGATAGATTCCGATTTCTGCGATCATCGCAAGGATCTGCCTCAGATATCGTTCGGCTTGAGCCTCAGACCATCGATCCCGTGTGTAGTCACCGATGCCGAGAAAATCCTGGCGTGCGGAGGGACTAAGCCGGATCTCAGCCACGGCTCTTCCATCTTTCTCGCACACTATCCATCAGGTCTTCAGGGTCGAACGGCACAGACGGCCCGCTATTCTCACCCTCGATCAGCGCATTGCGCAGCCATTCGATCCGCGCCTGCTCTTCCTTCAGAAGTTTAAGGCCCGCCTCGACTACCTCTTCCGGCGACGTGAAGGCGCCGCTTTCGAGCTGGGACTCGACAAAGCTGTCATAGGGCTCGGCAATGGTCACCTGGACGGGTTTGTTCATGCGGATGGCTTCCTCTGGACTGCCAGGATGCACAGGTTAACACTGATGCGGATCTAGCCCAAGCCGGCTATGCTGCCTTCACTGCGATCTGCACGCCGGTTTCGTCCTGCAGCAGGCGGAGGATGGCGAAAAGACTGTCGGCGCGTGGGTTTCCGGACGGGCCGAACATGCGCATCAGGCTCTTGGGCGGCAGGCCGGACTTCTGGCCGAGTTCGATAAAGCCGATGGTGGCGTTGATATAATCGCGCAAAAGAGCCCGACCGGTTTCGACATCACCCGACAGCAGGAGCTCGATTGCTTCGCTGAGCAGTGCGGCACGAAACGCGGGATCCGATTGTGCCCGATCGCGAACGGTTTCCTTGAAATCTCTCGTCAAAGCCACGTTAGTTTGCCTCAGTTGCGCATCGACATTGGTAACGCATATGGCACTACACGAGGGAACGAAAGACCCCGCCGAAGCGGGGTCTCACATCATCAACCTGTGATCTTGGAGAAGTCCGCGACCGTGGCTGTCGCTTCCCGGATGGCCTTCAGGAGCGCCAGGCGGTTGGCGCGGATGGCGGCATCCTCATCGTTGACCAGGACATCCTCGAAGAATTTGTCGACCGGGCCGCGCAGTGTCGAGAGCGCCTGCATGGCGGAGCGGAAGTCTTCCGATGCCACGGCTTCGGCTGCCGATTTCGACGCCGACTGGATGGCGGCGAACAGCGATTTTTCGGCATCGAGCTTCAACAGCGCTTCCGAGACGCCATCGGCGACGACGGTGCCCTTCTTCTCTTCGGCCGCCAGCAGCTGCGTGGCGCGCTTGGTGCCGGCCAAGAGGTTCAGGCCGTCTTCCGAGGTGATGAAGGCGGTCAGGGCTTCGGCCTTGCGGGCAACCATCAGCAGGTCGTCGGTGCCGGAAAGCACATCGCGTGCGGCCCCCTCACCCAGCGCTACCGCGCCACCCTCTCCCCGCTGGGGAGAGGAGGCCACAGCCGCTGCGGCGCGTTCCCTCTTCTCCCCAGCGGGGAGAAGGTGGCCCGAAGGGGAAGGCGCAACATGTTGCGCCGGGGATGAGGGGGTCGACAGCACGGCGTCGATGATGTCGTGGCGGGCTCCCTGGTCGCGCAGGTAGACCTTCAGGCGGTCGTGGAAGAAATCTACCACCCCCCGCGCTGTCCGATCAAAGCTCTCAATTTTCCATCCACCTTGTTCCGTTGTCATGGTGACACCGGAAGCTCCTAAGCGTGCTGTAAACTCAGCATCAAGAAGCTTGGTAGAGTATTCGTCCCATTCATATTCGAACGAGTTCACATTTTCTGGCTTGACGGCCGAGTTGAAAAACACGTGGGATCCGGACAAACCTATTTGCCAAGTGGCTTTTGCTGTTCGGTGAAGAGCGACGTAGGCAACTTCAACCAACGTACTCATTTGAGCACGTATTCCCCTCTCCAATATCATGCGCACGACACCCAACGCCGCACGACGGAGTGCATAGGGGTCCTTCGAGCCGGTCGGCTTTTCATCAATCGCCCAGAAGCCGACGAGCGTATCCAGCTTGTCGGCAAGCGCGACGGTCAGGCCCACCTTGTCTTCCGGCAGGCGGTCGGAGGGGCCGTTCGGCTTCCAGTGGTCCTCGATGGCGGCGGCGACGGAGGGGTTTTCGCCCTGCAGCAGCGCATATTTGCGGCCCATGGCGCCCTGGAGTTCCGGGAATTCGCCGACGGCTTCGGTGCGCAGATCAGCTTTCGCCAGCACCACGGCGCGGTCGACGAGGGCGATGAAGGTGTCGAGATCGACACCCTCCCCTTGAGGGGG
>JARXAK010000003.1 GCA_029865885.1 Rhizobium sp. | reverse complement strand
AGCCCCTCCCCCTTGTGGGGAGGGGTTGGGGAGGGGTTTTAGATGACTGCCACATTCCACGTCACCCAAGGCACCTCCCCCGTCATCCTCGCCTTCCCGCACACCGGAACACAGGTCCCGAGCGAGATCCATGACCGGCTGAACGACAACGGCAAGCTGCTGGCCGATACCGACTGGCACATCCATGATCTCTATGCCGGCCTGTTGCCGCACGCGACCACGGTTCGTGCCACATTCCACCGCTATGTGATCGATGCCAATCGCGACCCCTCAGGTGTCAGCCTCTATCCCGGCCAGAACACAACCGGCCTCATTCCGGAGACGGATTTCGATGGTCTGCCGATCTGGCGCGCAGGACAGGAGCCGACCGAGGGCGATATCGCCAATCGCCTGGCAGGCTTCCATGCGCCCTATCATGCGGCGCTGAAGGCTGAAATCGAGCGCGTGAAAGCGTTGCATGGCGTGGCGGTGCTCTACGACTGCCATTCGATCCGTTCGCTCATCCCCTTCCTGTTCGAAGGGCCTCTGCCGGACTTCAACATCGGCACGGACATGGGCCGCACCTGCGATGTCAGGATAGAGAAAGCCGCCGCCGAGATCGCCGGTCGGGCCGAGGGATACACGTCTGTGGTCAATGGCCGCTTCAAGGGCGGCTGGACGACACGGCATTACGGGCAGCCGGAGACCGGCGTGCACGCCATCCAGATGGAGCTGGCGCAGATCACGCATCTGACCAGCGAGGCACCACCCTTCGCCTATGACGCCGGAAAGGCCGAGGCGCTGCGACGGCATCTCAAGGACATTCTGACAACCATCGAAGCCATCGCGCTCGATCTGAAACGCTGAGGAGCGAGGACCATGAGCAATCCCAGACACAATATCCGCGACGTCCGCGCCGCAACCGGAACCGAACTCTCGGCCAAGAGCTGGATGACGGAAGCACCGCTGCGCATGCTGATGAACAATCTCGATCCGGATGTGGCCGAGCGTCCGCATGAGCTGGTCGTCTATGGCGGCATTGGCCGGGCCGCCCGCACCTGGGATGATTTCGACCGGATCGTCGAGACGCTGAAGACGCTGACCGAGGAGGAGACGCTGATCGTCCAGTCGGGCAAGCCGGTCGGTGTGTTCCGCACCCACAAGGATGCGCCGCGCGTGCTGATCGCCAATTCCAACCTCGTGCCGCACTGGGCGACCTGGGACCATTTCAACGAGCTGGATAAAAAGGGTCTCGCCATGTACGGCCAGATGACCGCCGGCTCGTGGATCTATATCGGCACGCAAGGGATCGTGCAGGGCACCTACGAGACCTTCGTGGAGGCCGGGCGCCAGCACTACAACGGCAATCTCACGGGCAAGTGGATCCTCACCGGCGGGCTTGGCGGCATGGGTGGCGCACAGCCGCTGGCCGCCGTCATGGCCGGCGCCTGCTGCCTTGCCGTCGAATGCGACGAGACCCGCATCGATTTCCGCCTGCGCACCCGTTACGTCGACGCCAAGGCGCATACGCTGGACGAGGCGCTTGCCCTGATCGACCACTGGACCAAGGCCGGGGAAGCGAAATCCGTCGGCCTCGTCGGCAATGCCGCCGAGATTTTCCCGGAACTCGTGCGCCGTGGCGTGCGCCCTGACATCGTCACCGACCAGACCTCGGCCCATGATCCAATCCATGGCTATCTGCCGCTCGGCTGGACGGTTGCCGAATGGCGGGCGAAGCAGGAGAGCGATCCGAAAGCGGTGGAAGTCGCCGCCCGCGCTTCGATGAAGACCCATGTGCAGGCGATGGTCGACTTCTGGAACAGGGGCATTCCGACGCTCGACTATGGCAACAACATTCGCCAGGTCGCCAAGGAAGAAGGCTTCGAGAATGCCTTCGCCTTCCCCGGCTTCGTCCCGGCCTATATCCGTCCGCTGTTCTGCCGCGGCATCGGTCCCTTCCGCTGGGCAGCACTTTCGGGCGATCCGGAGGATATCTACAAGACCGATGCCAAGGTGAAGGAGCTGCTGCCCGACAACAAACACCTGCACAACTGGCTGGACATGGCGCGCGAGCGCATCGCCTTCCAGGGCCTGCCGGCGCGCATCTGCTGGGTCGGCCTCGGCGATCGCCACAAGCTCGGCCTCGCCTTCAACGAGATGGTGCGGACTGGCGAGCTCAAGGCACCCGTCGTCATCGGACGTGACCATCTCGACAGCGGCTCCGTCGCCTCGCCGAACCGCGAGACGGAAGCGATGAAGGACGGCTCGGACGCCGTGTCCGACTGGCCGCTTCTGAACGCACTTCTGAACTGCGCCTCGGGTGCGACCTGGGTCTCGCTGCATCATGGCGGTGGTGTGGGCATGGGCTTCTCCCAGCATTCCGGCATGGTCATCTGCGCCGATGGCACGGACGATGCCGCACGCCGGCTGGAACGGGTGCTGTGGAACGATCCGGCGACAGGCGTCATGCGCCATGCCGATGCGGGCTACGAGATCGCACTGGATTGCGCCAAGGAAAAGGGCCTCCGTCTGCCCGGCATCCTCGGCAATTGAGGGGACACGACACGCCCATGTCCATCCGCATCCAGCGCTTTGACGAGCACCAGCAGATGCCCTGGAAAAACGGGCTGGGGATCACCCGCGAGGTGATCTCCCGGCCTGCTTCGGATGGATCCGGCGGGTTCGACTGGCGGATCAGTCTCGCGACTGTCGGAACCTCCGGTCCGTTCTCGATCTTTGCCGGGATCGACCGGACGATCGCCGTACTCCAGGGCGACGGCATGCAGTTGACGGTCGATGGGAGGCGGGAGCCACCGCTTCTCATGGCATCTCCTCCCTTCGCCTTTTCCGGCGATGCGGAGGTGCAGGCAGATTGCCTCGGAGGAGAAACGCTCGATCTCAATGTCATGAGCCGTCGCGGATTTTTCGTTCATCGCATGACGAAGACTGGCGTGTCAGCCGCGCAGACGTTTGCGATGACGGGGGACACTGTCGCGATCGTGTTTCGGGGGGATGCCCTGGTGACGATAGATAGCATGCGATCGGATGTCGGGCTCGGCGATATCATGGTCTCAGAGCAGGTGCCGTTCGAGTTCGCCGTCGAGCCTCGCGAGGCTGATTGCACGCTCTACCGCATCGAACTGACTGCAGTTTTCGATCGGGCCTCTGGTTCCGAACCGGTTGCCTAGACAAGGTCTCTGCCGATAAGGGAATGCTTGAAGCGCTGCGGCGAGAAACCCGCAAGATCGCTTCGCCACCATCAGGATCGACCCACCATGTCAGACGATCAGCCAGGCTTTGCACTTCCCGACGAACGGCAGGATACGCCGCTCTACGAGCAGATGAAGGCCGAGATCAAGGCGCGGATCGAGCGCGGCGAATGGCCGATCAATTTCCGCATTCCTTCCGAGAACGAGCTGGTCGAGATGCTGGGGGTCAGCCGGATGACGGCGCATCGGGCGCTCAGGGAACTGGCCAGCGAAGGCGTCATCGTCCGTGTCCAGGGGCGAGGCTCCTTCGTTGCGCCGAAGAAGCGCCGGGCCAATGTCAGCGACGTGCGCAACATCGCCGAGGAGATTGCCGAGCGCGGCAGCCAGCATTCCGTCGAGATCGTGCTGATGCAGGCGGAAGTCTGCGATCACGATCTGGCGGACCGGCTGGAAGTGGAGGCCGGCACCTCAGCCTATCACTCGGTCATCGTGCACAAGGAAGACGACCTGCCGATCCAGCTGGAAGATCGCTTTGTCCATGCAGAGCTTGCGCCCGCTTATCTCGATCAGGATTTTCGGGCGATTACGCCCAATGCCTATCTGAGCGGAATTGCGCCGATCTCGCGCGCCGAGCAGTTTGTCGAGGCTGTACTTCCACAGCCCTGGGAATGCCGGTTGCTGGCGATCGCCAGGTCGGAACCCTGCCTTCTGGTTCGTCGTCGGACTTGGTCCGGCGACCGGCTGGTGACGGCGGTCAGGCTGCTTTATCCGGGCAGCCGCTACAGTCTCGAAAGCTCCTACTAAAACTGAGACCTCGCCCCGTGAAACGCGGAACCGGCCGATGCGGAGCACCGGCCGGTTCATGTCATGCCTTTGCGGTCCACTCAGGCCTGTGTGGCCGGATCCTTGATCCGAAACCAGACGATGTAAAGTGCCGGCAGGAAGAGCAAGGTCAGGACGGTGCCGACAACGATGCCGCCCATCATGGCATAGGCCATGGGTCCCCAGAAGATCTCCGAGGCGATCGGGATCAGCGCCAGACTGGCCGCCGCTGCCGTCAGCATGATCGGGCGCATGCGATGTTCCGTCGCTTCCCGCACCGCATCCCAGGCGTGACGTCCGTTCTTTTGCAGCGTATCGATCTCGACGACCAGGATGACCGAGTTGCGGATCAGGATGCCGATCAGCGCAAGGACGCCAAGGATCGCGACGAACCCAAGCGGCGCGCCACTGGGCAACAGGGCTGCGACGACCCCGATCAGCCCGAGCGGAGCCACGATCACGACCATCAACAGCCGCTGGAAGCTCTGCAGCTGGAACATCAGGATGGTCGCCATGGTCAGGAGCATCAGGGGAACGACGGCTGCGATCGGAGCCTGGCTCTTGGCGCTGCTTTCGACAGATCCCCCGGTCGCGATCCGGTAGCCTGTCGGGAGTTCGGCTGAATAGGCCGCAACCTTGTCCTTAAGAGCGGCATCAACCGTCGCGGGCTGGGTGCCGTCCACAATTGCGGCTTTCAGCGTGATCGTCGGACTGCGGTCGCGCCGCCAGATCACGGGCTGCTCCATGCCATAAGAGAAGGTCGCAATGGAGGCGAGCGGTACCGACTGGCCGTCGCCGCCGGGCAATTGCAGATTGCGCAGCGTCTCGATCGACTGGCGTTCTTCGCCAGGCGCGCGACCCACAACGCTGATCAGGTAGATGCTGTCACGCAGCTGGGTCATCGTCGATCCGCCGGCCATGTTGTTGAGGGCGGTGGCGATATCGCTCGAGCTCACGCCGAGCAGACGAGCCTTGTCCTGCACCACATCGACCTTGACGGTGCGGGCGGGCTCCATCCAGTCATAGACGATCCGGCCAAGACGCGGATCCGTTCCGATCACGGCGGCCAGCCCCGAGGCGTATTCGCGCACCTTTTCGGGATCTGGTCCGCTGACACGGTACTGGATCGGGCGCCCAACGGGTGGTCCGAGTTCCATTTCCTTGATCAGGATATCGGTGCCGGGATATTCGGTCGCTGCGACGTTCGCCAGTTTTTCCTTGAGCACGTCGCGGGCCTCGATGCTGTTCGCCACGATGACCATCTGGCCGAAATAGGCTGCCGAGGGCTGGACGTCGAAGGAAAGCACGAAGCGCTTTGCACTCTGCCCGACATAGGACGTCCAGTGCTGGATGCTGTCGTCGTTTGCGAGATAGGTCGCTTCGAACTTGTCCATATCGGCCTTGGTCTGGGCCAGGGTGGAATTGTGCCGCGATGTCCAGTCGATGACCAGCTCGGGGCGATCCGATGTCGGGAAGAACTGCTGCTGCACGAAGCCCATGCCATAGACCGACAGGGAGAAGATCCCGAAGGTCGCCAACAAGGTCATCTTCGGCCAGTGCATGCAGGTGCCGAGAATCCGCGAGAACAGCTCGGCTACCTTGCCCTTCTTCTCATGGTGATTCTGCATCTTGGCCGGCAGGATCAGAACCCCGAGAACCGGCGCGAAGAGAACGGCGACAATCCAGGAAACGATCAGAGCGACGGCAATAACGACGAAGAGCGAGAAGGTGAATTCGCCAGCGGCGCTGTCGTTCAGACCGACGGGAATAAAACTCGCGACGGTGACGAGCGTGCCCGTCAGCATGGGGAAGGCGGTCGAGGTCCAGACCGCCGTGGCGGCTTTCGAGATGGGTTCGCCCTGTTCAAGCTTGGATACCATCATCTCGATCGCGATCATCGCGTCATCGACCAGCAATCCGAGAGCGATGATCAAGGCACCCAGCGAGATGCGCTGGAGCGAGATCCCGAGATATTCCATCGCGACAAAGGTGATCGCCAGTACCAGCGGGATCGACAGGGCGACCACGAGACCTGCCCGCATGCCGAGACTGATGAAGCTCACGACAAGGACGATGGCGATGGCCTCGAAGAGGGCCTTGGTGAACCCGCCGACAGCTTCCTCAACGACGACGGCCTGGTCAGCAACATGGTGCACGCCAATGCCAACCGGCAGGTTCGCGGTCACCTTGTCCATGGTTTCCGACAGGGCTTCGCCGAACGTCAGCAGGTTGGAGCCCGGCTTCATCCCGATCGCCAGACCGATCGCCGGCTGCCCGTTGACCCTGAACAGCGGCTGTTGCGGATCGACATAGCCACGGGTGATGGTGGCCACATCGCTCAAGCGGAAGAAGCGGTCGTTAACGCGCAGGTTGACGTTCCTGAGATCGTCCTCCGTCGAGAACTGACCAGAGACACGCATGCTGATGCTTTCGGATGTCGTGCGCAACGCACCCGAGGCGACAACGGCATTCTGGTTCTGCAGCGTGCTGACGATCTGCTGCTGGGTAATCCCGAGCGCTGCCATGCGACGGGTCGAGAACTCAAGATAGATGACCTCATCCTGAGCACCGATGAGGTCGACCTTGCCGACATTGGGAACCGAGAGGATCTCGGTGCGAGCGGATTCGAGATAATCCCTGAGTTGGCGCTGGTTCAATCCATCGGCCGTGAAGGCATAGATGTTGCCATAGACGTCGCCGAAGCTGTCGATGAAGAACGGACCGACCACCCCTTGAGGCAAATTGGGGGCGATATCGTTGATCATGTTGCGGACCTTTACCCAGGTGGGTTTCACGTCCGAAGCCTTGGTGTTTTCCAGCAGATTGACATAGATCGTCGCCTGCCCAGGCGTGTTGATGCTCTTCGTATAGTCGAGCGATTCAAGCTCCTGGAGCTTCTTTTCGATGCGATCCGTGACCTGGCTGGTCATGTCATCGACCGATGCGCCCGGCCACTGGGCCTGGATCAGCATGGTCTTGATGGAGAAGTCGGGATCCTCCTCACGACCGAGATTGAAGTAGGCCATGATGCCGGCCACCGTGGACAGGATCATGAAGTACCAGACGAGCGACTTATGCTTCAGCGCCCATTCGGAGAGATTGAATCTGCTGGTCATCGGGCGGTCTCGTCTGTGAGGGAAACAATCTGGTTTTCGCTGAGGGAATTGACGCCGGCGCTTGCCACGCGCTCACCAGCCTGCAACCCGGATACGATGTCATAGCCGCCCGAGTGGGCCTTGCTCACGTCGACCGCACGGCGGGTTGCGGCGCTCTTTTCGCGGTCAATCACCCAGACGAAAAAGGCTCCATCTTTGTCGATGCCAACCGCAGATTCGGGAAGCCAGATACTGGATTCAACCGCTTCAACGGGCTTTGCCATGATCGTGCTGCCCAACCGGAAAGACGGATCAGGGGTATCGAGAGCAATCTTGGTGCGGCGAGTGCGTGTCGCCGCATCCGCCTCAGGAGCAACTTCCCGCACGCGGCCCTTCGCCTTCACATCCGGATTGGACAGCAGGATGATCTCGTAGTCGGTGCCAAGCGCCTGCAGCGCTTTCAATGTGTCGGGAACGTCGATGACAGCATCGAGCGCCTCAAGCCGGGCGATTGTGACGACGGATTGCCCGGCTGCCACCACTTGTCCGACTTCGGCGTTGACCGCAGAAACGACCCCATCGGTCTCGGCGATGATGGAGGCATAGGAGGTCTGTTCACGCGCCTTGGTGAGGTCGGCTTCCTTCTGCCGAACGGTCGCCTCGGCTGCTTCAGCTGTCTGCTCCGCCTCTTCCAGTCGCTCCCTGGTCGTCGCCTGGGTCTTGAGAAGTGTTGCCTGGCGACGCGCGTTGACGTCTGCCAACTCCAGTTTCGCCTTGGCAGATGCCAGATCGGCTTCCGCCTGACGGACTGCAAGCTCAAGGCTTGTTGTGTCCAGCGTCATCAAGACCTGACCGGCCTTTACAACATCGCCCACATCAACCGCACGCGTCGTGATCCGCCCCAGCAGGCGGAAGCCGATCTCGATGTTCATCTTCGCTTCGACGGCACCTGTGAAACCCGTTCCAGGTTCGTTGGCACGCGGGCCCGCGACAACCGAGAGTACAGGCCGGACTTCGGCCGCGACCTGCTCTTCGCTCTCACTGCAACCACTCAATGCGACGGCGACGAGGCACAGACATGCGATGGCTCCCCCGTATCTCATTGGACGTCTCCCTGCACGGCATGCACTTTCTGTTTCGGATAGAGAAACTGGTTCCCCTCGACGACGACCTGCTCCCCGGCCTTCAGGCCAGCGGCAACGATGATGCGGTCAGCGTCATAGCGCAGCACGTCGATCTGCCGGCTTTCGACAAGCTCCGTGGCAGGGTCCAGCACGAAGACGGAGGGAAGACCATTGCTCTTTCCAAGCGCCTGCCATGGGATTGAAATACGCCCGTCGGTCGCAATCTTGGCATAGGCCACGATTGCCGATCCCAGTGTGATTTCGGCAGGCGGATTGGTGATCGATAGCTTCAGGCGTACCGTACCCAGCTTGCGATCGACGGAGGGACTGATCTCCTGGATACGCGCCGTGGTGCGAATGTCGGGTCGATCGACGAGTGCAACTTCCACAGAAATGGGCGGGGCCTCCCGTGTCAGGACACTTTCATCGACGTTGAAGACTGCATCCAGCTCCCCGTCATGAGCAAGATCGAAAGCCGCCGAAGAGGGCTGAACCACTTCACCAGGCTCAATATTGACCGATGTGATGACGCCATCGGCATCCGCCTTGAGCTCGGTCTGCGCCAGACTTTCCTGCACTGTCGCCAGGTTTGCCTGTGCGGCAGCAAAGTCGTTGACCGCCGTATCGTATTGCTGGATCGCCTCGTCGAGTTGCTGCTGCGGCAACGCACCGGTCTGCGTGAGAGTTCGGCGCCGGTTGAGGTAGGATTCAGCGGTGCGCAGCGTGGCCTGCTGGGCCCGAATGGCCGCTTCGGCCGCCGCCAGATCCGCCTGCTGCTCCGTCGGATCGAGACGTGCGAGCACCTGGCCCGCCTTTACGCGATCGCCGATATCCACCTCGCGCGCGATCACCCGACCGCTCACCTTGAAAGAAAGCGCGCTCTTCACTCGCGGCCTCACTTCGCCAGTGCCGGAGACCGTCACCACATCGGTAACAGTCTCGACGGACACGACCTTTACGGTTGGCAGATAGGGCGCCGATTCGGTGGCGTTATCGCTGCAGGATGCAAGCAATAGGGAGATCACTGCCGGGACCAGCAGAAAAAAATGTCTTGAAACAGGGGGCAACGGCCCCATCTGGCGCGTTACCCATGGCGTCGGCATCGCTGGCTCCTGGAATCGAGTGACACGAAATTTATTCATCGCGTGTTGAATATATGCAGGAGCTTGGCTACACTTGTCAAGTGAACGAGCGAGGTAGGTGTGAAACAGGTTAAGGAAGTGACCGAGCGCAAACGGGGGCGGCCACGCCGCGGCAACGAACAAAACGCCGAGGGACTTCTCGACGCTGCGCTTGAGACATTTGCCGCTTTCGGTTTCGAGCAGACATCGATGCGCAGCATAGCCACTGCGGCGGGGGTCGATGTGGCCCTGATTTCTTATCGCTATGGTTCCAAAGTGGGCATCTGGAAAGCCACCGTGACTGAAGTCGCGCGCGAGACTGTGGAGTTGCTTCAGCTGGCGGTGAAGCGCGCCGAAGAGCAGGCAGAGGCAGATCGGATCGATTTCATCAGTTCGGAGATGGTGGAAGTCATCTGGCGCCGGCCGCATTTCTCGAAGCTGCTTTTTTCCGAGATTCTCACGGGTCAGGACGAGGAGCGGAAGAATTTCATCGAGGAGGCGCTCGCAAGGCCCTTTTTCGAGCTCCTCTACCCCTTCATGCAAAAGAACCTGATCCTGACGGGCCGGCAGCATTCTTTCGATACCCGGCTCGGCATCTTGGTGTCGATCGCCATTCCGGGCCTGCTGAGCTCAACGCAAGAGTTTACCGGGCGGTTGGTCGAAGTGGCACGGCAGGACGATTCACTGCGACTGGAGATCAAGCAGGTGGTCCAGAGCCTCTGGGCTGGCCCGGAGCCCAGTCCGTCGGCTGAGATCCTGCGCGCCCGCGGGGCCGGTCGTGTCAGAGGATCTTGACCGGTTTCGTCCACTGGATCAGCACCACGCAGCCTTCCTGTGAAGCGACGGAGTGTATGCTGCCTTCGGGGTTGGCGACTAGCGACCCTGTCGGATAGTGCCCGAATTCATCACTCTGGGACCCTTCCAGCACGAGGATCGTCTCGAGGCCCACATGCAAATGGCGGGGAACGGAGGCGCCCGGGGCGTAGCGCAGCAGTGCCAGTTCGGGCTCGCCCGTCACCAGCCGGCAGATCTCCACCCCTTCGCGAAAATACTCGAATTGGCAATGCTGCCAGCCGCCGCGCAGGAAATCCGGGAAACTGAGAGCTTCAGACATCGAGCGCCTCCACAATCTGATCGACGGCGGCGGCCCATCCGACGATCGCTCCTTGCGCGGTGATCATGTCGATGGCCGCCTTCTTGAATTCGGGGAAATAGCTCTCTGTGGCATCGGTCGCGAGCAGGCATTCGAAGCCGCGATCATTGGCCTCGCGCATGGTGGTCTGGACGCAGACTTCGGTGGTGACACCTGCGAAGACCAACTGGCGGATCTTCCGCTCGGCCAGGAGCTCACCGAGCGGCGTGGCGTAGAAGGCGCCTTTGCCGGGTTTGTCGAGCACGATTTCGCCTTCCACCGGATAGAGTTCCGGAATGATGTCGGCGCCGGGTTCCCCGGAAATGAGGATGCGGCCCATGGGACCGGGATCGCCGATGCGCAGAGATGGCTTGCCGCGCTCGCGCTTGGCGGGCGGGCAATCGGAAAGATCAGGCCGATGGCATTCGCGGGTGTGGATGACAGGCAGTCCGGCAGCGCGGAAGGCGGCAAGCAGGCGGGCCGTCGCCGGGATGATCGCCTGCAGAAGAGCAACCTTGTTGCCCAGTGTTTCGCCGAAACCGCCGGGCTCGACGAAGTCGCGCTGCATGTCGATGATGATGAGGGCCGCATGGTCCCGATCGAAGTCGAAGTCGAAGGGACGCGCCTTGATGATTGCCATCAGTGATGTCCTGCCATGTGCCGGCCGATCTCGCCGATATCGGCGTTTACGGCTGGGGTCTCGTAAGCGATATGCCCTTCCGACATCACGAGGATCCGGTCGGAGAGTTGGAGAATTTCGTCGAGGTCTTCAGAGATCAAGAGAACTGCGGCCCCGGCGTTTCGTGCGGCCATGATACGGGCGCGGATTTCGGCAACAGCCGAGAAATCGAGGCCGAAGCAGGGATTGGTGATGATCAGAAGATCGACGTCGCCGGTGAGTTCACGGGCGAGAACCGCGCGCTGCACATTGCCTCCGGAGAGCGAGGCGATCGGGGACTGCAGTGACGCCGTCTTGACCTTGTACTCGCCGACCAGATGGCCCGCCTGCTCGAGCATGCGGCTGCCATCGAGCCAGAACTGGCTGCTGCCTGCGGTGAAGTCGAAATCGCGGAAGAAGATGTTTTCCGCCACCGTCATGCGCGGCGCACAGGCGTTCTTCAAGGGTTCCTCGGGCAGATAACGGACGTTCAACTTGCGGGCTTCGCCGCGCCGCGCGTGATAGGGCTCCGACTTCACCCGAATTTCGCCAGCATCCAGCGGCCGCTGTCCGGTCAGGATCTCCATCAGCTCCATCTGGCCATTGCCGGAAATGCCGGCGATGCCGACGATCTCGCCGGATTTCACACTGAGATCGGCGATGTCGATCGTCTTCAGGCCGGAGCGATCCGGTGCCTTCACGCCTGAAACAGACAAAACGGGCACGCCCTGGTAGGCGACGCGGGCGGCCGGCTTCACCAGTTCCTTTTCACCGATCATCATCGCCGCCATGTCGGAGGTCGAGAGATCGGAGACCTTGCCACCGCCGACATATTCGCCGCGTCTCAGGACCGAGACCTCATCGGCAAAGGCCGTCACTTCGCGAAACTTGTGGCTGATCATCAGACAGGTGAGTTCGCCGGCACTCGTCAGCCCCCGGACCATGCCGAGCAATTCGTCGGCTTCCGCCGGTGTCAGCACCGAAGTCGGCTCGTCGAGAATGAGGAAACGGCGGCCGAGATAGAGCTGTTTCAGGAGTTCCAGCTTCTGCTTTTCGCCCGCGGCGAGGCGTCCGACCGGGATATCGAGCGGCACGGAAAAGGGCATGCGGTCCATGAAGACGGACAGCGCCTGGCGCTCCTTCTTCCAGTCGATCAGCGCCGGTGCATCGGCCCGGCTGATGACGAGGTTTTCGGCTGCGGTGAGCGACGGAACGAGCGTGAAATGCTGGTAGACCATGCCGAGCCCGAGATCATGGGCGGCACGGGGATCGGGGATCTCGACCTCAAGGCCTTCGACCATCATCTGGCCCGAGGTCGGCTTGTAGAAGCCCATCATGCATTTGACGAGGGTCGACTTTCCCGCCCCGTTTTCGCCGAGCAGCACATGGAAGGACCCGGCGGCGACACGGATCGAGACGTCGTTGAGCGCCGTGAAGCTGCCGAAGCGCATCGTCATGCCGACGGTTTCCACCGACATGGCGTGATCGGGTGTCCTGAACTCTTCCGCTGGGACCCTCATGGCAGGGCACTTACAAGTTTTTCGCTGTCCGAGACGGAGCCGAAGACGCCACCCTGCATCTTGACCATCTTGATGGCGGCGGCATGGTTGCCGGGATCGGTTGCGCCACAGCAGTCCTCAAGGATGACACATTCGAAGCCGCGATCATTCGCCTCGCGCATCGTCGTGTGCACGCAGACATCCGTGGTGATGCCGGTCAGCACGATGTTCTCGATGCCACGCGTGCGCAGGATGAGTTCGAGATCGGTGGCGCAGAAGGAGCCCTTGCCCGGCTTGTCGATGATCGCCTCGCCCGGCAACGGTGCCAGTTCGTCGATGATTTCCCAGCCGGGTTCGCCGCGCACGAGAATGCGGCCGCAGGGACCGGCATCGCCGATGCCGGCGCCGATCTGCTGCGAGCGCCAGCGCTTGTTCGGCGGCAGGTCGGAGAGATCAGGGCGATGGCCCTCGCGGGTGTGGATGATGTGGTAGCCCTTGGCGCGCATGGCCGAGAGCACCTTCTTGATCGGCTCGATCGGCGCGCGGGTGAGAGAGAGGTCGTAGCCCATCTTGTCGACATAACCGCCGACGCCGCAGAAATCGGTCTGCATGTCGATGATGATGAGCGCGGTGTTCTCAGGACGGAGATCGCCGTTATAGGGCCAGAGATAGGGATCTGCCTTAATGGTCGTCATTCCGCCGCCTCCTTGTTGATCTCGCCATAGTGGCGCACGGGTTTCGGGAAGCCACAGGATGTGCCGTCGGTCACCTGAACCTCGTCTTCCCAGGGGAGTTTGTACTCTCCGGCCACGAGGTCCTGCATGAAGGTATAGGGGCAATCCCCCGCACCGCCGGCCACGGCCGAAAAGCCGCGATGGCCGAGCTGATAGATGTTGTTTTCGACACCCCAGACGCGGCGTGCCTCACGCACGAGATCGGGGCGAACTTCCGCCGTGATGATCTCGTCCGGGCGACCGGACGTGCCATGGGCGATGATGCTGCCGTCGAAATTGACGATCATGCCCTCGCCCATGGAATCGAAGGTGCCATCCGATCCGCACATGCAGACATTGGCAGTCACCATCAGATTGCAGAAGGAATTGGACTGGTTGGTGAAGCGCCAGGCCTCGCGCATGGGGGCGGTATAACCCGCCGTGCGCAGCATGATCTCGGCGCCCTTATAGGCCGCCTCGCGTGCCATTTCCGGGAACATGCCATCGTGGCAAATGATCAGGGAGAGCTTGCAGCCCTTCGGGCCTTCGATGACGGGAATGCCGAGATCGCCGGGTTCCCAGGGTTCGACCGGCACCCAGGGGTGGAGCTTGCGGTAATAGAGCCTGATCTCGCCCTGGTCGTCGATAACAAGACCGGTATTCCACGGATTGCCGCCCGGATTGTATTCCATGATGGAAAAACAGCCCCAGATGCGGTTGTCGCGGCAGGCCTGCTTGAAGGCTGCGACTTCCGGGCCATCCATCCGGCACATGATCTCCGGGTTCGTGTCCATCGACAGGCCATGCAGGGCATATTCCGGGAAGACGACGAGATCCATGCCGGCGATGTTGCGGCGTGCCTTGGCGACCATGCCGACGACCTTGTCGGTCTGGGCCGCGAGATCGGCGCGCGTCACCGTGTTCGGCAATTGCAGCTGCACGAGGCCGATGACCACCCCCTCGGGCGACTTGTTGAGACCGCCAAGTCCGTTCATGGATCCTGCTCCTATTTGGTGATGCTGAGTTCGCCGGGGGCCGAGACCATGGCCCTGGTGCGCGAGCTGATCGCGATCAGGAGGCCAAGGGTGAGCACATAGGGCGCTGCGTAGAAGAGGTAGTAGCCCTGGGTGACGCCGACCGATTGAAGTGCCGGCCCGAGCGCACCCGCGCCGCCGAAGAGCAGCGAGGCATAGAGGCAATGGACCGGGTTCCAGCGGGCGAAGATGACCAATGCCACTGCCATCAGGCCCTGGCCTGAGGAAATGCCTTCGTTCCAGCTGCCCGGATAAAAGAGCGAGAGATAGGCGCCGCCGACGCCGGCCAGTGCACCGCCCACCGCCGTCGACCAGAGGCGCACCCTGATAACGTTGATCCCAAGCGCACGGGCGGCATCGGCACTGTCACCCGCGACACGGATGGTGAGGCCGACGCGGGTATTTTTCAGAACCCAGGCGGCGAGGAAGGCGAGTGCGATGCCGACGAGGAAGAGGACGTTGACATTGAGGGCCGCCTGGACCTGCGGGATATCCGACCAGAAGCCGAGCGGGATGGATGGCAGATCGGGGGCGACGGGCTGGACGTAGGGCTTGCCGAAGAAGAAGGCGAGGCCCGAGCCGAAGATCATCAGGGCGATGCCGATCGCGATGTCGTTGACCTTGGGGAACTTGCAGATCCAGCCGTGCAGGAGGCCGAAGAGAAGGCCGCAGAGGGCAGCGGCAAGCGTGCCCGCCCAGGCGGAGCCGGTATGATAGGCGACGGCATAGCCGCTCATCGCACCGAAGACGAGCGTGCCTTCAAGCCCGAGATTGATGCGCCCCGAGCGCTCCGTCAGGCATTCACCGATGCTGACGAAGATGAAGGGGGTGGAGACACGGATGGCGCCGCCGAGGATGGCAAGGGGCACGCCCCAGAGACCGATATCCGTCATGCGCGCTTCCCCTTCAGCAGAAGGCCATCCAGCGTGATGCGATCACGGAACGCGTCGGACAAGAGGATGGCGATGAAGATCATGCCCTGGAAAACCACGATGGTGGCATCCGGCAGGTCGAGCCTTCGCTGGACGAGGCCACTCGACGCCTCGAAGCCGGCAAAGAGCAAGGTCGCCGGGATGATCGCCAGGCAGTTGTGCCGGGCGAGGAAGGCGATAAGGATGCCGGTATAGCCGTAGCCACCGGCGAGCGAGGCATTGGCCGAGCCATGGACGGCCGCGACCTCGAAGGCGCCGGCGAGACCAGCAAGTGAGCCGCCAAGTGCTGTGAAGCCGATCATCAGCAGGCCGGCCGGCAGACCCTGGACCTGGGCAGCCCTCAGGTTTCCGCCGACAATGCGCGCCGCAAATCCGAAGGTCGTCTTTTCGATCAGCACCCAGCACAGGATGCAGGCAATGATGCCGGCTGCGAGCCCCCAATGCACGCCGATGCCGGGGATTTCGCCGATCCGGTAGAGCTCCGGCAGAGGCGACGTAGACGGCTTGTTGAGGCTCGCGGGGTCGCGCAGCGGCCCTTCGACCAGATGGTTCATGAGGGCGATCGCGATATAGGCGAGCAGCAGGCTGGAGATCGTCTCATTGACCCCTCGGAAGTGCCTGAGAGCGCCGATGCCGCCGATCCAGATGGCGCCGACGAGCGCACCCGCGATCATCATGGCGAGGATGCCGACCGGACCCGGCATGCCAGGGGCGAGCATGGCGACCGCACCGGCGCCGACGCCGCCCAGTACAATCGCCCCCTCCCCGCCGATCACCACCAAACCAAGCCGGGCCGGCAGGGCGACGCAGAGGGCTGCGAGAAGGAGGGGTGCCGCGCGGGCGAGTGTGTTGGTCCATGAGAAGGACGTACCAAAACCCGCCTTGTAGACGAGGGTGTAGAACTCGATCGGCGAGGTGCCGATCAGGAGCAGAAAGACGGCGAAGAGGAGCATGCCGGCGAGAAGTGCCGCCAGCGGCAGGAAGAGCGGATCAAGCCAGTGCAGAACCGTCTCGAACGAGACACTGCGTTTGGCCAGGTCCTGGCTTGCGAGATCCGCCGGTGCACTCATGGCATGCCCCTCCCGGACGATTACGAGGTCGATCCGACGACGCCCTCGACGAGGTAGCCCATGCTTTCGAGCGCCACATCCGTCTCGGCGAAAGCCTGGCCTTCGGTGGCGATGACATTGCCCTTGTTGTCCTTGAGCGGTCCCTTGATGACCGAGAAGCCGCCCTTCATGATGTCAGCAAGGGTCGCATCAAACTGCTTGCGCGCCGGTTCGGTGACTGCCGGTCCGAGCGGGCTCATCTTGACGAAGCCTTCGGCGAGGCCGCCGCGGACGAAGTTGTCGATGGTGCCGCCGGCCAAGGTCGTGTTGACCATGTCGGTATAGACCTTGGACCAGTTCCACTCGGCGCCGGTCAGATACTTTTCTGGTGCGAGCGGGCTCTGGTTGGCATGGTAGCCGCAGAGGAACATGCCGCGACCGGCGCCGGTTTCCATGACGACCTTCGGGCCGTCGACATGGCAGGTCACGACGTCAACGCCCTGGTCGGCGAGTGCATTTGTGGCTTCCGCTTCCTTGACGGCGAGCGACCATTCACCGGTGAAGATGACCTGGCAGGTGATCGTCGGATCGACGGCGCGGGCGCCGAGCAGGAAGGAGTTGATGTTGAGGAGAACCTGCGGGATGGGCTTAGCCGCGACGAAGCCGATCTTCTTGCTCTTGGTCATGTGACCGGCGACGATGCCGTTCAGATACTGGCCCATGCCGATATAGCCGAAATAGGAGCCGGTATTGGCCGGCTTGTCCGGGGTCCAGAGGCCACCGCAATGTTCGAAGCGGACGTTGGGATATTTCGGCGCCATGGTCAGGATATGGGGATCGAAATAGCCGAAGGAGGTCGGGAAGAGCAGTGTGGCGCCGTCGAAGTTGATCATGCTCTCCATGGTCTTCTGGACGTCGACCGTTTCCGGTACCTGTTCCTCCTCGACCACGGTTACGCCCTCGATCGCCTTGATCGCGGCAGCGCCCTCGGCATGGGCCTGGTTGTAGCCGAAGTCATCCTTCGGGCCGACATAGATGAAGCCGACGGTCAGGCCTGCGGCGCGTGCGATGTCGAAGGGAAGCACGCTGCTGGCAGCAGCAAGACCGGCGAGACCGGCTGACTGGCGCAGAAACTGGCGGCGGTTCGGCATAAGAAACTGGCTCATGAAGGATCTCCCAGATCACGGAATGGACGGCGAATAGGCGGGCGGGCGCTGGTTCCCCTGATTATTGATGGCGCTCCGCGTTCACCTTTGAGTAACCCATATGGCGCTGCTTCTGTCTTGTGCTAAGTTTTGGGCGAGCTGCTGCAAATTTTGCATCACTAGGGGAGACCTCGCATGCGGCACCTGACTTCGCTTCGTTACATTGATGCCGTCGCCAAGGCGGGCTCGATCCGAGGGGCGGCTGAATCGCTCGCAATCACGTCGACGGCGCTCAATCGGCGCATCCTGGCGCTGGAAGAGGAACTCGGCGTGCCGGTCTTCGAGCGGCTGCCGCATGGGGTGCGGCTGTCGAGTGCCGGCGAGATCCTGATCCATCACATCCGCAACCAGATTTCCGACATGGAGCGGGTGCGCTCGCAGATCGCAGACCTTTCAGGAGTTCGCCGCGGTCATGTGTCGATCGCCTGCAGCCAGGCGCTCCTGCCCTATTTCCTGCCGCATCAGATCGCTCAGTATCGAAGGGACCATCCGGCGGTGACCTTCGGCGTGCATCTGCGCGACCGCCAGGCGGCGGAGCAGTCGCTGGTCGATCACTCGGCGGATCTGGCGATCGTCTTCGAGCCAGTCAGGATGGCCGATTTCATGACGCTGATCCGGGTTCACCAGCCGGTGCATGTGGTGATGGCGCCGCATCATCCGCTGGCCGCGAAAGGAACAATCCGCCTGAGCGACTGCCTCGCCTACCCCTATTCATTGCCGACGGCGCCCTTCGGCGTCCGTCACCTGATGGACATGGCGGCACAAAAGTCATCCTACCGGCTGGAGCCGGTGATCGAATCCGACAGTTTCGAGTTCCTGCGCAACCATGCGGTCGCGGAGAATATCATAACCTTCCAGATCCCGATCGGGCTCTCTGATCATACCATGACCGGCGATTTGGTCACACGACCGATCGACAAGCGCGATGTGCCGGCGGGCGTTCTGTATATGGGGCAGTTGCGCGGCCGCACGCTTCCTGTCGCAGCGGCCCGGTTTGCAGCCCAGTTGTCGACGGCGCTTGCCAGCCGATACGAAGTGTCGTGAGGGCGCAACCGGAACCTAGCGTTCGACGGCATCCGGTCGCGTGGCGCGGTAGAGCAGATAAGCGAAGACGGCAGCCAGGCCAAACCAGGTCATGGCATAGCCGAAATGCTTGTTGGGGAAGGAAACCACCGTGAGCCCGCCGACGGGCATGGTATCGCCCTGTTCATCGGCATCGATGAAATAGGGTGCCACCTCTCCCAGTCCGAGGGTCTGGGCCATGGCGACGGTGTCACGGGAGAACCATCGATTGCCGGTGGGGTCGTTATCACGGAGAAAGGCGCCGCCGGGCTGGGTGAGGCGCAGGAGGCCTGTGACCCTCTGCTCACCCTCAGGTATCGGCCTGTCAGCGGCAGAGGTCCTGTCGTCAGGCACGAAGCCCCTGTTGACGAAGAGGCGCCAGCCGTCATCCGTCTCGAAGGGCGTCATGACCCAGAAGCCCGAGCCTCTAGATGTGACTGCCTTCACGAGCGTATCGTCACCGGGAAGATACTGCCCACGCACTTCGACACGGCGATACTCCGCCGTGTCGAATGTGACGGTGTTCCAAAGATCTGGTCCGGGTGCAGCGGAAGGCGGGGCCACAAGCCCCGCCTCGACGCGTTCAATAAGTGCCGTCTTCCATTGCAGGCGCTGGAGCTGCCAGCCGCCGAGGCCAACGAGCAGCCCGATGGCGAGGACGCCCAGTCCAATGAACCACCATGGTCTGCGCGCCTCGGTCATTGCCTTACCGATCTCTTCAGGAGCCGAAGCCCTGGAAGCTCTCGTGATCCATTGTCGGCATCATGTTGGTGTTCAGGTTGTACATGACCCAGACGGAACCAGCTATCATGATGACGACCACGATGATCGTGAAGATCATCGACAGCATGGTCCAGCCCTCGTCCGAACGGGTGTTCATGTGGAGGAAGTAGACCATGTGGACGAGGATCTGGACGACGGCAAAGCCGATCACCGTCACCGCCGTGAGCACGCGGCTGTCGAAGCCACCGCTCATGACAATGGCGAAGGGAATGATCGTCAGGATCGCCGCCAGCACGAAGCCGGTGAGATAGGAGCGGTAGCTGCCATGGTCATGACCGCTGTTGTCGTGGGCATGCTCGTGATGCCCATGGGGCTGGATGGAAGGTTTGGACATCAGATCATCCCCAGGAGATAGACAAAGGTGAAGACACCGATCCAGATCACATCGAGGAAGTGCCAGAACATGCTGAGGCATTCCATGCGTCGGGTGTTGGCCGGGATCAGGCCTTTCTGATTGATCTGGACCATCAAGGTGACGAGCCAGATACAGCCGAACAGCACGTGCAGACCGTGGGTGCCGACCAGGGCGAAGAAGGCCGAGAGGAAGGCAGACCGCTGTGGACCGGCACCAAGTTCGATCAGATGGTGGAACTCGTAGATTTCGAGCGCCAGGAAGGCGAGGCCAAGCAGCAGGGTCACGGCAAGCCAGGCCTGCATGCGGGCCTGCCTACCTTCGTACATGGCGAGCATGGCAAAACCGAAGGTGATCGAGGAGACCAGCAGGAAGCCGGTGTTGATCGCGATCAGGTTCAGGTCGAAGAGCGCCTTGGGGCCGGGACCGGCCGCATAGCTCTGGCCGACCACGCCGAACACGGCGAAGAGGACCGCGAACATCAGGCAGTCGCTCATCAGGTAGATCCAGAAGCCGAGCCGCGTGGACGCGCCTTCCGGATGATGATGCGGTTCTGTTTCCCAATAGACGGCGGGTGCGTCGGATTTGGTGATGGTGCTCACGGTCGTCACGCTCCCACGCTTGCCAGTTCGCGGTCACGCGCCTTTTCGACGCGCTCGACCTCGTCGACGGGGACGTAATAGTCCCGGTCGTAGTTGAAGGTATGGGCGATCGCGACGGCAATGATCGCCACGAAGGACACAGCCGCCAGCCACCAGATGTACCAGACCAGCGCAAAGCCGCAGAGGGTGGCCAGGGCCGAGATGACGACACCCGTGCCGGTGTATCGCGGCATGTGGATCGGGATATACGGTGCCTTCGGACGCTTCTGCCCGACCTGCTTCATGTCGTGCCAGGCGTCCAGGTCATGGACGACGGGCGTGAAGGCGAAGTTGTAGGCCGGCGGGGGAGAGGAGGTCGCCCATTCCAGCGTGCGGCCATCCCAGGGGTCACCGGTCACGTCCATATTGTCCTTGCGGTTCCAGATCGAGACGGCGATCTGGATGAAGAAGGCGGCGATGCCGACGGCGATCAGCAGGGCGCCAAGCGCTGCCAGGATGAACCAGATCCGGAGATCCGGATCATCGAAGACGCGCATGCGGCGGGTGACACCCATCAGGCCGAGCACATAGAGCGGCATGAAGGCGAGCCAGAAGCCGCTGACCCAGGTCCAGAAGGAGACCTTGCCCCAGAAGACATTGAGCTGGAAGCCGAAAGCCTTGGGCCACCAGTAGGCGATCGCGGCAAAACAGCCAAACAGCACGCCACCGATGATGACGTTGTGGAAGTGCGCCACGAGGAAGAGCGAGTTGTGCAGGACGAAGTCTGCCGGCGGAACTGCCAGAAGAACGCCCGTCATGCCGCCGATTGTAAAGGTCAGCATGAAGGCGACCGTCCACATCATCGGCAGGTCGAAGCGCACCCGCCCCTTGTACATGGTGAAGAGCCAGTTGAAGATCTTGGCCCCCGTGGGAACCGAGATGATCATGGTCGTGATGCCGAAGAAGGCGTTCACCGAGGCACCCGAACCCATCGTGAAGAAGTGGTGCAGCCAGACGACATAGCTCAGGATCGTGATGCAGACGGTGGCATAGACCATCGAGCTGTAGCCGAAGAGCCGTTTGCCGGAGAATGTGGACGTGATTTCCGAGAAGACGCCGAAGAGCGGCAGGATCAGGATGTAGACTTCCGGGTGACCCCAGATCCAGATGAGGTTGATGTACATCATCGGGTTGCCGCCGAGATCGTTCGTGAAGAAGTTCGTTCCCACGTAGCGATCAAGCGTCAGAAGGATCAGCGTCATCGTCAAAACCGGGAAGGAGGCGACGATGAGGATGTTGGTGCAGAGTGCTGTCCAGGTGAAGACCGGCATGCGCATCAGGGTCATGCCCGGCGCACGCATCTTGACGATGGTGACGAGCAGGTTGATGCCGGATAGCGTGGTTCCGACGCCGGCGATCTGCAGGCCCCAGATGTAATAGTCCACCCCGACCCACGGACTGTAACCGATGCCCGACAGCGGCGGGAAGGCGAGCCAACCGGTCTGGGCGAACTCGCCGACGAAGAGCGAGGCCATGACAAGCACGGCGCCGCCGACGGTCATCCAGAACGAGAAGTTGTTGAGGAAGGGGAAGGAAACGTCACGCGCACCGATCTGCAGCGGCACGACATAGTTCATGAGACCTGTGACGAAGGGCATCGCCACGAAGAAGATCATGATGACGCCATGGGCGGTGAAGATCTGGTCGTAATGGTGGGCGTTGAGATAGCCCTCGGATCCGTTGAAGGCGAGCACCTGCTGCAGGCGCATCATGATGGCATCGGCAAAGCCGCGCACCAGCATGATCAGCGCCAGGATGATATACATGATGCCGATCTTCTTGTGATCGACTGACGTCAGCCACTCGCGCCAGAGGTAGCCCCAGAGGCGGTAGTAGGTGAGCGCACCCACCGTCGCGGCGCCGCCGATTACCACGACGACAAAGGTCGCGAGCACGATCGGGTCCGTCGGGATCGCGCTCCAGTTGAGGCGGCCGAGAAGAAGCGTGGTGGAATGGTCTATCGTCGCCATGCCAAATTCCTGTCAGAGTTGCGGCGCGTTGCCGGATGCCTGCCGGACGAGCGTGAGGAAACGTTCGGCCTCACCGCCAAAGGGCGATACCGGCTGCGGCATGTTGTGTCCCATCAGGGGCCCCGAAATAACGGGCTTGTCGTTGAAGGATGCGGGCTTGGCGGCCAGCATCTGCTCCAGTTCCTCGACCGAGCAGAAGCCCAGAACCTTGAAGGGTTCCCAGCCGAAGACCGGCTCGCGGGTGCCCCGGCGCTCATGCTTGTCGTAGATGAGAGCGCTCATATTGACCGTGCCGGCGAGACCCGTGCCGCCCTGGGCGTCGAGCGCCATCATTTCGGCCATGCAGATCTTGCCCTCTTCGACGCACATGTTGACAACGCGCGGGAAGAGCTGCGGATCGACGCTGGCGAAGGTCAGCGGCTTCACGTTTTCGCTGGGGCGTTCGAGCTCAAGATACTTGGCGCGGTCGAGCTTTTCGGCGCCCGCACGGGCCTGTTCAACCCAGGCCTCGAAACCGGCGGCATCGGTTGCCTTCGCCTTGAAGCGCATGCCTGAGAAGCCGGCGCCGGAATAATGAGAGGCAAGACCCTGGAAGGTGCCTTCCTGGTTGAAGACACCATGCAGCGTCGTCTGCATGCCGGGCATCGCATAGATCATGCCGGCCATGTGCGGGATGTAGAAGGCGTTCATCACCGAGGACGAAGTCAGCGAGAAGCGGATCGGGCGATCGACCGGGACCGGGAGCTCGTTGACGGCGGCGACGCCGTATTGCGGGTAAATAAACAGCCACTTCCAGTCGAGCGCCACGACCTGAACGTCCAGCGGCTCCTGCTGCGGATCGAGCGGTTGCTCTTCCGAGACGCGCGCAAGTGGCCTGTAGGGATCGAGCAGATGCGTGCCGACCCAGGTCAGCGCACCCAGGCAGATGATGATCATCAGGGGGATCGCCCAGATGATCAGCTCGAGCTTGGTCGAGTGGGACCAGTTCGGCTTGTAGATCGCTTGCCTGTTGGACGCGCGGTAGTGCCAGGCGAACCAGCAGGTCAGCAGCATCACCGGAATGATGATGATCAGCATCAGAAGCGTGGAGATAACGAGAAGATCGCGCTGCTGGGCAGCGACATCTCCCGTGGGTGCAAGGACTTCCGCCTTGCAGGCGGACAGGAACAGGACCGCCGTCAAGGCGGCCAGCATTTTCGGGAGGCGAAGCTTCTGCATCTCTTACCCAACACTCTGGCGGGTCAATGAGCAGGTGTCCCCCCGAACTCCACTCAACGACCATTGATATTCGCCAAGCTAGTTAGTTGGGTTTTGCGTTGCAGCACATACGACAATTTGTCACCTGTCAATTTGGCCGCAGCTGCGGCATCGCTTTCCAGCATGTTAGACTGAGGTGCGGCCTGCATTCCCCCCATGCGGATCTGCCCTGTTCAATCGAGAAAGTGAGCACGCGTTATGGCGAGCATGACCGGTTCTGCCTCCCCCGCCGCACAGAGTGGCCGCACCACCTCCGAAGACGATCATCACGTCTCGCCTTCGGACATCGCGGTCGGCGTCATCATCGGGCGCACGTCGGAGTTCTTCGACTTCTTCGTCTTTGCCATCGCGTCCGTCATCGTGTTTCCGGCGCGGATCTTCCCGTTCCTGGATCCGCTGACCGGTACGCTTTGGTCCTTCGTGCTTGTGGCGCTTGCCTTCGTGGCGCGCCCGCTTGGTACCGTGCTGTTTACAGCCCTCGACCGCCGTCATGGCCGCGTGACCAAGCTGACGGTGGCGCTTTTCCTGCTGGGCACATCGACCGTCGCCATGGGACTGGTACCGTCCTATGAGACTGCTGGCTGGTGGGCGATTGCCATGCTCGCGCTGCTGCGCATCGGGCAGGGTCTGGCGCTCGGCGGCACCTGGGATGGTCTCGCACCGCTGCTCGCCATCACAGCGTCGAAAGACAAGCGTGGCTTCTATGCGATGATCCCGCAGCTCGGTGCCGTTGTCGGGCTTGCTGTCGCAGCCGTGCTCTTCGCCTATCTGGTGATGACGCTTTCGGCGGCCGACTTCCTCGACTGGGGCTGGCGCTACCCATTCTTCGTCGCCTTCGCGATCAACGTCGTGGCACTTTTCGCGCGGCTTCGCATCGTCGATACGCCGGAATTCAAGGAACTCTTCGAGACGAACGAACTGACCCCCACCGGGCTTCGCGCCACGATGTCGCAGGACGGTCGCACAGTGCTGCTCGGCGTCTTCGTGCCGCTGGCGAGCTTTGCCATGTTCCACATGGTCACCGTCTTCCCGCTATCCTGGATCTTCCTTTACACCGATGAGGCCCCCGGCACCTTCCTGTTGATCGAAGCGGCAGGGGCCGGCCTCGGCGTGCTCGCCATGCTGGTTTCGGGCTGGCTTTCGGATCGAATCGGGCGCGAGAAGATCCTCGTCTGGGGTGCCTGGGCGATCGGCGCCTTCGCCTTGACGGCGCCGCTGCTGCTGAACGGCGGTCAGGCCGGTGTCGTCGCCTATATGATGGTTGGTTTCGTCGTTCTCGGTTTCAATTTCGCCCAGTCGTCCGGGACCATCGCCTCGCTCTTTGATCGCCGAAACCGCTATACGGCCTCGGCCATGGTGTCGGCTCTTTCCTGGATGTTCGGCGCAGGCTTCGCGCCCCTGGCGGCCCTCTTGCTCTCAACCTGGTTCGGGTTGTTTGCGGCAGGTCTCTACCTTCTATCGGGTGCGGTCTGCACGCTGATTGCGCTTGCGCTGGCACGGCAGATATCGCTGCAGCCGAAGGGGCATGACTGAGCTTAGCCCGGCACCAGGCTAGCCATGATTTCATCTAGAGCCCCCGGAGTGCACCCACTCCGGGGGCTTCGCTTTTCTTGAGCTGATGCAGTGCCAGAATAGCGGCCTGCTCAAAAATTGGCTGCAACTCTCAAGAGCTCAGTATTTAGGCCTGCAGCTTGCCAATTTTGCTGCGTTGCGTCATCAATCGCGCATGAACCATCTGGACCTCACCATCCTCGTCATCGATGAGAATGCCGTGCGCGCTGCGATCATCGAGGATGGCTTGCGCGAGGCGGGACATCAGCATGTGACCGTCGCGCTGGGGGTTCAGGGGATCGCGAAGACGATCGAGACGCTTTCGCCCGATGTCATCATCATCGATATCGAGAACCCGAACCGCGACATGATGGAGCATCTGTTCCAGCTGACCCGCTCGGTCAGCCGGCCGATCGCCATGTTCGTCGACAGATCCGATACCGCAGCGATTGAAGCAGCCGTCGATGCCGGTGTATCGGCCTATATCGTCGACGGTCTGCGCAAGGAGCGGGTGAAGCCGATCCTCGACATGGCCGTCAGCCGCTTCAACGCCTTCAGCCGGCTGCAGCGCGAGCTTGCCGAAGCCCGCTCGGCCCTGGAAGAGCGCAAGGTCATCGAGCGAGCCAAGGGCATCCTCATGAAGATGCGCGGCATGAGCGAAGAGGAGGCTTTCTCGCTCCTCCGCCAGACCGCCATGAACGAGAAAAAGAAACTGGTCGACATCGCCCAGAGCGTGGTGACCGCAGCGGGATTGCTGCTGTGATGACGATCCTGCGGGGATATTGAAGTGAGCGACATGATGATGAGGCAGGGAGAAATCGATACGGGCGCCCCGGCGGTTCATGCCTCCGGTCGAGAGCAGCGGATCCTGCGCGCCGGGTTCATTCCCCTGATGGATGCATCCATTCTCATTGCGGCAGCGGAAATGGGCTTTGCTGCGGCTGAAGGACTGACCCTCGACCTCGTGCGTGATGTGTCCTGGGCCAATGTCCGCGATCGCCTTGCCTTCCGGCAGTTCGACATCGCCCACATGCTGTCGCCGATGCCGGTCGCCTCGATGCTGGATCTCGGCTCCAACCCCTCCCCGACGATTACGCCTTTCTCACTCGGGCGCGGCGGCAATGCGATCACGCTTTCGTTGCGCCTCTTCGAACGGATGAAGGCAAGCGCCGGCCTGGCAGAAGATGCGAGCGCGCTCGACAATGCAAAAGCGCTGGCCACAGTTCTCCGCAACATGCGCGACAATGGCGAGCAGCCGCCGACACTCGGCATGACCTATCCCTTCTCGTCGCACAATTACGAATTTCGCTACTGGCTCGCAGCAGGTGGTGTTGATCCAGACCGCGACGTGAAGCTCGTGGTCGTGCCGCCGCCCCTCACCTCCGATGCGCTGGCAGCCGGCGCCATCGACGGCTTCTGCGTCGGCGCGCCCTGGAACATGGTGGCCTCGGAGCGGGGCGTGGGGCGGATCGTAGCGGCCAAGCAGGACATCTGGCCCTCGGCACCGGAGAAGGTGGTCGGCATGCGGCCGGACTGGGCCAAGGCCAATGCCGACACGGTGAGCCGGCTGATCGTGGCTCTCGACAGGGCGGCCCGCTGGTGCGACCAGCCGGAGAACCACGATCACCTCTCCGAGATCCTCGCATCTCCCCGCTATATCACCGCACCGCAGGATATCATCCGGCGGGTTCTGGCCGGGGAGTTCAGCCTCGATGCCTTCGGCAATCGCCGGCTGATCCATGACTACTTCGTTTTCCATCGCCAGGCCGCCAACTACCCGCAGGCCAATCAGGCGCTTTGGATCTACAGCCAGATGATCCGCTGGGGCCAGGTGGAATTCACGCCGGAGAACATGGCGCGCGCACAGAGCGCCTATCGCGCAGACCTCTATCAGGCAGCTCTCGGCACGGCGGGACAAGCACAGACCCCTGTCGGCCCGCTTCCCGGTGCATCTCCCGACGACCGCTTCATGGACGGTCGGATCTTCGATCCAGGCCGGATGCAGGAGTACGTCACTGGCTTCGCCGTTCGTTCGGGGGCAAAGCCGGTCGGCCTCGCTGGCGACGACTGAATCTTTGCCCAAGATGGCAGCCATGCCACAGAGCGCCTATGTGCAGCTGCACAAATTTTGCACTTGCCCCATCGCGGGCATCCGAGATCCGAAGCCGCCTGCATTGACGTGATTCGTCAATCCTATCAGTCGCTTTTAAGGCGCCCCTCGAATCTGGCACGGGCTTTGCTTTCATAAAAACATCCGGTCAACGGCGACCGGACGAAAGAGCGCCTGAAGCGCGCTCACCAGAGACACCGACGTCGCTTGGTTTGCACACGGGATCCTTCGATCCCGCAGATGCAGTCACCGAGCGGCGTTTTTTGTTTTTCCGGATCTCCGTCACACCAGAGGGGCACAAACCATGACGAAGACTACAGGAATGAGCACCACCCGCCGCCAGCTGCTTAAGCTCACATCGGCCGCCGCCGTCGTAAGCGCTGCCAAGATGGCCTTCCCGTCAGGCGCATTCGCCGCCGGCGCCGGACCCGAAGTCAAGGGCGTCAAGCTCGGCTTCATCGCCCTGACCGACGCAGCGCCGCTGGTGATCGCCCAGGAAAAGGGGTTGTTCGCGAAATTCGGCCTGCCTGAGGTCGAAGTGTTGAAGCAAGCCTCGTGGGGCGCCACGCGTGACAATCTCGTTCTTGGCGGCGCGTCAAACGGGATCGACGGTGCGCATATTCTGACCCCGATGCCGTATCTGATCTCGACCGGCAAAGTGACGCAGAACAATGTGCCTGTGCGGATATCGATCCTGGCCCGGCTCAATCTCGACAGCCAGGGCATTTCGGTGGCCAAGGAATATGCCGAGAGCGGCGTTCAGCTCGATGCCTCGAAGCTGAAGGAGGCCTTTGCCGCGAAGAAGGCCGCTGGCGGCGAAGTGAAGGTCGCCATGACCTTCCCGGGTGGCACACACGACCTCTGGATCCGCTACTGGCTGGCAGCTGGCGGCATCGATCCGGACAAGGATGTCTCGACAATCGTCGTTCCGCCGCCGCAGATGGTGGCCAACATGAAGGTTGGCAACATGGATGCCTTCTGTGTGGGGGAGCCCTGGAACGAGCAGCTCGTCAACCAGGGGATCGGGTTCACCGCCTGTACGACGGGTGAACTCTGGAAGGGCCATCCGGAAAAGGCGCTGGGCCTTCGGTCCGACTGGGTCGAGCAAAACCCTGTCGCTGCCAAGGCACTTCTCATGGCCGTGATGGAAGCCCAGATGTGGGCCGACAGGATGGACAACAAGGAAGAGATGTCGGCCATCCTCGGCAGGCGCCAGTGGTTCAACGTGCCGCCAAAGGACGTCGCAGGACGGCTGAAGGGCACGATCAACTACGGCAACGGCCGTGTGGTCGAAAACTCCGGGCTCGAGATGAAGTTCTGGAAGGATCACGCTTCCTACCCGTTCAAGAGCCATGACGCCTGGTTCCTGACTGAAAATGTGCGCTGGGGCAAGTTTGCGCCTGACACGGACATCAAGGCCCTGGTCGACAAGGTGAACCGCGAGGACATCTGGCGGGAGGCCGCCAAGGATCTCGGCGTCGAGGCTGCCGACATCCCGGCCTCTGCCTCGCGTGGCCCCGAGACCTTCTTCGATGGAAAGGTCTTCGATCCCGAAAACCCCCAGGCCTATCTCGACAGCCTCACCATCAAGGCGAGCGCTTGATTTCGTCTTCTCCCCGACGGGGAGAAGGTGGCCCGCAGGGCTCAGGTGCAACGTGTTGCACCGGGGATATGAGGGGGAGCGCAGCTCATTTCGACAATGCGCACTCGGCCCCCTCATCGCCTCGCTTTCGCTCGGCACTTCTCCCCGCTGGGGAGAAGAGGAGTTGGGGCCAACGCTCACAGTTCCAAAAAATGCCCCACGACAACCTTTGAGGACACCACCATGACCGCCACCGCCCGAAAAGCTGAGACAGAGGCAATCGCCGTCTCCCCCAGCGGGACAGGAACCGTCGTACACCTGGCGAGGCGCGCCACACCGAGCTACGACGTGAAACGCGCCGGTGCCAACCTGTTGCGCAACGTGCTGCCTCCGCTCTTGGTGACACTCGTGCTGCTTGGCATCTGGCAGGTCGCCTGTTCGCAGCCGGGGGCCACTCTGCCACCGCCATCCCAGATCTGGTCCGACAGCTATGACCTGATCGCCTATCCCTTCTTCGATTATGGTTCGCAGGATATCGGTCTTGCCTGGCGTGTCCTGACATCACTGGAGCGCGTCGCCATGGGCTTCGGCCTTGCCGCTGTTGTCGGCGTTTTCCTCGGTGCCGTCGTCGGACAGTCCATCTGGGCCATGCGCGGCCTTGATCCGATCTTCCAGATCCTGCGCACGGTGCCGCCGCTCGCCTGGCTGCCGCTGTCGCTCGCGGCCTTCCAGGACAGCAATCCGTCGGCCATCTTCGTCATTTTCATCACCTCGATCTGGCCCGTGATCATCAACACCGCCGTCGGCGTGCGCAATATTCCGGAAGACTACCGCAACATCGCCCGCGTGCTGCGGCTCAACCCGCTGGAATTCTTCGTGCGGATCATGGTGCCGGCCGCTGCTCCCTACATCTTTACCGGCCTTCGGATCGGTGTTGGCCTCTCGTGGCTTGCGATCGTTGCCGCGGAGATGCTGACCGGCGGCGTCGGTATCGGCTTCTTCATCTGGGATGCTTGGAATTCCTCGCGCCTTTCCGACATCATCGTGGCGCTCGCCTATATC
>JARXAK010000215.1 GCA_029865885.1 Rhizobium sp. | reverse complement strand
CGTTGAGCACGTCTTCGAGGGTGAGCGGCTCGAAATAAAGCCGGTCGGAGGTGTCGTAATCCGTTGACACCGTCTCCGGGTTGCTGTTTACCATCACGGTGGCGAAGCCCTCGGCCTGCAGGGCGAAGGAGGCGTGCACGCAGCAATAGTCGAATTCGATGCCCTGGCCGATGCGGTTCGGACCGCCGCCGAGGATGACGACCTTCTTGCGGTCAGAAACCTCTGCTTCGGAGCGCAGCGCGCCGACGAACGGCGTCTCGTAGGTCGAGTACATATAGGCGGTCGGCGAGGCGAATTCGGCCGCACAGGTGTCGATGCGCTTGAAGACCGGGCGGACGTTGAGGCCGTTGCGGAGTTCGGCGACTTCCTTCGGGCGCTTGCCGGAGAGCGAGGCGAGGCGGGCGTCTGAGAAGCCCATGGCCTTCAGCATGCGCAGGTTTTCGGCGTCCTCAGGCAGGCCGTGCTCGCGCACGCGCGCTTCCATGTCGGTGATCGCCTTGAACTGGGCGATGAACCACGGATCGATCTTGCAGCCTTCATGCACCTCTTCTGCCGACATGCCGAGGCGAAGCGCCTGGGCCACCATGCGCAGACGGTCCGGGGTCGGCGTGCCGATGGCGGCGCGGATGGCGTTCTTGTCGTCGCCACCATCCCCATTGGCGCCGAGGCCGGGGATCTCGATCTCGTCGAGGCCGGTGAGGCCAGTTTCCAGACCACGCAGCGCCTTCTGCAGGCTCTCGGCGAAGGTGCGGCCGATCGCCATGACTTCGCCGACCGACTTCATGGCGGTGGTCAGCGTCGGCTCGGCGCCCGGGAACTACTCGAAAGCAAACCGCGGGATCTTGGTGACGACGTAGTCGATCGACGGTTCGAAGGAGGCGGGGGTGGCACCTCCGGTGATGTCGTTTTCCAGTTCGTCCAGCGTGTAGCCGATGGCGAGCTTGGCCGCGACCTTGGCGATCGGGAAGCCGGTCGCCTTCGAAGCGAGCGCGGACGAGCGCGAGACGCGCGGGTTCATTTCGATGACGACGAGGCGGCCATCGGCCGGATTGACGGCGAACTGGACGTTCGAGCCGCCGGTCTCAACGCCGATCTCGCGCAGAACCGCGAGCGAGGCGTTGCGCATGATCTGGTATTCCTTGTCCGTCAGCGTCAGCGCCGGAGCAACCGTGATCGAATCACCGGTATGGACGCCCATCGGGTCGATGTTCTCGATCGAGCAGACGATGATGCAGTTGTCCGCCTTGTCGCGGACGACCTCCATTTCATACTCCTTCCAGCCGAGAACCGATTCTTCGATCAGCACTTCGGTGGTGGGGGAGGCGTCGAGGCCGGAATTGATGATCTCGTAGAATTCCGAGCGGTTGTAGGCGATGCCGCCGCCGGTGCCGCCCATGGTGAAGGAGGGGCGGATGATGGCGGGCAGGCCGACATGGTCGAGCGCCTGGGCGGCGATCGCCATGGCATGCGCCATGTAGCGCTGCTTGCGATCGGTCTCGCCGAGGTTCCACTGGTTTTCCAGCTCGTCGAGCGCCTTGTCGAGCTCGCTTCCGGACAGCTTTGCCTTCAGCTCTGAGCGGGCGGCCTCATGGGTCTTGCGGTCGGCGTCCTTGATCTCGGTCGCATTGGCCAGCATCGACTTCGGCGTTTCCAGCCCGATGCGGGTCATGGCTTCTCGGAAGAGGGCGCGGTCTTCGGCCATGTCGATGGCGGCGGGCTTGGCGCCGATCATCTCGACATTGTAGCGGTCGAGCACGCCCATGCGCTTGAGGGAGAGCGCGGTGTTCAATGCCGTCTGGCCGCCCATGGTCGGCAGCAGCGCATCGGGGCGTTCCTTGGCAATGATCTTGGCGACGACTTCGGGCGTGATCGGCTCGACGTAAGTGGCGTCGGCGAGGCCCGGATCGGTCATGATCGTGGCGGGGTTGGAATTCACCAGGATGACCCGGTAGCCTTCTTCCTTCAGCGCCTTGACCGCCTGGGTGCCTGAATAGTCGAACTCGCATGCCTGACCGATGACGATCGGCCCCGCGCCGATGATGAGGATGGACTTGATATCTTGGCGCTTGGGCATGGCTCTATCCGTTCTTGCGCCTGCGCGAAAAACCGGCCTGGGTGAGGGAGGTCACCGGCCGGGCGCAGGAAGATGGTGTTTTCAGGCTAGAAGCGGCTTATAGGGAAATGTTGGCCGGGAAGGAACCCCGAAATTGACGATTCCGACAGGAAATCGCGTCGCTGTCCGAATGGCGTTGGCGAGACTCGATCAGCGTGCGGCGAAGGGGCATCACGACCGGTCCTGTGCTGGCGCCTGACGCGCCTTCGATTACGGAATTTTCAGCAAAAGAATGCTTATCATTGCTGATGATTTCAGCTCCTGAGAATACCACTGTCAAAAGCCGCCTACTCGTTCTTTGGCGAGAAATGCTGGCGCATATGCGCGGCGATGGTGTCGTGTATGCTTGCGTGGCAGTTTACACGCTCATCTGCTTCGGAGTGCTGCAGCTTTACGGCCGTTGGGACCAGTCGTCCCACACTCTCTATTTCGTACAATGGCCGCTACTTTTTCTCTGGTTCATGCCGATGATGGCGATCACGTTCGGTCTTGTCTGCGGGATCCATCGGTTTGGCGGCAACCGGGGCCGCGCCTATCGGCGCTTCTTCGGGGCGAAGCGGCTCGCCAGGCTGTTTGCAGGGATGGTTCTGCTCATGGCCCTGATGATCTTTCAAGGAAGCTTCACTTCTCTCAAGAACATGCTGCCGATTCTGGCTGACGGCTTCCGCTACGACACGCTGCATGCCGACATCGACCGCTATATCCATTTTGGCTACGACCCTTGGCGACTGCTCTATCCACTGGCAGGCCACCCCATCGTCCTGGCGGTCCTTGAATGGAACTACAGCGTCCTATGGTTCGTGATCTGCTTTGCATCGCTGTTCTTCGTCGCCACCTCGGCCTGGGCAGACGGTATCCGGACCAGATACATCCTGATGTTCATCTTCGTATGGGTTTTTTGCGGCAATGTGCTGGCCGGTTTGTTCCTGTCTGCGGGGCCTGCCTTCTATGGGGAAGTTACCGGCGATCATTCCCGCTTCGCAGACCAATTGGCATTCCTCGCGGACGGCCAGGCTCGCTCGTTCCAGCTCTATCTGTGGCGGATCTATGAAAACGGGAGCGCCGGCTTTGGTTCGGGGATCTCGGCATTTCCGAGCGTGCATGTGGGGTTGATCACGATGAATGCACTATTCCTGTCGGATCGTTTTCCAAAGCTGGCCTGGCTGGCGGCCGCCTACACCATGCTGATTGTCGTAAGTTCGGTCTATCTCGGCTGGCATTATGCCATCGACGGTTACGTGTCGGTCGTGGTGGTCGCGCTCGCCCACGGGTTACTGAAAAGCTGGGAAGCCCGTAGTCAGTTCCGATCCCCGCAAGCCGTGCTCATCGACGGAAAAGATTGAACTGAGTTTATGCACTCGAGGAGCGCTGGCGGAAGAGTCGTTGAGGCTCGCAGTCGCAATCGTCATACTCCGTTTGCAGCCGATTGCTAATCGCAATGGCATCCATAACCAGAGGATGCCATGTCGACCCACGTTTTCTCAGATCTTCCCGACCGTCTTGTTCCTTTCGCCCGCGATCTGATGTCGGGCCCGATCCCGCATCTCGGGCAACGCTACACCACCGCCGGCACGTTCCTTCGGGAGCGCGGCAACACGGTCGTGTGCCACCTCTTCGAGGGCTCCGAAGCGGCGGCTGCGATCACCGATGCACGTTCGCGGTTTACGCAGATGCCCGGTGCCGACAAGCTCGCCTTTACGGCCGCCTCCAGCCTGCACATGACCCTCTTTCAGGGGATCATCGAGACGCGGCGGGCGTTGCCCTACTGGCCGTCCGACGTGCCGGTGGAGACGCCAGTCGACGACATGACGGGGCTGTTCATCGATCGCCTGGCGCGATTCGAGCCGGGCGATGCCTTTGCCATGGAGGTGACGCATGCAACCCCGAATGGCCTGACGCTTGATGGTGTGACGGACCGCGATCGGGCGATCCTGAAAGACTGGCGCAACCGGCTGGCGGATCTGCTCGGCTACCGGCATCCGGACCACGAGACCTATGTCTTCCACATCACTTTCGCCTACATGATCGAGCGTTTCGATGATGCGGAGATGGCGACCTGGCTGCCCTTCCTCGAAGAGGTCTCGGGCGATATACGCCGAAGCGCGCCCGTCATCGAGCTCAGGGCGCCGGCCTTCTGCGCCTTCGACGACATGAACCACTTCGAAGAGCTTCTCGTCTTCGAACCGAGGTGAGCGCGGAGCGGAAAAGCAAAAATGGCGGGCCGAAGCCCGCCACCCTGTGCAGCCAAAGTCAGGCCGGGTGTCAGAATTCTTCCCACTCCGCACCACTCGGGGCCGGTTTCGCACCCATGGCCGAGGCGATTTTGCCGGCCAGCGCCCGGGCCGGGGAGGCGACGGGACGGGCGGCCTCGCTTGCCGGTGCCGGACGGGCAGAATGAGCAGGGCGCGGGGCGGTCGGGGCCGGAGCGGTGTTAGACCTCAACGCCGGTGCCGGTGATGCCGATGGCCTTGAGGCCGAGCCCAGGTTGAACTGGGCGAGGCGGGCCGAAAGCGCCTGAACCTCGGACACCAGCGTGTGCGAGGCCGCATTGGTCTCTTCGACCATGGCGGCGTTCTTCTGCGTGCCCTGGTCCATGACGTTGACGGCGGCATTGATTTCGTGGAGCCCAGTGGACTGTTCGCGGGCGGCGTCGACGATGGCATGCACGTTGGTGTTGATCTGCTGAACCTCGGCCACGATCGCCGACAGGGCTTCGCCCGTCCGGTCGACAAGCGAGACGCCGTGCTTGACCTGTTCGCCCGAGGCGGTGATCAGCGCCTTGATTTCCTTGGCGGCATTGGCCGAGCGCTGGGCGAGCTCGCGGACTTCCTGGGCGACCACGGCAAAACCCTTGCCGGCTTCGCCGGCACGGGCGGCTTCGACGCCGGCATTCAGGGCCAGAAGGTTGGTCTGGAAGGCAATTTCATCGATGACGCCGATGATGTTGGAAATCGACTGCGAGGATTGTTCGATCGCGCTCATCGCATCGATCGCGGAGCGGACCACGTCGCCGGAGCGCTCGGCGCTTTCCTTGGTGCGGCTGACCTGCTGGCCGGCTTCTTCGGCGCGCTGGGTCGATTCCTTGACGGAGCGGGTAATCTGCGAAAGGGCTGCAGAGGTCTCCTCGACGGAGGCTGCCTGCTGTTCGGTGCGGCGGGCAAGATCGTCGGCTGCGGAGCGGATTTCGTTCGAGCCGTTTTCGATCGTCGTCGCGTTGTCGCGGAAGGAGATCATCGCGGCCCTGAGCTTTTCGATCGAATCGTTGAAATTGCCGCGGATCTCATCCATGGCCGGTGAGAAGGGCTTGTCGAGGCGAACGGTCATGTCGCCATCCGAAAGGCGGGCGAGGCCGGCGCGCAACTCCTCGACGACGAATCGGATTTCTTCCTCGCGTGCCTTGTGTCCCTTCGAGCGCTCAACGCGTTCGATCTCTTCCTGTTCGTAGCGCGCTTCAGCCGCCTTTTCGAGGTCGACCTTCTTGCGGTTGCTCTCCAGGAGGATGCCGAGCGAGCGCGAGAGGTCGCCGATCTCGTCGCCCCGTTCCTTGTCCGTCAGTTCGACGTTGAGATCGCCCGAAGCGATGCGGGTTGTTTGATCGATGACCCGATTGATGCGGCCGATGAAGCCGCGGGCGAGCAGCCAGCCGACGAGAACGAGGAAGACGGTGGCCCCGGCGATCACGAGGACGGAGGTCCAGACGGTCTGGGTG
>JARXAK010000172.1 GCA_029865885.1 Rhizobium sp. | reverse complement strand
GTGATAAAGCCCGAAGCCGACATAACCCCAGCCAGCGCTGGCCGGCGTGATGTCATGCACCTTGCCACTCTTGGCAACAGGCTTGCGCAACAGATCGGTCATTGCTCGTCTCCCTTACTCGGCGTCGGAACGTTCGGCCTCTGCCGCGATCCGCGCCCGCTCGGCTTCGGCCTTGGCCTCGGCCTTTTTCATCGTGTGATCGTACATGAACAGCAGTTCGTAACCGCCATAAAGCCCGGCCACGATAAAGACCATCGCCCAGCCGGTCGCACCGTTCGAATACTCCACCCCGGACCAGGCCAGCGGCAGCACCACGCAGAGAATGCGGCGCCAGAGCGGCTTGAAGAAGGGATGGGTCGGATCGAGGATCTGGAACTTCAAGGTCTGCTCCCGGCAGTCAGAGGTTTAAACATCGCCTGCAATAGAGCCCAAAACCGCGATCTGTCAAAACACGAGGCGGAGGGTCTGCTCCGCCTCGTGGGCACCATCAGATCAGGCCGGCTTCCTTGGCGAAGCCCTTGAGCGACTTGAGACCCAGGCTCTGATACTCGAGGGGATTGCGCACATCCGGGTCCTGCTCGGCCTCGATGACGATCCAGCCCTGATAGCCATGCTCGGCCGCAATCTTCAGCACCGGCGGGAAGTTCACGCCGCCTTCGGTATCGCCGGGCACGGTGAACACGCCACGACGAACACCTTCAAGGAAGGAGAGCTTTTCTTGGCGCACCTGATCGGCGATGACGGGACGGACATTCTTCGCGTGGATATGGCCAACGCGGTGCATGTATTTTTTCGCAACCGCTTCCGGATTGCCGCCGCCGAAATAGCAATGGCCGGTATCGAGCAGCAGCTTGGCATGCGGACCGGTATGCTCCATCAGTCTGTCGATTTCCGCCTCGGTCTCGACGATTGTGCCCATGTGGTGGTGGTAGACCAGCGAGATGCCCTGGCTCGCCGAGAATTCGGCCAGCGCCTCGACGCCGGCGCCGAACTTGGGCCATTCGGCATCGGACAGGACCGGACGGTCGGCAAGGGCCGTGTCATCGGCGCCGTGAATGGCGTTCGAGGTTTCGCAGACGATAATGACCTTGCAGCCCATGGCCTTCAGCACATCGAGGAAAGGCTGCATGGCGGCCTTTTCTTCCTCGATCGTGTTGGTGAGCAGGTTCAGCGAATGCCAGCCGGACACGAATTTCAGGCCGCGCGGCTCCAGCACCGACTTCAAGCCAGCAGGATCGGTCGGCAGCTTGTGACCCTTCTCGATGCCGTCGAAACCGATCTTGGCGGTCTCGTCCAGGCATTGTTCGAGGCTGATATGGGCGCCGAGACGGCGGTCGTCGTCGTTCGACCAGGCAATCGGGTTGGTTCCGAAAAGGATCATGATCAGGTTCTTTCCTTCAGAGCCGCTTCATAGGCAGTGCGGGCTTGATTGACTTCAGCGCGGGCCGAGACTTCCGGCACCGCGACATCCCACCAGTAGCCGCCGGCACCGGTGGTCGGATAAGGATCGGTATCGATGACGATAACAGTGGTCTCGGTCGCCGCGCGGGCGGCATCGAGCGCTGTTTCCAGCTCTGAGATTGACGACACCTTCTGGGAGCGCGCGCCCATCGACGCGGCGTGGGCAGCAAAATCGATGCCGATCGGGCTGACATTGGTGTGGGCGTAGAGATTGTTGAACTGCGCGCCGCCAGTGCCCATCTGCAGCCGGTTGATGCAGCCGTAACCCCTGTTATCGGTAATCACGAGCGTGATCTTTACGCCCATGCCGACAGCGGTTGCGAGCTCCGAATTCATCATCATGTAGGAGCCGTCACCGACCATGACGATGACGTCGCGGTCGGGCTCGGCCATCTTGATGCCGAGACCACCGGCGATCTCGTAGCCCATGCAGGAGAAGCCGTATTCCATGTGATAGGAGAGCGGCAGCTTCGACTTCCACAACTGATGCAATTCCCCCGGCATGGTGCCGGCGGCGCACATGACGACCGTATTGTCGCGCGAGGCGCGCTGAACGGCGCCGATCACCTGCATGTCGGTCGGCAGCGAATTGCTGTCGGTGGGTGCTGCCGTCACGGCATCCGCCTTGGCAAACCAGGAGGCCTTGAGACCGGCATCGGGTGCGGCATACTTATGGTCGCCGAGTGCCGCTGATAGCTTTTCCAGCCCGATCTTGGCATCCGCCACCAGCGGGATCGCATCATGTTTGGCGCTGTCGTAAGGCTGCACATTGAGCGCCAGGATCTTTCGATCAGGGTTCTTGAACAGCGCCCAGGAGCCCGTGGTGAAATCCTGGAAACGTGTGCCGACACCGATGACGAGATCGGCTTTTTCGGAGACGACATTGGCGCTTTCGGCACCGGTCACGCCGACAGGGCCGAAGTTCAGCCCATGATCCCATGATAGCGCCGACTTGCCGGCCTGCGTCTCGACCACGGGGATCTGGTGCTTCTCGACAAAGGCCTTCAGCGTGTCGGTGGCACCTGAGAAATGCACGCCGCCACCGGCGACGATCACAGGGTGCTTCGCAGCCTTCAGCGCGGCAACCGCCGCCTCGAACTCCACCACATCCGGCTCCGGACGACGGAAGCGCCAGGTCTTGCTTGCAAAGAAGCTCTCAGGGTAATCGTAAGCCTCGGCCTGGACGTCCTGGCAGAAGGCGAGCGTCACGGGACCGCAATCGGCGGGATCGGTCAGCGTGCGCATGGCGCGCGGCAGAGCGGTCAGAAGCTGCTCCGGCCGCATGATGCGGTCGAAGTAGCGGCTGACGGGGCGGAAGCAGTCATTCGCCGACATCGTGCCGTCGCCGAAATCCTCGATCTGCTGGAGAACCGGATCGGGGCCGCGATTGGCAAAGACATCGCCGGGGATGAAGAGCACCGGCAGGCGGTTGACATGCGCAAGCGCTGCCGCCGTCACCATGTTGAGCGCGCCCGGGCCGATGGAGGAGGTCACCGCCATGGCGCGACGGCGACCGAGCTGCTTGGCATAGGCGATCGCCGCATGCGCCATCGACTGTTCGTTCTGGCCGCGATAGGTCGGCAGTTCCTCGCGGATGCCGTAGAGCGCCTCGCCGATGCCAGCGACATTGCCGTGACCGAAGATCGCCCACATGCCGGCGATATAGGGAACGCCGTCCTCGTTCATCTGATTGGCGAGATAGCGCATCATCGCCTGGGCGGCGGTCAGCCGGATCGTCTTCATGCTTTTCCTCCCTTGGCGGAAACCGCCTTTTGGCGTGCCGCATCCCAGATCGCGCAGAGGCTTTGGTAACGCGCGGCCATATCCTCAACGGCTGCGGCATCGCTCAGCGAACCAGCGAGCCACTTGCGGGCGGCGTCACCGAAGATCGTGCGACCGACGGCGAAACCCTTGACCAGATCGAAGCCGGCGGCAAGCTGGAAGCTCTCCTCAAGCTCCGCCTGCGGCGCATCGAGGCCGAGCACGACGATGCCGCGCGTGTTCGGGTCATTGCGTTCGATGGCATTGCAGGCATTGGCCCAGGACGCCGTGGTCTTCATCGGCTCGAGTTTCCACCAGTCGGGATAGACTCCGATTTCGTAGAAGCGCTCGATGATCTTGGCCACCGTCTCGTCGTCGCAGGCGCCGACCTTGGAGGGGATGACCTCCAGCAGGAATTCCAGCCGATTGCGGCGGGCCGCATGGAAGAGCCGCTGCACCGTCTTTTCCTGCTCGGCCTTCATCTCTGCGGTATCATCAGGGTGATAGAAGCTGAGCACCTTGACCACATGTTCGAGCGGCCATTCGACGAGACCGCCGAAATCCGGGCCGATTTCCGGCTCCAGCGTCAGCGGGCGCGAGCCCGGCCATTCGACGGGGCGACCGATCCAGAGCCCCGTGCCAGCCGCCCGATAGAGCGCCTCGCGACCGAGACGGCTGTCGCAGAGCAGGCCGTAACCGGCATTGCCGCCGGAAACCTTCAGCGCCGCATCGAGGCAGAGGTTCTTGAAGGCACCGATCTTCTCGTCGGCAACGCCTGTTTCCCTGGCCATGGCTTCGAGCTGCATGCGATGATCGAAGGCAAAGACCCGCATGGTCGACCAGTCATTCTTGCGGTTGGTCGACCAGTGCACCTGCTCCAGGGCCTCGTCCTTGCGCAGCGCCTTGTTCTGGATGCCAGTGCGGAAGAAATATTGCAGCTCATCCCAGCTCGGATAGGCCGGCGTGCAGCCATGGCGGGAGACGGCAAACGCGCCACAGGCATTGGCGAACTTCAGGCTGGTCGGCCAGTCCTGGCCGGTGAGCCAGCCCTTGAGCAGTCCCGACATGAAGCCGTCGCCGGCGCCAAGCACGTTGAACACCTCGATCGGAAAACCCTGGCCGGTCTGGCCGGCATCGAGACTTTCCGGGATCGCACCGTCAAAGACCACGGCACCCATGGGGCCGCGTTTGCAGACGAGCGTCGCGGACGAGACCTTGCGGACAGCCTTCAGCGCCTCGATCGTATCGGTCGAGCCGCCGGCAATGTGGAATTCCTCTTCCGTACCGACGATCAGATTGAAGAGATGCAGCGTCGACTGCAACTTCGCGGTGACCTGAGCGGACTCGACAAAGCGGCTTTCGCCGTCGCCGTGACCGGCAAGACCCCAGAGGTTCGGGCGGTAATCGATGTCGAGCGCCGTCAGACCGCCCTTCTCGCGGGCGATCTTCAGCGCCTTCAGCACAGCGGCTTCCGTGCGCGGATGTGAAAGATGCGTGCCGGTCGCGCAGATGCAGCGCGCCTCGGCGATGAAATCCGGATCGATATCCTCTTCCGACAGCGCCATGTCGGCGCAGTTCTCGCGGTAGAAGATCAGCGGGAACTGGTGTTCGTCTCTGATACCGAGCAGCACGAGCGCGGTCAGCCGCTCCTTGTCCGTCTTCACGCCGCGGACATCCACACCTTCGCGAACCAGCTGCTCGCGGATGAAGCGGCCCATATGCTCATCGCCGACGCGAGTGATCAGCGCCGACTTCAGGCCGAGCCGCGCAGTGCCAGCCGCGATATTGGTCGGCGAGCCACCAATATATTTGTTGAAGGAGGCCATGTCCTCCAGCCGACCGCCGACCTGGGCCCCATAAAGGTCCACAGACGAGCGACCGATCGTGATCAGATCGAGCGAAGCCAAGCAATGTCCTCCCTGTGATGCGGGATCTAACGCCCCGCCTCGCGACCGCTCCTGTTTTGGAACAGCCATTCATAAAATGGACTATAAATTCTATTTTTCAGAATTTCAATACGGACGTTCAGCCATCCTGTCGCGCAGTCCCGACGGCGACGGAGAGCGTGATCGCCAGACAGAGCGTGGCCGACAGCGAGCGGAACGCACCGAAATCGACTTCGGAGACCGACAACAGGGTTGCGCCCATGCGTCGCAGCGGACTGACGACCGTATCGGTGACGGCGACGACCGGAACGCCGCGCGCCCGGACCTGCTCGACCAGCTCAAGCGTTTCGGCGGAATAGGGAGAAAAGGTGACGGCAAGCAGGGCATCACCCGCCTGGATCGCATGATGGTTGTCGAGCCGGCCGACGACGCTGTGCAGCATGGCCGGCACACCCATCTTCTCGAAGGCATAGGCCATGTAGCTTGCGACCGGAAAGGAACGACGCAGACCGATGATGTGGATCATGCGCGCTTCGGAAAGCTGCTTGACGGCCACCTCCATGGCTTGCGGATCAACGGTTTTGACAAGATTTTCGAGCGAAAGCCGCCCTGCCTCGACGAACTCGGCGAGAAGTGCGGAGGGCGATCCCTCAGCCTTTTCTCTTAGGTGCTGGAGGCGCGTCGAATAATCCGGCCAGCCGCCGACAAAGCTCTCGCGAAACAGCTTCTGCATCTCTGAAAAGCCTGTGAAGCCCATGATCTGGCAGAAGCGCATGAAGGCCGAAGGCTGGACGCCAGCCCCTTCCGCCATCTCGGCAACGGTCGACACGGCAATGCGATCCTTGTTGGCGGCAACATAGTCGGCGCATTGTTTGAGCCGCTTGGGCAGACTGCCCGAGACTTCCAGCAACCTGTCCTCGAAGGCCTTGATCGTCTGCGGTCCGCCGTTTTCGTTCATTCGCTTCCCTACCCTTGGTCAGACACAATGTCCCGCTTGACAGAAACCGTGTCACGATCTAGCAAAATAGAACATATATTCCAAAACGCAGCATTTGCCAGCGCGAAATGGAACATCGATCCGGCGTCTCCCCAGGAGCGTCCAACGACATCACAATCGCCTCCTCTTGACGAGAGACCAAGGCGCGACAGGGAGGAAATGAACATGGTCACGAGACTGGCACTTCTGGGCGCCGGCCGCATCGGCAAGGTGCATGCCAAGGCGATCGCCGAAGACAAGCGCGCGAAACTGGTCGCCGTTGCCGACGCCTTCGCGGACGCCGCAAACGCCATTGCAGCCCAGACCGGCTGCGCGGTCAAGACGATCGAGGAGATCGAGGCCGACAAGGATATCGACGCCGTCATCATCTGCACGCCGACCAACACCCATGCAGACCTCATCGAGCGCTTCGCCAAGGCCGGCAAGGCGATCTTCTGCGAAAAGCCGATCGATCTCGACGTTAACAGGGCCAAGGCCTGCCTTGAAACCGTGCGCGCCGTCGGCGGCAAGGTCATGCTCGGCTTCAACCGCCGCTTCGACCCGCATTTCCAGGCCGTGCGCAAGGAGATCGACAAGGGCTCGATCGGCAAGGTTGAGATGGTGACGATCACCAGCCGCGACCCGGGCGCGCCGCCGGCCGAATACATCAAGGTCTCCGGCGGCATCTTCCGCGACATGACCATCCACGACTTCGACATGGCCCGCTTCCTGCTCGGCGAAGAGATCGAAACGGTCCAGGCCTCGGCCTCGGTTCTGGTCGATCCTGTCATCGGCGAACTCGGCGACTATGACAGCGCCTCGCTGATCCTGACGACGAAGAGCGGCCGCCAGGCGATCATCTCCAACTCGCGCCGCGCATCCTATGGCTACGACCAGCGCATCGAGGTGCACGGCTCGCTCGGCTCGGTTTCGGCTGAAAACCAGCGCCCGGTCTCGATCGAAGTCGCCAACAAGGACGGCTATACCCGCCCGCCGCTGCACGACTTCTTCATGACCCGCTACACGGCAGCCTATGCAGCCGAAATCTCCGCCTTCATCGACGCCCTCGACAACGGCACGCCGATGTCGCCGTCCGCCGAAGACGGCCTAATCGCGCTGGCGCTGGCCGATGCGGCCGTCAAGTCGGCCAAGGACAAGTCAGCCGTCACCGTCGCCTACTGACGACAAAGAGCTCCCGCGTTGCCGCAAGGTGACGCAGAATGGAAGCGCCGCCCGAACCTCCTCGGGCGGCGTTTTCCGTTTCTGCCCGCCTCCCCGCTCGACACGTCGGCAAGGGGTGGTTTCCTGCAGCATACCAGCACTCTAAAAGCTGCCTTCTTTCGAGACTTCTAAATCTCCGATATGAGTAGGTCTATATTTTAGACCAACACCAAAAAGGAGAGCAAATGTTTATTCTGAACCGCCGAAACTTCATCAGCCTCGCGGCTGCGGGCGCCGCAGCGACCGCCTTCGCCGGCCGCTTTGCCCATGCCGCCTCGACCGGCACGGAGGTCTTCACCTCTGACGAGGCCGGGCTTCTCGTCGACAGCACGGTGATCCTCGGAGAAAAGTCCGCCGTCGTCGTCGATGCGCAGTTCACCCAGGCCAATGCAGCAGCACTCGCGGACGTGATTGCAGCGACGGGTCGCAAGGTCGAGACCATTTTCATCACCCACTTCCACCCGGATCACATTCTCGGTCTTGCGGTGCTGATGGATCGCTTCCCGGATGCGAAGCCCGTTGCCCACGCTGCAGTCCAGGGCATGATCGCCCAGACCGCACAGCCGATGCTCGACCGCATCGGTGGTGGTGCCCCTGCAGGCGTCTTCGCCAGCCGCGTGGTCATTCCGGACGTGCTTTCCGCCGACCACATCAAGCTGGAAGGCGAGCGTATCGAGGTCCTCGGCCCGCTTCATGGTGATACCGCACTCATCACGCCCCTGCACATCCCGGCCCTGAAGACCGTGATTGCAGCGGACATCGCCTATGCCGACACGCATCTCTGGCTGGAGGAAAACACCAAGCCGGAACAGATCGCCGCCTGGCGCGAAAGCATCAAGACCCTGCAGGGACTGAATGCCGAGACGGTCATCCCCGGCCATCGCAAGGCCGACAGCAAGTCCGATGCATCGGTCTTTGCCCAGACCTCTGCCTATCTCGATTATTGGGAAAAGGCACTTGCCGAAAGCAAGTCGGCGGAAGAACTGAAGGCAGCCTTGCTCGCCGGCAATGAAGGGCTCGGCTTTGCCTTCGCGATCGACCGCGCCGTGGCAGCAGTCTACCCGCCGAAGTAATGCAATCCTGCTGTCGCCTGCCCATCAGCAGGCGACAGCACTGACCTGAGGTCAGACTACAAGTTCCCGCCGCTCGACTTCCGTCAGCATAGCGAGATCAAGGATCTTCTGCAGATTGGCTGCATGGCGGAAGTTCGGATCCTGGGTATGGCCGGACCGGATCGCGGCGATGAACTTCTGATAGTTCGTCTCGACCGGGGAGACCTCGATCTCCCGCCACACGCCTTGTTCGACATCATCTAGCAGGCAGGCCTTGAGGGTCGATCCATCCACCCGGTGGATGACTTCGAGCGCGCCCTTGTCACCATGCACCCTGAGCCGCAGCTCGTTCAGGTGGCCGGTCGCCCAGCGGCTGGCGTGGATAACGCCCATGGCGCCGTTGCTGAACTCCGCCGTCATGGTGAAGCTGTCATTGGCGTCGAGGTCATATTCGCCGATCTTGTTGTCCGGCGCCTTGTCGAAGACCTTCAACCGCGCAAAGACATGGTCGATGTCGGTCGCAGCTCCATAGCCGACGAAGTCGAGGATATGGATGCCGACATCCCCGAGCACGCCGTTCGAACCGTGTTTGGTCGACAACCGCCAGAGCCACTGGCTCTCGGTCGCCCAGTCACCCCAGGCCTTGGAGACGAGCCAGCTCTGCAGATAGGAGGCCTCGATATGGCGGACCTTGCCGATCTCACCGGCCAGCACCATCTGCCGGGCTTTCTGCACCTGCGCTACATTGCGATAGGTGAGGTTGACCATGTTGACGAGACCGGACCCTTCCGCCGCCGTCGCCATCTCGTCGGCCTTGGCATAATTCTCCGCCAGCGGCTTTTCGCACATGACATGTTTGCGGGCGGCGAGCAGCTTGAGCGTGGTCGGATAATGCACCTTGTCCGGCGTGACATTGGTGACCGCATCAAACTCACCCCAGGCGATCGCCTCCTCCAGCGAGGTGAATGTATTGGGTATGTCGTGACGGGCCGCAAAGGCACGCACGGTCGCAAGGTCGAGATCGACCGCCGCGACGAGTTGGACGTCGGGGATGGTGGCAAAGTTCATCGCATGGGTATTGGCCATGCCACCCGTGCCGAGGATCAGGAGTCGAATGGGGGCAGCGCTCATTTGTAGCCTTCCTCACCGGACTGATGCAGACGCGGGCCGCGCTCGGTGATCGGCTCCAGGGCCTGCTCGACTGGAACATTCGGCGCATCATGCACGGCACCATAACGCGGCATCGGATTGTAGGCCCACTTCACGCCGTTGCGGATGACCTGCTGAACAGTCGCATCATGATAGGTCGGATAAGTCTCGTGACCCGGGCGGAAATAGAAGATATTGCCGGCACCGCGGCGCCAGGTGAGACCCGATCGGAAGATTTCACCACCCGCGAACCAGGAGATGAACACCGTCTCCAGCGGCTCCGGCACCGAGAAGAACTCGCCGTACATTTCCTCGTTTTCCAGAACGAAGTTTTCCGGAATGCCGGACGCGATCGGATGGCCCGGATTGACGGTCCAGATCCGCTCGCGCTCGCCTGCCTCGCGCCATTTGAGCGCGCAGGGCGTGCCCATCAGCCGCTTGAACGGCTTCGAGAAATGTCCGGAATGCAGGACCAGCAGCCCCATGCCTTCCCAGACCCTTTTCGCCACCCGCTCGACGATTTCGTCGGAAACTTCACCGTGTGCCTTGTGGCCCCACCAGACGAGCACATCCGTTTCCGCCAGTCGCTCGACCGAGAGGCCATGCTCCGGCTCCTGCAGCGTCGCCGTCGTCGCCTCGATATCCGGATCCGTGTTCAACGCGGCGGCAATCGTCGCATGCATGCCGTCGGGATAGATCCCGCGGACAATGGCATTCTCCCGCTCGTGAATGTTTTCACCCCAGACAACCGTTCTGATCGTCACCTGTATTCTCCTTGGTTAGCGCCAGTGCGACCGGCCATCGGCAATGCCTCAACGAGACCAATCAACCCCTCTGCCCCAGGCGGGCATTGAATCAAAACCGGGGCCTGAGAGGAAAATTTGAAAGCGGTTTGGCTAGCCACATTTGCAAACTTGAAGGTCCATGTCAAATCGCATTGCAAGGCTTTTCAACACGCACTGGCATGCCTCCGCTGATCATGAGAT
>JARXAK010000115.1 GCA_029865885.1 Rhizobium sp. | reverse complement strand
GGATGAAGGAGAAATCGATCACCGCATCGATCTTGCGAAGCAGATGATCCTTCGGCACCAGGCTGTCGAGCGTCACCATCTCGAGAGCCGTCTGTTCGGGAGCAGGTTTCTTCAACATGACCCAATGAATCACAAACCCCTGGATGTGACCAGGGGTTTGTCAGCAGTCTGGAGGCCCCGGAAGGGGCCTTTTTCATATCCGCTCTTAGAGCCCGATTGACACGTCGCGGCCCGCAGCCCGGTTGGAAATCGTGAAGCCGGCGACGACGTCGATGAAGGCGATCACCATCAGGCTGAAAAAGAGCTGCGTGGCGGCATCGCGCACGAGCAGGAACTCGACCAGAAACGCGATGAACACCAGCATGGACAGCATGTGGTTCATCAACGACCCACGATTGCTGAGCGTCGCCTTCAGAACCTCGAAGAACAGAGCCACGAGCGCCGAAAGGATCACGAGATCGCCGAGCGTCATCGTCCAGACAGCACCTGATAACATCGGCACGGTCATGATCACGCCCGAGAACGCTGCAATGCCACTTCCCAACATCACGGCATTGTAGAAGACGAAAGGCACGATCATCAGTGGCACGGCGATCAGCATGCGGAAATCCTTCCTGGCAATGCGACAGCGCCCAGTTCGGCAGCCGTCAGCCGCGCAATTTAACTATGCCTAATGACAAATGAAAAGGCCGGCGCAAGCGCCGGCCTTTCAAAGCAGTCAGTCGAAGCGCAGAAATTATGCGCTTTCCTTCGGCGTCAGAACCTGACGGCCGCGATACATACCGGTCTTCAGATCGATATGGTGCGGACGGCGCAGTTCGCCGGAATTCTTGTCCTCGACATAGGTCGGGGCCTTCAGCGCGTCAGCAGAGCGGCGCATACCGCGCTTGGACGGGCTTGTTTTTCTCTTCGGTACAGCCATTTTCGTTACTCCACGTGACGGACAAAACAGGTTTAGCGGCCTCGATGAGGCCGGACAGAACCTGTCTCGATCTCGGAATTTGGCGGGCTTATACATGCCCGAAGTGGGTTTGACCAGTCCCCAGGACACTTTTTTCGAATCTAAGAGAGGCCCGTTAAGGCCTCGTCCTCGGGCACGATCCAGGGTTCTGCGAGCGCCGCCATCTCCCAGGCACGCCAGGCCGGATGCGCGCGCATGGCGTCCATATAGGCGATGGTATCGGCGTCTCTTACCAGGTCGTAGGCTGAAAAGCGATTGACCACCGGCGCGAACATCGCATCAGCTGCGGAAAAGGCGCCGAACAAGAAGGGGCCGCCCGAACGTTCCAGCATCTCGCGCCAGATCGCCTCGATGCGCGCGACATCTGCCATTACCCCCTCGGGCAGCGGGATCGCTTTTACGGGCCGGCGCAGGTTCATCGGGCAGGCGCTGCGCAACGCCCGGAAGCCGGACAGCATTTCCATCGAAATGGAGCGCGCGAGCGACCGGTTCTCCCGGTCGGCAGGCCAGAGCCCCGCGTCCGGATAGAGTTCAGCGACATATTCGATGATGGCGAGCGATTCCCAGACCCACACCTGGCCGTGATGCAGCACAGGCACCTTGCCGGTCGGCGAGAGCTCACGGAAGCGGGGATGCGTGGCGCCCGGCCCGAACGGGATCAGTTCCTCGCGAAACGGAATGCCCGCAGCGGTCAGGGCAATCCAGGGCCGGAAGGACCAGGAGGAATAATTCTTGTTGGCGATGTAGAGGATGAGGTCGGTCATGGCGCGCTCCGTCCGGTTGGAAGGCAACCCTAGACGAACACCCGCCTCCGCGACCAACGAAAGCTTCTGATCCTAATCATAAAGACAGGTGATGTAATCACCGGAGGCGCGGGCGCGTCGATCGACAACGCCGGCCAGCCGCTTCAAGCCCGGACCGGGCTTGCTCGCAACACGATCGATCGGATTGGGCAGGGATACCGCGAGCAGGGCAGCCTGCTGGCGGCTGAGCTTGGCGGCCGAGGTCTTGAAATGATAGCGCGCTGCTGCCTCAATCCCGTAGATGCCAGGTCCCCATTCGGCGATGTTGAGGTAGACCTCCATCGTTCGTTCCTTGGGCCAGACCGCATCCAGCACTAGCGCCAGCGGCAGTTCGAGGCCTTTGCGGACGAAGGACCGACCGTTCCACAAAAAGAGGTTCTTCGCCGTCTGCATCGGGATCGTGCTGGCGCCGCGCGTCGCCTCGCCCGCCATGGCATCATCAATGACGGACTGAAGCTGGTTCCAGTCCACCCCGCCATGATTGCAGTACTGGCCATCCTCCGACATCATCACGGCTCGGACGACATTGGGCGAGATATCTTCGAAATCCACCCAGCGCCGGTCATAGCCCTGGAAGGTGGCGAGATCCGCCAGCATCAAGGTAGAGACGGGACGAACGAAATCGATACGATAGAGCAGGATCAGGAAATACGGTCCGACCAGGAAGACGAGCAGAGCGATCAGCGCGGCCCGGATGATCCGGGGCCTCAGCCTCCGCTCCTCCGTCGGCGCGACCTGTTCGTCTTGCTCCAATGCCTCGACTTCCAGTGTCAATGAAGTGGGGTCCGTGATCAATGATGGACCCTCATAACCGTCCTCTTGGCAAATGACCAGTCTGGGTGCGCGGATCCGCGCCATTCCCACGCTGAATTTCCCGTTGCCTGACAGGGGGCAGCGTGCCAAATAGCCGGCATGACCAAGAGCGCCGACGCCTTCGAAAAAAGCCTGACCGTCCATGCCGAGATCGTCGAGGCAAGGCTCGCGACCCTTCTCGATGCAACGCCGCGTCCGGCGGAGCTCGCACGCCCCCGGCAGCTCATTGAGGCGATGCACTACGGCGCCCTGAACGGCGGCAAGCGGCTGCGTCCCTATCTCGTAATGCAGGCGACGCATCTTTTCGGCGGAAGTGACGAGGCCGCCCTCCAGGTCGGCTGTGCGCTGGAATGCCTGCACAGCTATTCGCTCGTGCATGACGATCTGCCGGCGATGGATGACGACGACCTGCGCCGGGGCAAGCCGACGGTCCACAAGCAATATGACGAGGCAACCGCAATCCTCGCCGGCGACGGCCTGCTGACCTATGCCTTCGACATCATCGCATCAGCGGAAACACCTCTGACGGATGGCGCCAAGGTGACCCTTGTTCTCGAGCTTTCGCGCGCAGCCGGCATCGGCGGCATGGCCGGTGGCCAAATGCTCGATCTCGCAGCCGACAAGGAACAGCCGGACGAGGCCGGGATCGTCATGCTCCAGGCGATGAAGACCGGTGCGCTGCTGCGCTTCGCCTGCGAGGCCGGCGCGATCATTGCCGCTCGCCCCCCGGAAGACCGCGATCGCCTGCGCCGCTTCGGCGAGATCATCGGGCGCGCTTTTCAGGTCGCGGACGATCTGCTCGACATTACGTCGGATGCTGCAACCCTTGGCAAGGCAACCGGCAAGGACGCAGCCAAGGGCAAGGCGACCCTGGTGGGCCTCAAGGGCACGGATTGGGCCCGCGCCGAGCTCGACCGTCTGGTCACTGAAGCCAATGCGCTGCTCGACCCCTATGGCACCAAGGCCGAACCGCTGAAGGAAGCCGCCCATTTCATCGCCTACAGGAAGAAATAGTATGAGCCGTTTCTGGTCGTCTGCCGTCCACGCGCTGGAGCCCTATATTGCCGGTGAACAGCCGAAGATCCCCGGCCTTGTGAAGCTCAACACCAACGAGAGCCCCTATGGCCCTTCGCAGCGCGTGCTGGACGCGATCGCAGCGGCCTCGGGAGACCGTCTTCGCCTTTACCCCGACCCGGCCTCCACGGGCCTGCGTGAGGCGATCGCCAGGCGCTTCGATCTGAAGATGGACGAGGTTTTCGTCGGCAACGGTTCGGACGAGGTGCTGGCCTTCACCTTTGCCGGCCTCCTCAAGCACGATAAGCCCCTTCTCTACCCGGACATCACCTACAGCTTTTACAAGACCTATGCCCGGCTGTTCGAGGTGAAGGTCGAGGAGATCCCGCTGGACGATGGCCTGCGGGTTCGCATCGAGGACTACAACCGCCCCTGCGGCGCCATCATCCTCGCCAATCCGAATGCCCCGACCGGTATCGCCCTGCCGCTGGCAGAGATCGAGACGCTCGTCGCCTCCCACCCGGATCAGGTCGTGGTCATCGACGAGGCCTATGTCGATTTCGGCGCCGAGACCGCTGCCTCGCTGATTGCGCGCTACGAGAACCTGCTCGTCGTCCAGACTTTCTCGAAGTCCCGTTCGCTTGCCGGCCTGCGCGTCGGCTTCGCGCTTGGTCAGCGACCCCTGATCGAAGCCCTGGAGCGGATGAAGGACAGCTTCAATTCCTATCCGGTCGACATGCTGGCCCAGGCAGCCGCCACGGCTGCGATCGAGGACGAGGCTTGGTTCGACGAGGCCCGCGGGAAAATCATCGCCAACCGCGACATGGTGACGAAAGCGCTTGAAGAGCGCGGCTTCGAGGTCCTCCCCTCGTCGACAAACTTCGTCTTTGCCCGCCACCCGGCGCATCAGGGTGCCGATCTTCAGAAGGGTCTGCGCGAACGTGCCGTTCTCGTCCGCCACTTCAACAAACCCCGGATCTCCGATTTCCTCCGTGTGACCATCGGCACGACGGAGGAATGCCATCAGTTTCTGAAGGCGATCGATCAAATCATCTGACGTGTCGGGCGGACCAAGAGCCGCTAGTCTCCGGCTCTTGTTGCAAGCACCGGAGCGCGTCCTTGACTGAAATTCTTGAATACTGGCCGCAGGTTGCGGCGGCCTACCTCGTCTATCTCGTAACGGTCCTCAGTCCCGGACCGGCGACGATGGCGATCGCATCCGCCTCGCTTGGCGAGGGACGTCGGCACGGACTGACGATTGCGGCCGGCATCTTCTGCGGCTCGATGACCTGGGCTATTGCTGCATCTCTCGGCCTTGCCGCGCTTCTCTCCCAGTATGCGCAGGCCCTGGTCCTGATACGCATCCTTGGCGGGCTCTATCTGCTTTATCTCGCCTGGCGCGCCTTCCGCTCGGCCGCGAGCAAGATCGACCCCCTGAGCGTCACCCGGGCAACCACAAGCCTTAAGCGCACTTTCCTAATGGGCTATGCGATCCACCTGACCAACCCTAAAGCCATCTTCGGCTGGCTCGCCACCATTTCGCTGGGGCTGCCTGCGAATGCCACGCCAGCGGCTGTCGCAATCGTGGTCTGTGGCTGCCTGGCCACCGGCTTTACGGTCTTCATGAGCTATGCCCTGCTCTTCTCGACCCCAGGCGCTCTGCGGATCTATCGCTCAGCACGTCGCTACATCGACGGGACACTGGCCTTTGTCTTCACCTTCGCCGGCGTCAAACTGCTCAGCCTGCGCTGAAACGAAAAAGGCGCCGCACGAATGCGGCGCCTCTGATGCTTGAAGTGGATAGACCTCAGCCCTGGGTGAGCGGCGAGATCTGGATTTCGACGCGGCGGTTCTGCGCGCGGCCATCCGGTGTCGCATTGGATGCGATCGGCTGGTTCGGGCCGAAGCCGACGGCGGACACACGGCGCGGGTCGACGCCCTGGCTGTTGAGGTAACCCGCAACCGACATGGCACGACGCTCGGACAGACCCTGGTTATAACCCTGGCTGCCGGTCGAATCGGTGTGACCGTTGATGTCGATCAGCGTGCGGTCGAACTTGCGCAGCACGATCGCAACCGAGTTCAGGGTCGGATAGAATTGCGGCATGACCGCATCCTGATCGGTGTTGAAGGTGATGTTGGACGGCATGTTGAGGATGATGCGATCGCCGACTCGGGTGACCGAGATCCCGGTTCCCTGAAGCTGGGCGCGCAGTTCCGCTTCCTGCTGATCCATGTAGTTGCCGATGGCGCCGCCCGCGAGCGCACCAATGCCGGCACCGATCAGGGCTGCGTTGCGGCGCCCTTCCGGCGAACCGCCAACGGCGAGACCACCGAGCGCGCCAACGGCTGCACCGAGTGCGGCGCCGCCCGCCGTGTTGGACACCTTCTGCTGACCCGTATAGGGATCTGTCGTCGTGCAGGCACTCAGATAGGTCGCGCACAGCGCGAGAATGGCGATCTTCTTGATCATGCTCGGTGTCCCTCCAGGATTCGGCTGATAATCCGTCAACCGTGAAATTGCGGCAACAAAAAGTTGCCGCCAAGCTCACTCCGCCGCCGACTTTTGTCCGTAGCGCTTCTCGATATAGTCCGCCACCAGTGCCTCGAAGTCAGCAGCGATAGCAGGTCCCCGCAGGGTCATCGCCTTCTGGCCGTCGATGAAGACGGGCGCTGCCGGGTTTTCACCGGTGCCCGGAAGCGAAATGCCGATATCGGCATGCTTGCTTTCGCCGGGACCGTTGACGATGCAGCCCATGACGGCGACGTTCAGCCCCTCGACACCCGGATACTTCTCGCGCCAGACCGGCATGTTCTTGCGCAGGTCGTCCTGGATCTTCTGGGCGAGTTCCTGGAAGACGGTCGAGGTCGTACGGCCGCAGCCGGGACATGCAGCAACGACGGGAACGAACTGGCGGAAGCCCATGACCTGCAGCAGTTCCTGCGCGACCTGCACTTCACGCGTCCGGTCGCCGTTAGGCTCGGGCGTCAGGGAGACGCGAACCGTATCGCCGATGCCGTGCTGCAGCACATAGCCCATGGCCGCCGAGGAGGCGACGATGCCCTTCGAGCCCATGCCCGCCTCGGTAAGCCCCAGATGCAGCGCATGGTTGGAGCGTTCAGCGAGCATCGAATAGACGGCAATCAGATCCTGGACCTGGCTGACCTTGGCAGACAGGATGATGCGGTTGCGCGGCAGGCCGATCTCTTCTGCGAGTTCGGCCGAGAGCAGGGCCGACTGCACGATCGCCTCGCGGGTCACCTGGCGCGCCGAGAGAGGCGAGCCCTGGGCCGCATTCTCGTCCATCAAGCGGGTCAGCAGCTCCTGGTCGAGCGAACCCCAGTTGACCCCGATACGAACAGGCTTGTCGTAGCGGATCGCCATCTCGACGATCTCGGCGAACTGCTTGTCCTTCTTGTCCTTGAAACCGACATTGCCGGGATTGATGCGATACTTCGCCAGCGCCTCGGCACAGGCCGGATGATCGGCAAGCAGCTTGTGGCCAATATAATGGAAATCGCCGATCAGCGGCACGTCCAGACCGAGCCTGAGCAGGCGCTCTCGGATCTTCGGCACAGCGGCAGCGCTCTCGTCGCGGTCGACGGTGATGCGCACCACCTCGGAGCCCGCCTTGTAGAGGGCTGCGACCTGGGCAACCGTCGCGTCGATATCAGCAGTATCGGTGTTCGTCATCGACTGGACGACGACGGGTGCGCCGCCACCAATGATGACCCCACCGACTTCAACGGCGACCGAAGAACGGCGCGGCTTGGGATCAAAGGCATCGGCGGGCTGGATTAGGGGTGCGGACATGGCTGGTTCTCTGCAAGCCTCAAACGCCATGGAGGTGGATCAAAGCCGTCCGCTTGTCAACCGAAAGACAACGACATCCAATCACATGCGCGCGTGCAGAACGCCCCCAAGCTACCGCGCACTCCTCTTGGTTCAGTGGTCGCTTGCGCGGTCCGCGTGGCGGGCAAGCCCCGAAAGCGCCAAAACGACAATCAGAAGGGACGGGATCGCGGTATAGACGGTCGAAAGCGACGTGTATTCGGCAATGAAGCCGATCAGCGACGGTGCAAAGAGGATGCCGGAATAGCCCATGGTGGTGACGACGGAGAGCCCCACGCCCGGAGCAAGGCCCGGGATATTGCCGCCCGCCGAAAAGGCGATCGGCACCATATTCGAGATGCCGATCCCGGTGATGGCAAAGCCGATCAGGGCCAGTGTCACACTGGTCGACTGGCCAGCCATCACCAGGCCGATAATGGCAGCGCCCCCGCAGAAGCGCAGTGTGTTCACAGCACCGAAGCGATCGCGGATGAAATCGCCCGCAAAGCGGCAAACGGCCATGGTGAAGGAGAAGGCGGCGAAGGCGAAGCCCGACATTTCGGTCGAGGCATTCAACTCGTTGCGCAGATAAAGCGCACTCCAGTCGAGAACGGTGCCTTCCGGGATCATTGAGAACAGCGCGATCGTACCAATCAGCCAGGGCAGCGGCGTCATCGGCAGCTTGGCCTTGACCGGCTCATCGCTCGGATGCGGGGCGTCGGCCAGGATCATCGGGCGGGCGAGGAGGAAAAGTGCGACGCAGACGGCCGCGAGAAGCAGCACGTGCCCGGTGACCCCGAGCGCGGCAATCAGGAAGCCGCCGCTCGCCGCACCACAGAGACCGCCCAGGCTCCAGAAGGCATGGCAGGACGACATGATCGAGCGGCGCATATTGCGCTCGACTTCGACGGCATTGGCATTCATCGCAACGTCCATGGCTCCGGTCAGGCCACCGAAGAGGAAGATCGCGATGGCACCGGTCCAGATATTGTCGACCAGCGTGACGAGCACGATCGTCGGGATGAACAGGAGCGTGGTCACTTCCACGACCCGCCGCGAACCATAGCGGGCGATCTGCATGCCGGCGATCGGCATCAGCACCAGCGAGCCGACGCCGAAGACGAAAATCATCACGCCAAGCATCAATTCCGTCAGGCCGAGCGCCTGGGAAAAGAACGGGATCTTCGGCGCCCAGGCGCCGATGACCAGACCGTTCAGGAAGAACAGCAGGGCTACGGCCGCACGCTCCTTCGTGACGATCGGCGCCGGTGTGGCTGATGAAGTGATGCTCTGAGAATTGTCGGTCATGCCCTGCTCCCGTGGTGGGGCGCACTTTAGTTAAATCGATTTAGACGACAATCTCCCTTGCGCGCAGCGGCTGTAAATTTTTGTTTCGCGCGACAACAAGACCGAGACAGATCCGGACAGTTGACAGTTATGCCTGAAGCTCCGACACATGGGGCGCAATGCGCGCTACCGCTGGTGCCGCCTACCTGAAAGACACTTCCGTGAAAACCGCAGTCGGCGCTGGCATCCTGCTTTCCAGTCTCGCCTATCTCCTCTTCGCCATGCATGACGCCATGATCAAGCTGCTGGTGGAGAGCACGACCGTGTGGCAGATCCTGTTCTGCCGGAGCATCGCGATTCTCCTCGGATGCTACATCCTCGGCGGACGCGGGCTGGCCCGCGAGACGGCGACGTCACCGGCGCTCCGCCCGATGATGCTGCGCAGCCTGTTCCTGCTTGCAGCCTGGCTTTGCTACTTCAATGCTGCCAAGCACCTGCCGCTCGCCGACCTGACGACGCTTTACTTCGCAGCCCCGATTGCCGCGATCCTGCTGGCGATCCCGATCCTCGGCGAAAAAGTGCCCCTGAGCAGCTGGATCGCCGTCATCACCGGCTTTGTCGGTGTCGTGATCGCCAGCAATCCCACCGGACTGACAACGGGGTGGCCGGTCTATCTCGCCCTTATCGCCGCCATCTGCTGGGCGATCGCGACCACCTTGCTGCGGACAACCAGCCAGAGCGCCAGCAGCATGGTCCAGATGACCATGACCAATGTCTTCTTCCTGGCGCTGACGACGCCCATGGCACTCGTCACCTGGACGGCGCCGAGCGGAACGACACAGATCCTTCTGCTCGCCGTCGGCTTCATTGGCGGTCTCGGTCAGCTGAGCTATTTCGAGGCGCTGCGCCGCGCGCCGATTTCCGTGATCGCACCGCTCGAATACACCGCGCTGATCTGGGCCTTCGCCCTTGGCTATGCCATCTGGCAGGAGGTCCCGAGCGCCAATGTCTGGGCGGGTGCCGTGCTCATTGCCGGCGCCGGCCTCATCATCCTGTTTGCCCAGCGACGCCGAACCCCCGCTCAGGATCTCGACAGGTAACGTTCCGCAAGCTCCACCCAGAAGGTGGTACCAATGGGCAGGATATCGTCGTTGAAGTCGTAGCGCGGATGATGCAGCGGCGGATCGTTGGGCGTGCGCTGCGTGCCGAGGAAGAAATAGGTTCCCGGGCGCTTGGCGAGCATATAGGCGAAGTCTTCGCTGCCCATCATCGGTCGTGGAAGATCATAGACCTTGTCTTTTCCGGCAAAGCTCACCGCGAGATCGCGGACGAAATCGGTTTCGGCCTTGTGGTTGACCGTCGGGTCATAACCGCGCTCGTAGTCGATGGTGACACCCATTCCGTAACTTGCCGCCTGCCCCTCGGCCACCGCACGGATGCGCTGCTCGAGCTGGTCGCGCACCTCGGGATCAAAGGAGCGGATCGAAAGCACCATCTCTGCGCGCTCCGGAATGACGTTGCTCGCCGCACCGGCATGAAACCCACCAACGGTGATCACGGTCGGGTCGAGCGGATGAATGTTGCGCGAAACGATCGTCTGCAGGGCCATCACGATAGAGGCGCCGCAGACGATCGGATCGGCCGTCGACTGTGGCTCGGCGCCATGACCGCCGCGACCATTGACGGTAATCTTGCACTCATCGACCGCTGCCATGATCGGCCCTTCCCTCAGGGCGACATGGCCGAAGGGGATTTCCGGATCGTTATGCAGCGCGAAGACGGCATCGCAGGGGAAACGTTCGAAAAGCCCGTCCTCGATCATGATCCTTGCGCCGCCGAAATTCTCCTCCGCCGGCTGGAAGATCAGGTGGACAACACCGTCGAAATTCCGCCGTTCCGCCAGGATCTTGGCTGCGCCGAGCAGCATCGCCGTATGGCCATCATGCCCGCAGGCATGCATCACGCCGGGGATCTCGCTGGCATAGGGCAATCCGGTTTCCTCCAGGATCGGCAGCGCGTCGAAATCGGCGCGAATGCCGATGCTGCGATCGCTGGTCCCGTTCCTGAGCGTCGCCACCACGCCGGTCTTGGCAAGCCCCCGCGTCACCTCGTAACCGAAGGCCGTCAGTTGCTCAGCCACATAGTCCGACGTCTTGAACTCCGACAGACCGATCTCCGGAAACCGATGCAGGTGATGTCGCGTTGCAAGCACTTCGGCCATCACGTTGGGAGCGTGGATCGTCATGGGAATTACCTTTCGGTCGGCTGGGCATGGTCATTGAAGCACGGACTCTGGCACTTGCCGGTTAGTTGTTCAACCGTATAAAAAGGCCATCGGCGGCAGAGGAAGACCGCCAGCGTATCCGGGTCGGAGACACCACCATGACACGACGCACGTTTCAGCGCGCCGGTGAAGCCGAGCGCCGAAAAGACCTGATCGCGGCAACCCTGGACAGCATCTCCGACCACGGCCTGGAGGGCGCAACGGTGCGGGATATCGCCGCCCGCGCCGGCGTGACCGGCGGTTTGATCCGCCACTATTTTACCGGCAAGGACGAGATGCTCCAGGCCGCCTATCGCGAGATGCTGGCGGGCATGACCGGCACTGCGGTGGAGGCGATGGCGGACGTCGGAACCGATCCCAGACGCCGGCTCCACGATTTCATCGTTGCAAACGTCAGCCCGCCGATCGCAGATCCAAAGGCTCTTTCCCTCTGGGCAGCCTTCATCGGTCGCGTCAGATCGAATGAGGAGCTCGCCCGTATTCATCGCGAGAACTATCAGATCTTCATCGGCATTCTCGAAGAGCTGATCGAAGCCGTCCTGGCGGCGCGCCAGCACAAACCGCCGTTTTCCGAAGTCCGTCATCTTGCCGTGGCAATCAATGGACTGATCGATGGTCTGTGGCTGGAAAACTCGCTGGCAAGCGACATGTTCGATGAGGGTCGCCTCTCGGCCATAGCACTCGATGCGGTCGAGGCGATGCTCGGTGGATTGTCATTGCGAGACAGCGACTGAAGGCCACAAAACAACGTTGAAGTTGAGCGCTTCTTTGGGCCAGCATTTGGGATCTGCTGACCTCATCGGCAGATCGACCATCCGTACTTCATAAGTTAGCGGAACTCGTCTACGCCTCCCGCACGCAAGCCCCTTGGCCAGCCGCTTGAAATAAGGCATAAAAACGCCAATTCACCCGCCTGGATGCGAAAGTCGCCCGTAGAGTTCAACCGCCTCTGGTAACCGTCGTATTACGGCCTCTTTCTGCCTCGATTGTTGGCCAACAGCCCAATTTTGTGCAATGAGGCGCGACGGGGAAGACCGGACGGTCGAACCACAACGGCTTTCTATTGAACCATCGAACCGAGAACCTATCCTTCATGACGCTGCATGTCCCATCGCGCGACCTCGAAACCAAGCAGATCGACCATAACGATTCCATACGATCTGCCTATTTTACGATCGAGGAGTTGAAGGAGAGCGCTGACTTACTGGCGCTCAACGGTGTCGAAGAACTGCCCGGCTTGATGGACTTCGATTTCTTCGCCCGGCACAAGGAAAACGAGCGGGAAATCCTGCGCGTCTACCGAGCGACGGCCGCTGACGTCGAGGCCGGCGCAACCATCACGCCGGCCGCCGAGTGGCTGCTCGACAATCACTACATCATCGAAGAGGCGATCCAGGAAGTCCGCCGGGACTTCCCGAAGAAGTTCTACCGGCAACTGCCGAGGATGAAGGTGGGAAGCCGCGAGATTCCCCGCACCATGGCACTCGCCTGGCTCTATGTTGCACACACCCATTCCACCGTCAGCCAGGAGAGCATGACGGCGCTTGTCGAGGGCTATCAGCAGCACCAGACGCTGGAGATCGGTGAACTCTGGGCGCTGCCGTCGATCGTCCGCTTCGTGCTGGTGGAAAACCTCCGCCGCATCGCGACCCGCGTCGATCGCTCCCGCCGGATGCGCCGTCGCGCCAATGAAGTCGCCGACGAGATCATTCGCCTGAACGACCCGGTCGCAGCCGCCACCTATCTCAGCCAGATCGAGCAGCTGGCCGACGACAACACCTTCGCCACGCAATTCCTCTATCGCCTGCGCAACGGCTCGCAGAATACGAGCTTTGCCGTCGAATGGCTGGAAAGCCGCCTCGAAGCGGCTGGCCGCACTGCCCAGGAGGCGATGGACGCCGAGCACAACCGCCTCTCCTCCGGCAACGTGACGATGGGCAACATCGTCCGCGGCCTGCGCGAGATCGACGATAAGGAATGGTCGGTCTGGGTCGAGGAGGTCAGCCATGTTGACCGGGTCCTCGGCCAGCACACCGACTATCGCGAACTCGATTTCGGCTCGCGCAACGCCTACCGAAACACGATCGAAAAGCTGGCGCGCCGCTGCGACCAGACCGAGATCGAAATCGCCCAGACCGCGATCGATCTGGCGACGGAAGCAGCAGGCCCGGACGGGCAGCTGGACGTCGGAAGCTATCTCGTCGGCAACCGTCGGACGGAACTGGAAAACGCGATCGGCTACAGCCAGCCGCTCTCCCGGATCATCACGGATTTCATCAAGCGGCTGAACTGGCTGTCGATCGCCGTTCCCGTGATTGCACTGACGATCGCGGCACTTGCGCTCATCGGCGATTTCCTGAGCCAGATGGGGCTGCCGACCTCGCTGATCATGGTGCTTCTCATTCTGGTATCGCTGCCGGTTTCGGAAGGCGCAACCGGCCTCTTCAACACGCTGGTGACCTTCTTTGTCAAACCGTTCCGCCTGACCGGCTACGAGTTCAAGGAAGGCATCCCGGAAGAGGCCCGCACGCTCGTCGTCGTTCCCTGCATGATCACCAAACGGGACGATGTCGACGAACTCGTTCGCAACCTCGAAGTCCACTACCTCACCAATCCGCATGGTGAGATCTACTTTGCGCTCTTGAGCGACTGGAAGGACAGCCAGACGGAAGAATCGGCTGCCGATCTCGAGGTTCTCGACTATGCCAAGCGCGAAGTGGCACAGCTTAACAGCCGCTATGACTTCGCCGGCAAGACCCGCTTCTATCTCATGCATCGCCGCCGCCTCTACAACGAGGCCGAGGGCTGCTGGATGGGCTGGGAGCGCAAGCGCGGCAAGCTGCACGAGCTGAACCTGCTGCTGCGCGGCGATCGCGACACGTCCTATCTGCCAGGCGCCAACATGGTGCCGGAAAACGTGCGTTACGTGATGACGCTCGACGCCGATACGCGCCTGATGCGTGACGCCGTGACCAAGCTTGTCGGCAAGATGCACCACCCGATCAACCGCCCGGTGCATGACGAAAAGACCGGTCGCGTGATCAGCGGCTACGGCGTCCTGCAGCCGCGCGTTACCCCGTCGCTGACCACGGGCAAGGATGCTTCGGTCTTCCAGCGCATCTTCTCGATGAACCGTGGCCTCGACCCTTACGTCTTCACGGTCTCCGATGTCTATCAGGACATTACCGGCGAAGGCACCTTCACGGGCAAGGGTCTCTACGACGTCGACGCGTTTGAGACGGCCATCAAGGGCCGGATCGACGAAAACAGCGTTCTCAGCCACGACCTGCTCGAAGGCTCGTTCGCCCGCTGCGCGCTGGTCACCGACGTTGAACTGGTCGAGGACTTCCCGACCCGCTACGAAGTGGAAATCTCCCGCCAGCATCGCTGGGCGCGCGGCGACTGGCAGCTCATCCCCTACATCGGCGACACCAACCGCGGCATCACCAGCCTCGGCCGCTGGAAGATGGTCGACAACCTGCGCCGCTCGCTGACCCCGATCGCCTGGTATGCGGCGTCGGTCCTGGGCTGGGCCACCATGGACCCGGTCGGCGCCACGATCTGGCAGCTGTTGCTGATCTTCAGCCTTTTCGTCGCGCCGACGCTGTCGCTGCTGTCGGGGATCGTCCCGCGCCAGACAGACATCGTGCCGGCCGCCCACTTCCAGACCCTCTGGTCGGAAGTGCGCTCCATCAATGCCCAGGTCGCGCTGCGCATCGTCTTCATTGGCGACAACGCCTGCATGATGGCCGACGCCATCGTGCGCTCGCTCTACCGCATGCTGGTGAGCCGCAAGCTGCTTCTGGAATGGCGCACGGCGGCGAGCGTACAATCGGCCGCCCAGGGCACGATTGCGTCCTATTACCAGAACATGCGCCACGCGCCGGTCCTCGCCATCATCTCGGTGAGCATTGCGGCGCTTCCCGGTGGCTATGGCTATCTGATCGGGCTTCCCTTTGGTTTCCTCTGGGTTCTCTCGCCGCTGCTCGCCTGGTATGTCAGCCAGTCGGCCGAGACCGAAGACAGTCTGGAAGTGCCGCAGAATGTCTCCTACGAACTGCGCAAGATCGCCCGCCGCACCTGGCGCTACTACGAGACCTTCACCACGGCCGGCGACAACTATCTGCCGCCGGACAATTTCCAGGAAACGCCGGAACCGCTCATCGCGCATCGCACCTCGCCGACAAACATCGGCGTCTACCTGCTCTCGGTCGTCTCCGCCCGCCACTTCGGCTGGCTGAGCTTCGAGCAGACGATCGAACGCATGGAGCAGACGATCGCGACCGTCGAGCGGATGGAGAAGTATCGCGGCCATCTCTATAACTGGTACTACACGGACACGCTCAACACGCTCGGTCCGAAGTACATTTCGGCCGTCGACAGCGGCAACCTCGCCGGCCATCTGATCGCCATTTCCTCTGCCTGCCGTGAATGGGCGGAAGCACCCTCCGCCCACCTCCAGGGCAATCTCGACGGTATCGGCGACGTCGGCGGCATCCTGCTTGAAATCCTCGGCCAGCTGCCCGACGACCGAAAGACGGTCCGCCCGCTCCGCCGTCGCCTCGAAGAGCGCATCATCGGCTTCAACACCGCACTTGCTGCGGTCAAGCGCGAGCATGAATTCGCCTCGATCCGCATCATCAACCTCGCGGTCCTTGCTCGCGACGTCCAGAAGCTCGCTGCCAACTTGCATCACGAAGTGCGCTCCGAGCAGAGCGCCGAAGTCATCCGCTGGACGGAATCGCTGGTCTCGGTCTGTGAGGCGCATATCGCCGATACGGCCTTCGACCTCTCGAACATCGACCCGCTGCGCCAGCGCCTTAGCCAGCTCTCCGAGCGCGCCCGCAACATCGCGTTTTCGATGGACTTCACCTTCCTGTTCCGCCCAGAGCGCCGTCTGCTGTCCATCGGCTACCGCGTCGACGCCCGCGAACTGGACGAGGCCTGCTATGACCTGCTCGCATCGGAATGCCGCCTGACCAGCCTGTTCGCAATCGCCAAGGGTGACCTGCCGACGGAACACTGGTACCGCCTCGGCCGCCAGGTCGTGCCGATCGGTGCGCGCGCCGCACTGATCTCCTGGTCCGGCTCGATGTTCGAATATCTGATGCCGCCGCTCGTCATGCAGGAGCGTCAGGGTGGCATCCTCAACCAGACGAACAATCTCGTTGTCATCGAGCAGATGAACCACGGGCGTCGCCTGAACATTCCCTGGGGCATCTCGGAAGCGGCCTTCAACGCCCGCGACCACGAGATGAACTACCAGTATACCAACTTCGGTGTGCCGACGCTCGGCCTCAAGCGTGGTCTCGGCCAGAATGCCGTCGTCGCACCCTATGCCTCGATCCTCGCCAGCCAGTATTATCCGGAAGCAGCGCTCGAGAACCTGATGCGCCTGCGCAAGCTCGGCGCGCTCGGTCCTTACGGCTTCCACGATGCCGTCGACTTCACCCCGACGCGTCTTCCGGATGGCAAGAAGTGTGCCGTCGTCTACAACTACTATGCCCACCACCACGGCATGTCGATCGCGGCCATCGCCAACGTCGCCTTCAATGGTCGTCTGCGCGCCCTCTTCCACGCCGATCCGGTCATCGAAGCGGCCGAACTGCTGCTTCAGGAAAAGACGCCGCGCGAAATCCCGGTCATGAGCGCAAAATACGAGCCGCAGACGCCGGGCAAGGGTCAAGCGGACCTGCTGCGCGCCGAAATCCGCACGGTCGAGGATCCGGCCACCAAGGACCGTGAAGTCGTCTTCCTGTCGAACGGCCACTACTCTGTGATGATGACCGCCACCGGCTCCGGCTTCTCCCGCTGGAATGGCCAGTCCGTCACCCGCTGGAAGCCTGACACGACGGAAGACCGCTGGGGCACCTTCCTCTTCCTGCGCGATACCGCGACCAACGAATGGTGGTCCGCGACATCGGCGCCGCGCAGTGCCTCGAATGAAAAGTCCAAGGTCATCTTCGGCGATGACAAGGCCGAATTCTTCAAGAGCGTCGGGGACATCTCGACGACGCTGGAATGCATCGTCGGCACGGAGCACGATGCCGAAGGCCGACGGCTGACGATCCTGAACACCGGCACGGAAGACCGTTACATCGAGGTCACGTCCTACACCGAACCGGTTCTCGCCTATGAAGATGGCGACAACGCCCATCCGCTCTTCTCGCGCATGTTCGTGAAGACCGAGTTCGGCCGCCGTCGTGACGTCATCCGCGCCGAACGCAACAAGCGCAGCCCCTCCGATCCGGATATCTGCGTTGCCCATCTGGTCGTCGACAGCGCTGGCCAGGGCCGTCCCACGGAGTTCGAGACGGATCGACGCAAATTCCTCGGCCGTGGCCGCAGCCTCGGCGAGGCCGCCGCCTTCGATCCGGGCGCGACCCTGTCGGGCACGGAAGGCTTCACGCTCGACCCGATCCTGAGCTTGCGTCGCGTCGTCCGCGTGCCGGCCGGCAAGAAGGTTCAGGTGATCTTCTGGACCATGGCCGCCCCGAACCGCGAGGAAGTCGACAAGGCGATCGAACGCTATCGCCACCCGGATTCCTTCAGCCACGAGCTGATCCATGCCTGGACGCGTGCGCAGGTCGAGCTTCGCCACATCGGCATCACCTCGCAGCAGGCGGCTGCCTTCCAGCATCTTGGCCGCTATCTGGTCTATCCCGACAATCACCTGCGCGCCGACCCCGAAACGGTCCGCAAGGGCCTGAGGTCGCAGTCGGCTCTCTGGCCCATGGCGATTTCGGGCGACTTCCCGATCTTTGCCCTGCGCATCAACGACGACATGGACATGGACATCGCCCGTGAAGCGATGAGCGCTCTGGAGTATTTGCGCCGTCGTGGCGTCGTGGCCGATCTCGCCATCATCAACGAACGTGCGACCTCCTATGCCCAGGACATGCAGCACGCGCTCGACCAGATGGCGGACAATCTGCGCCACCGCCTGCCGGGCGGCCGCCAGCATGTCTTCACGGTGCGTGACGATCTGCAGGACGAAGGTGCGACGCTTGCCGTGCTTGCCGCCGCTCGAGTCGTCCTCCACACCCGAAACGGCAAGATCGTCGACCAGGTCAACCGCGCCGTCTCGCTGTTTGCGACGCCGCGCACGATCGAAGGCGAAGTCGAATGGGCTGGCCTGCCGCCTTCGTTGCCGGCACCGACCAAACCGGGCCGCACGATCGACGGCGCCGATCTCGACTTCTGGAACGGCTTCGGCGGTTTCTCGAAGGACGGAACGGAATATGTCGTCCGCCTCGATGGGACAGCCAACACGCCGACGCCCTGGATCAACGTGATCGCCAATGAGAACTTCGGCTTCCATGTGTCCGCCGAAGGTGCGGGCTTCACCTGGAGCCAGAATTCGCGCGATTACCAGGTGACCCCGTGGACCAACGACCCGGTCGTCAACCGTCCTGGCGAGGCCTTCTACGTGACCGATCTCGCGAGCGGTCGCGCCTATGCGACGGTGAGCGCCCTCAACCTCGATCCGGCTGCCACCTTCGAAACCCGCCACGGTCTCGGCTACTCGACCTTCGTCAGTCGCCACGGCGATCTCGAAATCGAGCTGACACAGACGGTCGATCGCGAACGTCCGGTGAAACTCTCGAAGATCCGGTTGAAGAATGTCAGCGGCGAGGCGCGCAAGTTCCGCATCTATGGCTATGCGGAATGGGTGCTGGGCAACAACCCGGCCCGCACCGCGCCCTTCGTTCTCTCCACCTTTGACGAGGAGACAGGCGCGCTTCTCGCTTCGAACCCCTATGAGATCAACTATCCCGGTCGCTTCGCCTTCCTCGCGGGGCCGGAACAGCCGGATGGCTACACCGCAAGCCGTCGTGAGTTCATCGGCCGCAACGGCACGATCAAGCTGCCGCAGGCCGTTGCGCGCGCTTCTAGCCTGAGCGGTTCGATCGAGAGCGAGAGCGATCCCTGTGCGGCGATCGCCTTCGATATCGAACTTGCTCCCGGTCAGTCGCGCGACATGACCTTCCTGCTCGGCGAAACCGATACTGTCGAGGGTGCCGTCGATCTGGTGAAGTCCGTGCGCGGCTCCGGCTTCGAGACAGTTCTGAAGTCCAACAAGGACTTCTGGACCGGCTTTACCGGCAAGCTCTCGGTAGAAACCGGCGACAAGGCCTTCGACAACCTCGTCAATCGCTGGCTGCCCTACCAGGCGCTTGCCTGCCGCATCTTCGCGCGCGCCGGCTTCTACCAGGCGAGTGGCGCCTATGGCTTCCGCGACCAGTTGCAGGACACGCTGGCCTTCCTGACCGTCGAGCCGCAGCTGGCCCGTCGACAGATCGTCAAGGCTGCCGCCCGCCAGTTCGTCGAAGGCGACGTCCAGCATTGGTGGTTGCCGCAGACCGGGGCGGGGGTCCGCACCATGATCTCCGACGACGTCGTCTGGCTCGCCTATGCGATCGACCAGTATGTTTCGGCAACGGGTGACGAAACAATCCTTGCCGAACAGATCCCGTTCCTCGACGGCGCGGAACTGAAACAGGGACAGCACGACAGCTTCTTCCTGCCGAACGTGGCAGCCGAGACAGCGGATCTTTACGAGCACGCGGCCCGCGCGCTGGACCTTGCCATCGCCCGCACCGGCGAACACGGCCTGCCGCTGATCCTCGGCGGCGACTGGAATGACGGCATGAACCGCGTCGGCATCGAAGGTCGCGGCGAAAGCGTCTGGCTTGGCTGGCTCCTGGCCGCCATGCTGGAGCGCTTCAAGACCCAGGCCGAAAAGCGTGGCGAGCGTGACCGGAGCGTGCGCTGGAGCGATCATGTCGTGAAGCTCAAGGCAGCCCTGGAAACCGCCGGCTGGGACGGCGATCACTACCGTCGCGGCTATTTCGACGACGGCTCGCCGCTGGGATCGAACCTATCCCTGCAGTGCCAGATCGACTCCATTGCCCAGTCCTGGAGCGTGCTCTCGGGCCTCGGCGACCCCGCCCATACCGAGAAGGCGCTTGATTCGGCGGTTGCCAAGCTCGTGGATATGGAGACCGGTATCGTCCGCCTCTTCACGCCGGCCTTCGAGAAGCCTGAGGTTGATCCGGGCTATATCGGCGCCTATCCGCCGGGTGTTCGGGAAAACGGGGGTCAGTACACCCACGCGGCGATCTGGCTCGGCCTCTCGCTGGTCAAGGCCGGTCGCATCGCCGATGCCTGGCGCGTCTTTGAACTCCTGAACCCGATCAACCACGCCCGCACGGCTGATGACGCGGAGCGTTACCGCGTCGAGCCCTATGTCGTGGCAGCCGATATCTACGGCGGTGACGGCTATGCCGGACGTGGCGGCTGGACCTGGTATACGGGCTCGGCCGGCTGGCTCTATCGCTTCGCGGTCGAAGGCTTCCTCGGTATCCGTCGCAAGGGCAGCGATATCGTGGTCAGCCCCGCTCTGCCCGAACACTGGCAGGGCTTCAAGGCGACGGTGGAGATCGACGGACGCAAGGTCGATGTCGCGGTCACGCGCATTGCTGAAGGCTACGACGTGACGCTCGACGGCAAGGTGCAGGTGATCGGCGCCGAGCTGCCCGAGCCGCCCGCTCCACCGCCGGCAAAGAAGCCGGCACGAAAGCCCAAGGCCAAGGCTGCGGAATAATCAAACGAAAGAGGCCCCGCCATCGCTGGCGGGGCCTCTTTTCATTTGGGCTATCCGTGAAGCTGTCAGGCCGAATAAACGATCAGCAGATCCTTGGCGTCGATCTGGTCGCCGATGCGCACCAGGACTTCCGAAATCGTGCCGTCGCGATCGGCATGCAGCGCCGTTTCCATCTTCATGGCTTCGATCGACAGCAGCACGTCGCCGGACTTGACCGTCTGGCCGGCAGAGACGGCAACCTGCGAAATGACGCCCGGCATCGGTGCCCCGAGGTGGGCGGAATTGCCGTTTTCCGCCTTGCGGCGAATGGCGCTGCCGGACGCACCGTGGGCGCGGTCCGGAACCTTGATGCGGCGCGGCTGACCGTTCAGCTCGAAGAACACTGTGACCATGCCCTTGTCGTCAGTATGACCGATCGCCTGGTTGACGATGACAAGCGTCTTGCCCTTTTCGAGATCGACAAACAGTTCTTCACCCGCCGGCAGGCCATAGAAATACTGCGGCGTCGGGATGACCGAGACTGGGCCATAGATATCGGCCGCCAGCGCGTAATCGGTAAAGACCTTCGGATACATCAGGTACGAGGCGAATTCGAAATCCGTCACCTCGCGGCCGAGCTTCTCCTCGATCGTCTTGCGTTCGGCATCCAGATCCGCCGGCGGCAGCAGCGAACCAGGAACCGCCGTATAGGGCTGATCGCCCTTCAGCACCTTCTTCTGCAGCGTCTCAGGCCAACCACCCGGGGGCTGGCCGAGGTCGCCCTTCAGCATGGAGACGACGGAGTCCGGGAAGGCAATGTCCTTGGTCGGGTTTTCGACGTCGGCCACGGACAGATCCTGGCTCACCATCATCAGCGCCATGTCGCCGACAACCTTGGACGACGGCGTCACCTTGACGATATCACCGAACATCTGGTTGGCATCGGCATAGGCCTGCGCCACTTCGTGCCAGCGGGTTTCAAGACCAAGCGAACGGGCCTGTTCCTTGAGGTTGGTGAACTGGCCGCCTGGCATTTCGTGAAGGTAGACTTCCGAAGCGGGCCCCTTGAGGTCGCTTTCGAAGGCCGCATACTGCGTGCGAACGGCTTCCCAGTAGAAGGACAGGCGACGGATCCAGTGCGGGTCGAGACCCGGATCACGTTCGGAGCCACGCAGGGCCTCGACGATCGAGCCCAGGCAGGGCTGGGACGTGTTGCCCGAGAAGGCATCCATGGCTGCGTCCACCGCATCCACACCTGCTTCGACAGCGGCCAGCACCGTTGCAGCGGCAATGCCCGAGGTATCGTGCGTGTGGAAGTGGATCGGCAGGCTGGTGGCTTCGCGCAGCGCCTTGAACAGCACCTTGGCCGCCGCCGGCTTCAGAAGCCCCGCCATATCCTTGACGGCGATGATGTGCGCGCCGGCCTTTTCGAGATCGGCGGCAAGTGCCGTGTAGTACTTCAGGTCATACTTCGGACGCGCCGAGTTCAGGAGGTCGCCCGTATAGCAGATCACTGCCTCGCAGAGCTTGTTCTCTTCAATGACCGCATCCATCGACACGCGCATGTTGTCGACCCAGTTCAGGCAGTCGAACACACGGAAAAGGTCGATCCCGCCCTTGGCCGCCTGGCGGACGAAATACTTCACCACATTGTCGGGGTAGTTCTTGTAGCCGACGCCGTTTGCACCGCGCAGCAGCATCTGCAGAAGCAGGTTCGGCGCGCCTTCGCGCACCAGCTGCAGTCGCTCCCAGGGATCTTCCGTCAGGAAGCGCATGGAAACGTCGAAGGTCGCCCCACCCCAGCACTCAAGCGAGAAGAGGTTCGGCAGTGCCCGTGCATAGGTATCTGCGATCTTGGCGATATCATGCGTGCGGACACGTGTCGCGAGCAGCGACTGGTGACCATCGCGCATGGTCGTATCGGTCATCAGGATCCGCTTTTCATCGCGCATCCAGTCGCCAAACTTCTTCGGGCCAAGTTCGTCGAGCAGCTGCTTGGTGCCCGGCCTGATCGGAGCGTCGATAAAGGGAATGACCGGTTCTGCGGCATCCGCCGGCGGCTTCGGACGGCCCTTCACCTCCGGATGGCCGTTGACCGTCACATCGGCGAGATAGGTCAGGAGCTTGGTCGCACGGTCCTGGCGCTTGACCTGCTGGAAGAGCTCCGGCGTCGTGTCGATGAAGCGGGTCGTATAGGAGTTATCACGGAAGCTCGGGTGACCGATGATCGCCTCGAGGAAGGTGAGGTTGGTTGCCACGCCGCGGATACGGAATTCGCGCAACGCGCGGTCCATGCGGCTGATTGCTTCCTGCGGCGTACTGCCCGACGCCGTCACCTTGACCAGCAGCGGGTCATAGTAGCGGGTGATGATCGCGCCGGAATAGGCCGTGCCGCCGTCGAGACGGATGCCGAAGCCGGCCGCCGAGCGATAGGCAGTGATGCGGCCATAATCCGGAATGAAGTTCTGTTCCGGGTCTTCGGTCGTGATGCGGCACTGCAGGGCATGACCATTGAGGCGGATATCCGACTGCTTCGGAACGCCCGATTCCGGAGTTCCGATCGCATGGCCGTCAAGGATGTGGATCTGCGCCTTGACGATATCGATGCCGGTCACGACTTCGGTGACGGTGTGCTCGACCTGGATGCGTGGATTGACCTCGATGAAGTAGAATTTGCCCGTATCGGCATCCATCAGATACTCGACGGTGCCGGCGCCGATATAGTTCGTCGCCTGGGCGATCCGGAGCGAATAGTCGGCCAGTTCCTGGCGCTGGGCTTCATTGAGATAGGGGGCCGGCGCGCGCTCGACGACCTTCTGGTTGCGGCGCTGGATCGAGCAGTCACGCTCGAAGAGATGCACGACATTCCCATGCGTGTCGCCGAGCACCTGGCTCTCGACGTGACGGGCGCGCTCCACCAGCTTCTCGAGGTAGACCTCGTCCTTGCCGAACGCGGCCATTGCCTCGCGTTTGCCTTCCGTGACCTCACGCAGCAGGTCCTTCGGGTCGCGGATGGCGCGCATGCCACGACCACCGCCGCCCCAGGAGGCCTTCAGCATCACGGGATAGCCGATCTCGGCGGCGAGACGATGAATTTCGGCCTCATCATCCGGCAGCGGATTCGTGGCGGGCACGACCGGCACGCCGACGCTGATCGCCAGATTGCGGGCGGCGACCTTGTTGCCGAGCTGCCGCATCGTGTCGCTCTTCGGACCGATGAAAATCAGACCTGCATCGTTGCAGGCGTCAACAAATTCAGGACTTTCCGACAGCAGACCATAACCTGGATGGATGGCATCCGCGCCCGACAGCTTGGCGACGCGGATGATTTCATCAATCGACAGATAACTTTCAATCGGTCCGAGATCTCTCGCCAGGTGCGGGCCTCGACCAACCTGATAACTTTCGTCCGCCTTGAAACGGTGCAGCGCGAGTTTGTCTTCCTCGGCCCATATGGCGACCGTTTTCAGACCGAGCTCGTTGGCGGCGCGAAAGACGCGGATCGCAATTTCCGAACGGTTGGCAACAAGGATCTTGGATATTGGCAATTCGATCTCCCACAACGATATGCCAGGGCATTGTGCACCTGCGAAGAAAAGTCATAGCGCGTTGTTTTAGGAAGTTCAATTTGCCTTGGCCGGCCTTGAGAAGATTCCGTCCGCCCTCAGGTTACCAACCCGAGACGGAACGAAAGAGCCACGACATGCTGGCGATTCTTGGCATTTAGTTTGTCCTGAATACCATTCATGTACCAGTCGACGGTGTGGTTGGAGATCTTGAGGATCTTGCTGATCTCGTTCGAAGTCAGTCCATCGGCGAGATAGTTCAGCACTTCCATTTCACGCCGGGTCATGCGCGTATCGATCGGCTTGACGATATCTGTTTCGCTCAGGTGCTTCAATTCGATCAGGCGCCAATAGGCCTTCTTCGCCACCGCATCGAAAAGCGCGATTTCCGTGGGAGAGAGATCGACCGGACGACCGCCGACGGTCATGTTGCCGAGCAGACCGGTTCGGCCATGCACCGGAAAGATGTATCCGTCCACCAAGCCGAAACGCATGCTGTCACTGAGCATGCGTTCCATCCGCTTGCGATGCGGATCGTTGCGGAACGCATACAGCGCATCCCGCCAACGGAAACCGGCTTGTGCCTGGCCGAGATAGCGGACTGTGGGATCGGTCAGAACATATTTCTTGGCGATATAGAGCTGCGGCCAGCCTTCAGGCCAGTGTCCGGTCAGGACGAGATTCATCTGATTCTCGTCCGGTTTCGGTTGTCGGACGAGACCATAATACTCGAAACCGTAGCTGCGCACGAGTTTCTCGAGTTCGGACTCAAGCTCCGTCGCAGTTCGGCATTCGTCCACGACGACAAGGAAATGCAGCAACTGGTTGATATTCACAAAACTTCTCCAAAATCGCCGGCTAAAATACCATTAAAAAGCCACGAGCAGAGGTTTTTTCAACCACCCGAAGCAATATGAACGTTTATCGTCAAATTCCGTTATGGGAAACTTAAAGCGCGAACTCGGATTTCGTGTCATGGCCATGCATCTTGCCCCTGGGCAGCATAACAGCATCTTGCGGTGGACCGACTGTGGCATTAGGCATCCTTTCGGGCCGGTTCGAGTGACCAGCGGAAAAATCTATGGCGCATGCCGCTTTGCAAAACGAAGGTGAACCAGCTTGTCCCTGCTACAGGTTTATTTCAAGGCCCTGAAATACCTAACGCGCTACAGGCTGCGGGTGTCACTCGTTGTCGCCGCGAATATCGTCCTTGCCGTTATAACGATCCTTGAGCCGATCCTTTTCGGGCGCATTGTCGACGCGATTGCTGAAAAGCAGGATGCGACCGGAATCTTGATTGCCTGGGGTTGCTTCGGCGTCTTCAACACGGTGGCCTATGTGCTGGTGGCCCGCCAGGCAGACCGGCTGGCGCATGGACGTCGCGCCGACCTGTTGACGGAATCCTTCAGCAAGATCATTTCCATGCCTCTCAGCTGGCATCAACAGCGGGGAACCTCGAACGCGCTGCACACGCTGCTCCGCGCAGGTGAGACATTGTTCGGCCTCTGGCTCGAATTCATGCGCACGCATCTGGCGACTGCCGTTGCGCTAGCCCTGCTGATCCCGACCGCCTTCTCCATGGACGTGCGTCTGACCACCGTCCTGATCGTCCTGGCCGTCTTATATGTCATCATCGGCAAGACCGTGATGAACAGAACCAAAGAGGGGCAGGCCTCGGTGGAAGGCCACTATCATACGGTCTTTTCCCATGTGAGTGACTCGATCAGCAACGTCTCTGTCCTGCACAGCTACAACCGCATTGAAGCCGAAACGCGGGCGCTGAAGGAATACACAGCGAAACTGCTTTCGGCGCAGTATCCCGTGCTCGACTGGTGGGCGCTGGCCGGGGCCCTCAATCGTATTGCATCGACGCTATCGATGCTGGTCATTCTCGTGATCGGCACGCTGCTCGTACAGCGCGGCGAGTTGAAGGTCGGGGACATCATTGCCTTCACCGGTTTTGCCACGCTGCTGATCGGGCGCCTCGACCAGATGATCACCTTCGTGAACCAGATCTTCGAGGCCCGCTCGAAGCTCGAGGACTTCTACAAGCTCGAGGACGCGGTTCAGGAACGCGAGGAGCGCGCAGGCGCTGCCGAACTCAAGCAGGTTCGCGGCGACGTCGAATTCCGTGACGTGTCCTTCGACTTCGCCTCGACCACGCAGGGCGTGCGCAACGTGTCGTTCCGTGTCCGCGCGGGTCAGACGGTGGCAATTGTCGGGCCGACGGGTGCCGGCAAGACGACGCTCATCAATCTCTTGCAGCGGGTCTATGATCCGCAGTCGGGCCAGATCCTGATCGACGGGCAGGACATCGCCAAGGTGACCCGCAAGTCGCTGCGTCATGCGATCGCGACCGTCTTCCAGGATGCGGGCCTTTTGAACCGCTCGATCAAGGACAATATCCGCCTGGGCCGCGAGGACGCGACCGAGGAAGAAATCATTCAGGCAGCAGAAGCCGCTGCGGCAACCGACTTTATCGAAAGCCGCATGATCGGCTACGACACCCATGTCGGCGAACGCGGCAACCGCCTGTCCGGCGGCGAGCGCCAGCGCATCGCGATCGCCCGCGCGATCCTCAAGAACGCGCCGATCCTCGTGCTCGACGAAGCAACCAGCGCGCTCGACGTCGAAACCGAGGCGCGGGTGAAGGAAGCGATCGACAGGCTGCGCAAGAACCGCACGACCTTCATCATCGCCCACCGCCTCTCGACCATTCGCGAAGCCGACCTCGTCGTCTTCCTCGACCATGGCCACGTCATCGAAATGGGCAATTACGACCAGCTGAGCGCGCTGGGTGGCCGCTTCAGTTCGCTGCTGCGGACCAGCGGCCTCCTCAAGGAAGAGCCGAGCCCGGCGATCTGAACCATTTGGGGTCAGTCAGAGCGTATCCAGCCTCTCCAGCACATTGGCGGCGTGTTTGCGGATGGCGTCCTGCTTGAAAGGGTCCATCCTGCGCCAGGTCGCATACATGTTGGAAAGCCTGGGGTTTCGCGCCAGCTTCTCCGTGTTGCGATCGAGGAAGTCCCAGTAGAGCGCGTTGAACGGACAGGCCTTCGGCCCGGTCGTCAGCTTCGGATCATAGCGGCAGCCGCCGCAGAAATTGCTCATCCGGTCGATGTATTTGCCGCTCGCCGCATAGGGCTTGCTCGCCATCACCCCGCCGTCGCCATAAAGCGCCATGCCGAGCGTGTTCGGCAATTCGACCCATTCATAGGCGTCGGAATAGACGGCGAGATACCAGTCGCAGACCTCTACCGGATCGATGCCGGCCAACATGGCAAAGTTGCCGGTCACCATCAGCCGTTGGATATGATGCGAATAGGCATGCTCGATCGTGTCCTCGATCGCACCCTGCATGCAGGCCATGTCGGTCTTGGCCGTCCAGTATATCTGCGGCAGCGGGCGGGAGGCCTGGAGATGGTTCAAGCCCGCATAATCAGGCATCTCGGTCCAGTAGATGCCGCGCACATATTCCCGCCAGCCGAGGATCTGCCGGATAAAACCTTCGACCGTATTGAGCGGCGCCCGCCCCTCGAACCAGGCGGCCTCTGCCCGGCGGATCACGTTGATCGGCAAAAGCAGGCCGGCGTTTAGGTAGGAGGAAACAAGCGAGTGGTAGAGATAGGGCTCACCCTTCACCATCGCGTCCTGATAGTCGCCGAAGTCAGGCAGGATCTCGTCGATGAACTGCTGCAGCTCGATCTCCGCCTGATCAGCAGTCACCGCAAAATGGAAGCTGTCGAGCGAGCCCATGTGGCCGGCAAAGCGCTCGTTGACCAGCGCCAGCACCGATTTCGTGATTGCATCCTTGGCGTGACTGATCCGCTTAGGCCCTTTCAGGCCAGCGGCTGGCGGCTTGCGGTTTTCGGCGTCGAAATTCCATTTGCCGCCGACCGGCTCCTCGCCGTCCAGAAGCACTCGGTGACGCCGGCGCATGTCGCGATAGAAATACTCCATCCGCAGCTGCTTGCGACCCTTGCGCCAGCTGCGGAAGTCCTCGATCGAAGAGAGGAAGCGATCGTCTTTTCGGATCTCGACCGGCACGCCGAGGTCCGTTTCCCAGCCACGCATCTCCTCGGCCAGACGCCACTCCCCGCATTCCGTGGTGATGACGGAAGCTGCACCAGTCTCGGCAAGCGCACGGGCAAGCTCACCTTTCAGGCTTTGCGAGTTCTGGGGATCGTCCAGCGTCACATAGCGGACTTGTAAACCCTTCCCCTTCAGTTCCTCCGCAAAGTGCCGCATGGCGGAGAAGAGAAAGGCGATCTTCTTCTTGTGATGCTTCACATAGGTCGCCTCGCTCATGACTTCTGCCATGAGAACGAGGGAGGCTTCCGGATCGGCATCGGCAACCGCAGACAGCGAATGACTGAGCTGATCGCCGAGAATGAGATGGATGCGCTGCGCCATCACCATTCGATCGGTTGGCCATCATAGGCGAAGAAGCCACCGGTCTGCGCCGGCTCAAGGCCATCAAGCACCGAAAGCATCATCGCCACACTTTCCGATGGCTGGATCTTGTCATGCGTCTTGGAAAAGCCGCCGGAAAAGCCGGTATCGACGGAGCCGGGATGCAGGGCGACGACCACGCTTTTCGGTCTGAGACGGGCAATCTCAATCGCCGAAGTGCGGGTGATCTGGTTCAGAGCCGATTTGGCCGAGCGATAGGAGATCCAGCCGCCAAGCTTGTTGTCGCCGATCGAGCCGACCCGTGCCGACAGCGTGGCAAACACGCTCTTGCCCTCGTTGGAGAGCAGCGGCGCGAAGTGCTTCAGTGCCAGCGCCGGACCGATCGCGTTCAACGCAAACTGCGCCGCCATCACATCGGCCTGGATCGCCTTGATCGTCTTTTCCGGGCCATTGCCATTGATGACAAGCGCACCCGTCGCACAGAGAATGAGATCGAACTTCTGGCCCGCTTCCGAGAGCCGGGCTGCCGCCGCACCGACAGAGGCATCATCCGTGATGTCGAAACCGTCATGGCTCCGGGACAGCTCCACCACGCTGCCACAGGCGGGATCGGCCTTGATCGCAGCTGCAAAGGCGCCGCCGATGCCTCCGCTCGCGCCAAGCACAAGCGCGCGGTAGCCGGGATTGAGGGACGTCATTCCGGAAAAGTCGGACATCTGGATCTCCTGCAGGTCTGTGCTACCCACTACGGCGGGTAGCCAAACCGGATCAGGCACAGATTGTCTCAGAGCGGCTCGACGGCACCGTCGAAAGCCGGCATGTCGCCGGGATCGATGTCCATCAGCCGGCAGACGAGGCCGGCAATCTGGATCTGCTGCAGCAGGGCCGCTTTCTCGATGCGGAAGCCCACGGTGTAGAAGGGCACTTCCGTTTCCTCCGGTGTCGGGCCCGCATGATTGCCGTCGTCGCCCATGCCATGATCGGCCGTGACGATCACGCTGTAACCGGCCTCGACCCAATCAGGCACATGCCGCGCAAGCAGATCACCCTGCATGCGCGCCGCATTGCGATAACCGATGCTGTCGCCCCCATGCTTGTGCCCGGCATCATCGACATTCATCGGGTGCAGAAGCAAGAAATCCGGCGATTTCGACCGCACCAGCCATTCGGCATCGGCGAAGAGGTGGCTGTCGGGGTAGCCATCGTCCCAGTAGAAGACGCCATGGGCGATATCGCCTGTACCATCGACGAGAATACGGTCGCGATAACGGTCGAACGGGCAGGACACATAAAGCTCCGAAACCCAATGATAAGCGGCAGCAGCCGTCACGCCACCCTGGGCCCGAACCCGCGCAAACAGATTGTCGCCGCTTGAGCGCCGCACGACGCCATTGCTGACCACGCCGTGGTCGACGGGTCGTCGTCCCGTCAGCAGCGTTTCATAGAGCGGGCGCGACATGGCCGGCAGCTCGCAGGTGAGCTTGCGCACATCGGCTTGGCCTGCGGCCACGAGACCCTCCATATAGCCGAGACAGGTACGGGCCACGTCATAACGCAGCCCGTCGAGAACGATCAGGATCACTTTGTTCATGGCGGGCAACTTGCCACGAACAACCCAAATGACAAGGCACAAAAAAGGGGAGACCGAAGCCTCCCCTTATTCCTGGGTTAGATCTGTCCTCAGCGCCAGGCGGCGACGGCCTGCGGCTTCAGCACGCTCTCGCCAAGCACCAGATCGGCGCCTTCGGGCAGCATCCAGTCTTCGGTGCCATAGTTGAAGGCGAAGACGAGGTTGCCGCGGCGGCGGATACGGATGAAGTCGGGGACACGCAGCGTCGCAACGCCGGCCTTCTTCGTTGCGAGTTCAAGGACGCCTGACAGAAGTCCGGCATCGGCCCAGCAGGCGAGATAGAGCACATTGCCCTTCTCGGTCAGTGCCGGATCGCCATTGTCGAAGGTGGCGAGCACCGAAGCCGATGTCTCGACATATTCGCGCCAGCGGATCGCATGACCCGAAACCGCACCGGAAACGCCATCCGAGAGACCCGGACGCATGGAGGAGACCTGAATGACGCGATTGCCCGTGAGTGCACCCAGCGGACCCGGCGGCAGGTTTTCCGGGATGCGGAAATTGCGGTCGCGCGAACCCGTGCGCGCACCGATCACGACGACACCCCTGGCCTTCTCAAGCTCGGCCCGTGCGGCTTCGGTGACTTCCGTCATGCAGGGCACGACAACAAGCGGATAGCCTTCGAGCGAAGCGCCCGGACGGACGAAGTCGACGTTGAGGCCCAGGTGACGCAGCGCCTCATACCAGCGGAAGCAGAGTTCCTCGTAGCGGAAATCCTTGCCCTGCGGCTGGATCATCGTCGACCAGTAGCTCTGATAGTCGAAGACCAGCGCCACGGGCGCCTGGCTCGTTTCGGGAAGCGCGCCAAGGGCGGCCAGTTCGTCCGAAACCTGCATGGCTTCCTTGCCGCCCGGCGACCACTCGTCGAGACCGGGCAGGTTCAGACCCGCATGCATCTGTTCCTGCGCGAAGGGTGCCTGGCGCCAGCGGAAATAGCTGACGACATCGGCTCCGTGCGCGAGCGCCTCCCAGGTCCAGAGCCGAACCATGCCGGGCTTCGGCACAGGGTTCCACGGCGCCCAGTTCACCGGACCCGGCTGCTGCTCCATCACCCAGAAGCGACCCTTGCCGACCGCGCGGTAGAGATCGTGGTGATAGGGCGCGATATCGGGATGCGAGGTCTCGGCCCAGCGATTGCGCTCGTCCTCCGTGAAGGGGAACTTCTCGACGAAGCCGATCGGATAGCTGTCCCAGGAGGCCAGATCGAGATTGTCGCCGACCTTGAAGTGATCGAAATCGGAGACGAAGCCCATGAAGTTATGGGTGATCCAGCGATTCGGCGAATGCTTGCGGATGATCTCGCACTGCATCTTGTCGTAAGCCGCGACCTGATCCGAATGGAAGCGCCAGAAGTCGAGACGCGTTGCAGGGTTTGGCTCCGTCACCGTCAGGTTCGGCAGGGCGACGTCGTCGAAGCTCGAAAGCTCCATCGACCAGAAGACCGAACCCCAGGCTTCGTTGAGCTGGTCGGTCGACTGGTAGCGCAGCCGCAGCCAGCGCTTGAAGCTCTTCAGATCTTCAGGACCCCAGGAAACCGTCGTATCGTGACAGCCATACTCATTGTCCGTCTGCCAGCCGACAATGCCGGGGTGTTCGCCATAGCGCTTGGCGACCATCTCGACGATCCGGGCGCTCTCCTTCCACCAGGTTTCCGAGGAGAAGGTGTAGTGGCGACGCGAGCCGAAGCCGCGCGGGCGGCCCTGTTCGTCATAGGGAATGATGTCGGGGCATTCGTCCACCAGCCACTTGGGCGGGGTTGCGGTCGGCGTTCCCAGCACGACCTTAAGGCCCGCTTCATGCAATACGTCAATCGCCCGATCGAGCCATTCGAAGGTGAAATTGCCGCGCGAGGGCTCCAGACGAGACCAGGCAAACTCACCGACACGCACGAAGGAAATGCCGAGTTCGCGCATCCGGCGCGCGTCGGTTCGCCACCGGCTTTCGTCCCAGTGTTCCGGATAGTAGCAGACGCCCAGCATTATCGTGTCAGATCCCCATTGATGACGGCCTTGCCGTCCTTGTCGAACAGATGGCAGGCCTTGGCATTGATGCCGAGGCGCAGCGTCTGGCCCGGCTTCTCGCTGGCGAGGCCACCGGCCTTCACGGCGAGTTCGGAGCCATCGGCCAGGGTCACGAAGAACAGCGTCTCCGAGCCCAGATATTCGGCAAACTTGACGGTCGCGTCGATGACGACATCGCCCTTGCCGGTCGCGTCGATATGCTCGGGCCGGATACCGAAGGTCAGCTCTCCGGCTGGAACGCTCGCCCCATGTGTCGGGATCGAGATGTCGGCGCCCGGCAGGCGAACCACGGCGGCACCATCGGCGGCCGAGGCCTGAACCTTGAGGAAATTCATCTTCGGCGAGCCGATGAAGCCGGCAACGAAAAGGTTGTTCGGGCGGTGATAGAGCTCGAGCGGCGATCCGACCTGCTCGATCTTGCCGGCCGAGAGCACGACGATCTTGTCGGCCATGGTCATGGCTTCGACCTGATCATGCGTGACGTAGATCATCGTCGCCTTCAGGTCCTGATGCAGCTTGGAAAGCTCCGTGCGCATCTGCACACGCAGCGCCGCGTCGAGGTTGGACAGCGGTTCGTCGAACAGGAAGACTTCCGGATTGCGCACGATCGCACGGCCGATCGCCACGCGTTGGCGCTGGCCGCCGGAAAGCTGGCCGGGCTTGCGCTGCAAAAGCGGCTCGAGCTGCAGCATCTTGGCGGCGATTGCGGTGCGTTCCGCAATCATGGCCTTCGGATGCCCGGTCATCTTCAGACCGAAGCCGATATTCTCCTCGACTGTCATATGCGGGTAGAGCGCATAGGACTGGAAGACCATGGCAACGCCGCGCTCGGACGGGCCGATGCTGGTCATGTCCTGGCCACCGATCGCAAGCGAACCGGAGGTGATGTCCTCAAGGCCCGCAATCATGCGCAGAAGCGTGGACTTGCCGCAGCCGGAAGGGCCGACAAACACGCAGAACTCGCCATCCTTGACGTCGAGATCGACGCCCTTGATGACGCTGAGCGCGCCAAACTGTTTCTTGACGTCGCGAAGGCTTACGTCAGCCATGGGTCTTGCCTCCCTTGAAAGGTGTCAGTTCGAGAAGCAGGGCGCTTTCCGGCTTCAGCATCGGCAGCGGCAGGCCGCTTGCGCCCGCCATGTCGAGCGAGAAGGGAACCCCGCCGGAGAGAAGGCGCTTCTGCCCCTCGGAGATACGGATGAATTCGGGTTCTGCCGGCAGGATCGAGGAGATCGTCCAGGTGCCGCCAAGGCGTGTGACGCTTTCGGGCAAATACAAAGGTGCGGGCTGTTCGCCGACCATTTGCGGACCCTGGCCAACGATCACGACGATCTTTTCCGGCGAAGCCGCACCCCAGACGTAACGTCCGTCGAGTGGCTCGAGCCTGAAACTCGCGCCCGGTGCATGGAAGAGACCTCGGAGACGTTTGTAGGCCTCGATATAGACCTTGAGTTCCGTGCGTTCCTCGTCCGAGAGTTCCAGCGGATTGAGCTCGACGCCGAGGTGATAGGCAAGTGCCACAAGGGCCCGGAAGGACAGGCTGTGGCGCCGCCCCGTCTGATGATTGGGCGATGCGGAGATATGCGATCCAAGGATCTCCGGCGGCACGAAGACCGAAGCGCCGCGCTGGATTTCCAGCCGCTCCAGCGCATCCGTGCAATCCGACGTCCAGACGCGATGGGTGCGTTTCAGGGCGCCGTAGTCGATGCGGCCACCGCCGGAGGCGCAGCTTTCGATTTCGACATCCGGATGGGCAGCGCGGACCCGGTCCATCAGGGCATAGACAGCCCGGGTCTGGGCTGAGGTTTTCGCCTTGCCGTCGCGACCGGCCACGTGCGTGAGATCCCGGTTCATGTCCCATTTGACGTAGGAGACGGCGTGGTTGGACAGCACCGCGTCGATCTTGGCGAAGAGGTAGTCGGAAACCTCAGGACGTGTCAGATCCAGCACAAGCTGGGTGCGCGATTCAAGGATCGGACGGCCCTCGATGGTCAACGCCCAGTCGGGATGTGCCTTGTAGAGCTCGGAAACCGGGTTCACCATTTCCGGCTCGAACCAGATGCCGAACTGCATGCCGAGCCCGGTGACATGATCCACCAGCGGCTTGAGGCCATCCGGGTATTTCCGGGCGTCGATGTCCCAGTCGCCGAGGCTCGTCGTGTCGTCGTCGCGTTTGCCGAACCAGCCGTCATCCAGCACGAAGCGCTCGATGCCGAGTTCGGCTGCGGCCGTCGCCTGGGCTTTCAGCGAGCCCATCTGGTGATCGAAGTAATTGCCTTCCCAGGTGTTGAGCGTCACCGGACGGGGGCTCATCGTGCCGCCGGGCCAGGTGGTCAGCTCCTCGCGGACAAAGGCGTGGAAGTCTTCCGTATCGGCACCGGCATAGGCCGTCGGGCTCTCATAGCTTTCGCCCGGTGCAAGGATGATCTCACCCGGCTCGAAGAGCTCTCCGAGATGCACGAGACGCCGGCCGTCATCGGTCCGGTCAATCACCATCTGGTGGTTGCCGCTGAAGCCGAGCGTCACGCCAAAGATCTGGGTTTCGCTTTCGATGAACAACATCGGGAAGCGGTCATGCGAAGTGCGTCCGCGACGGTTTTCCTGGATCCAGGTGCCATTGCCGAGAAGCTCGCGCCTCGTCTGGAATTCGCGGCCCCAGATGCCGGTGAAGCTCATGACCTGCAGATCACCTGCGGGAGCCGGGAATGTGCCGGCCATGCAGCGGTCGAGCTGGTAGTCGGTCTCGCCGCGATTGGTCAGCTTGGTCGCCATCGAAATCAGGCCGGAGGGATGTGCCGTGAGCTTGATCGAAAGCGCGAGCTTGGCTACCGGGTCATCGCCGACGAGAATGGCATGGTGCCCGTCCCGGAGGCATTCCCAGTTGCCGAACTGCGCGACGAAATCGCGACCCGCCCGATGCCCGGCAATTGCCGGCCATCCGAAGAAGCCCATGCCACCCGTTGGCAGCAGAACGGATGAGGGCACGGCCACGTCCATGCCGTTGACACGGCTTGAGCGTTCGATCTCGAACAGCGGATCGGCGTCTGCGGGCTCTGTCCCGAAAGACAGGATTTCCGGCATGCCAAGTTCCGGCAGACGCAGGCTCAGCGCCAGCTGACCGGAATCGATGGTGATAGTCTTGCTCATCCTTTGGTCGCTCCGAGTGTGAGGCCAGCGATGAAGTGGCGCTGCATGAGAAAGAACATGGCGACCGGCGGCAGGGCCGCAACGATCGAACCGGCGGACACGAGATGCCAGGCGGCAACCCACTGGCCGTTCAGCGAATAGAGACCCGCAGTCACCGGCATGGCGTGCTGGCCCTGCACGAGCACGGTCGCCCAGAAGTAGTCGTTCCAGACGAAGGTGAAGATCAGCACGGACAAGGCAGCGATCGCCGGACGCATCAGCGGCAGCACGATATAGCGGAAGATCCGCCATTCTGACACGCCCTCGACGCGCGCCGATTCAATCAGCGCAAAGGGCAGGCCCTTGATGAAATTGCGCATGAACAGCGTGCAGAAGCCGGTCTGGAAGGCGACGTGGAAGAGCACGAGGCCCATCGTCGTGTCGTAGAGACCAGCGCGAAGCGTCATGTCACGAACCGGAACCATCAGGATCTGGAACGGGATGAAGTTGCCAGCGACGAACATGAAGAACAGGACGAGATTGCCCTTGAACTTGTAGACCGCGAGCGCAAAGCCGGTGAGGCAGGAGAGTGCGACCGCGCCAATCACCGTCGGGATCGTCACCTTGAACGAGTTCAGGATGTAATAGCCGATCGGCGAATTGTTGAAGACCGCCGAATAGTTCTCGAAGCCGGCGAAACTGGAGGGAATACCGAAATAATTGCCGGCGGCGAGGTCGCCGGCCGGGCGCACCGACGTGATGGCGACGCCGATCAGCGGCAGCAGCCAGAGGAAAAGTGCCACCGGCAGCAGGATCTTGTAGGCCCTCTGCGCAAAGGGCGAGGCCTTCTGGATCGGAGTGGGGAACATCAGGCGTTCCTTTCCTGGGCGAGCATGCGAACGATGAAGAGCGAGATGAAGACCATCATGATGAGGAAGAGCACGACCGCAATCGACGCGCCATAACCCATGCGGAAGCCGTACTCGGACAGAGCCTGCTCATACATGAAGTAGGACAGGACCTGGCTCGATCCGTAGGGGCCGCCGGCCGTCATGATCGACACGAGATCGAAGGAGCGCAGCGAGCCAATCACGGTCACCACCATGGCGATGAAGGTTGCCGGCGCAAGCTGCGGCAGGATGACGTGCCACAGAAGCTTCAGCCCCTTGGCACCGTCCATGCGCGCGGCTTCCACCTGCTCCGGATTGATGTTGTTGAGGCCTGTCAGGTAGAGGATCATGCAATAGGCGGTCTGCGGCCACAGCCCCGCGACGATGATGCCGTAGGTCACGTAGCGCTCATCGGCGAGCACCGCGATCTGCTCGCCCAAC
>JARXAK010000086.1 GCA_029865885.1 Rhizobium sp. | reverse complement strand
CATCGGGGTCATCGACGAAATCGCCTTCCAGACCAACCTCTTGGCGCTCAATGCCGGTGTTGAAGCCGCCCGCGCCGGTGAAGCCGGCAAGGGCTTTGCTGTCGTCGCTCAGGAAGTGCGCGAACTCGCCCAGCGTTCGGCCCAGGCCGCGAAGGAAATCAAGGAGCTGATCGGCAAGTCCGCCCAGGAAGTCGAAAGCGGCGTGAAGCTGGTGACGGCGACCGGTGATGCGCTGAGGGTGATTGGCGACCACGTCATCGCGATCAACGGCCAGCTCGATGCGATCGCCACATCCGCGCGCGAGCAGTCCGTCGGCCTGTCTGAGGTCAACACGGCGGTCAACCAGATGGATCAGACGACGCAGCAGAACGCCTCGATGGTTGAGGAAGCGACCGCAGCCTCTGCCTCGCTTGCCTCCGAAGCGGATCGCCTGCGCCAGCTGATCTCTCAATTCCAGCTCGGAACGGTGGAAAAGTCCGCCCGTCCGGTCTCAGCCAGTGCCAGCGATCATGCTCCAGTGGCGTCTCCGGCCCGCCGGATGATGAAGAAGGTGGCAGGCGCGCTCGGAATGTCGCCGGGCAAGGCGGAAAGCTGGGAAGAGTTCTGAGAACCAGCAGGCTGCACAGAGCGCGCTTCGCCTTTGTGCCAGCATTGATCTAGAAAGGCCGCCCCACCGGGCGGCCTTCGCATGTTCGGCGGCCTTGAAGCGTGTCTTACGCCAAGCGCTTGAGGCTGTGACTGACGCGGACATCCGGGATGCGCAGCGACACCACCGTTCCCTGTCCCTCGCGGGAGCGGATCTTCAGCGAGCCGCCATGCAGCGCCACCAGCGAGCGGGAGATGGCAAGGCCGAGGCCCGAACCACCCTTTGACTTGGCATACTGGCTCTGCACCTGTTCGAAGGGATTGCCGATCTTGCCAAGCGCGCTTTTCGGGATGCCGATGCCGGTATCGGCGATCGAGACGAGAACGGCGCCTTCGACCTTGCGCGCGCGAAGCGAGATCCTGCCGCCATCGTCGGTGAACTTCACGGCGTTGGAAAGGATGTTGAGCAGGATCTGCTTGATGGCGCGGCGGTCGGCAATCAGCGACAGGCCGGGTTCGACGCGCTGTTCGACGGTGATGTTCTTCTCTTCGGCCGGGATTGCGGTGAGGCGCATGCTTTCTTCGATCAGCGGGCAGAGATCGATCGTCTCGCAACGGATCTTCATCTGGCCTGCCTCGATCTTCGACATGTCGAGGATGTCGTTGATGACGTTCAAGAGATGCTTGCCGCTTTCGTGGATGTCCTTGGCATATTCCTCGTATTTCGGCGAGCCGACCGGGCCGAACATGCGGGCGAGCAGGATCTCGGAAAAGCCGAGGATGGCGTTGAGCGGCGTTCTGAGCTCGTGGCTCATATTGGCGAGGAATTCCGACTTTGCCTTGTTGGCGGCCTCGGCGCGCTGTTTTTCCGCGAGATACTTCTCGTTGGCGTCGGAGAGTTCGGTCTTCTGGCGCTCGAGAATCTTCTGCGAGGCCGAGAGGTCGCCGATCGTCGCCATCAGCCGGCGTTCCTGGTCCCGCAGGCGTTCCTGGTTGCGCTTCAGGAGCGTGATGTCGGTGCCGACAGAGACAAGGCCGCCGTCACGGGTGCGCCGCTCGTTGATCTGCAGCCAGAGTTCATCGGCGAGCTGCACTTCCTTGGTGCGCGAGGTCGTGCCGTCGTCGGCATCGGCGATATGGCGCTGAATGATCGGCTTGCGGGCAGCAGCCAGCACGACGGCGCGCTCCTTGCCGGGCACCAGCACGTCATCCGGCAGACCATAGACCTTCTGGAAGTGGCCATTCCACGCCACCAGCTTGTCATTCTTGTCCCAGAGCACGAAGGCCTCCGAGGTGCATTCGATGGCGTCGGCAAGACGCTGGTCGGCTTCGGCGTAACGCTGGGCAAGGCGGTGCTGCTCGGTGACGTCCATGGCAATGCCGATGACATGCAGCTCGCCTGTATTGGTCGAGATGATCTGGGCGCGGGCGCGCATCCAGACATAATGGCCCTGGGCATGGCGCATGCGGAAGATCTGGTCGATATGGCGCGAACTGCCACGACCGACAGAGCGGGCGAGCGCATAGAGATTGCCGTCATCCGGATGCATCATGCGGGCGGCATCGGCAAAGGCGAGCGGTTGCGAGGAGGGGGTGAGGCCGAGCATGTCATACATCGAGCGCGACCAGACCAGCTTGCGGCTTGCCAGATCGAAGTCCCAGAGGCCGCAGCGACCGCGGGCCAGCGCCGTTTCGACGCGCAGGTTGGATTCAAGGAAGGTGTCGTCTGCCTCGCGCGCCCGCTTCACCTGGTAGAAATAGGCATAGAGGATGACGAAGAGGATCACCGAGATGCAGGTGAAGAGCGTCACGTTGAGCGACAGCTCGCGGCGCCAGAAGTCCTCGACGGCCTGCAGCGAATGGGCAGCGACGATCATCGCGCCATCGGTGCCGACCGGCGTGAAGATCGCGTGATGCGGAACACCGTTGAGATCGGTCTCGATGGCGCCGGTGCGGCTACCGGACTTGCGGATGGTCATGACCTCGGGCAGCAGGCTCGCAAGCGTCGCGCCCACCTGGCCGGCGGCTTCCGGCGAAGCGCCGAAGACCCGGCCCGCGGGATCGACGAGCAGCACGAAGGCGCCATGCGAGAAGTGTTCGCGGTCGAGGAAGCTGGAGAGCCGCTTCTCGGCCTCGGCGCGGTTGCGCGCATCGAACAGACCGGGACGTTCGCCAAGCGCGGCATTCACGGTGGCCGCGATCAGTGCCGTCGACTGACGGACGGCGGATTCCATACGCTGATGTTCGCTCATGATCCCGATGGTGCGGGCAAGCGCCACGACACCGAGGAAGGCGAGGATAAGGATCGGAATGGCCCGGCGCAGGATTGTCTCGATGCGCTTTGAACGGGCCGATGCCTGCAACTGTGCTGAAACGGGCGACGACGCCCCGAAGAGCGACTGTCCGAGCCGCGCGAAAAATCTAATCATGTCCGAAAATTTGATGCGCAGCCGCTCATCGGCTGCGGAGACCCGCCGCGCGTCCAACATCGTCCCTGCCTCTGTCCCTCGTGTGATTCGTCAGCGCCGCTCGCCCGAATCTGACCCTAAAGAATCATGGTCGATTCGCCCTGTCCAGACGGGGGAGGTAAAGAAAATATTAACCCCTTGCTCCGACTCCGCTTTTTTATTGGCGCTGCGGCAAGAGGCTGAATCTGATGGAAAATCAGGTGATGATCGGGGCTGCGAAATTCATCTGTGGACGAAAAAGGCGCCGGATTTCTCCAGCGCCTTGATCTTGGATCGGATGGCGGTTTCAGCCCTTGAGGATGCGGTCGACGATGTCGCGGACGTCGGTCGACAGCGTCGGCGAAGCTTCGATGGTGGAGAGTGCAGCACGGGCCCTGTCGGCGCGACCGGGCTCGAGCAGGCGCCAGGAGCGCATGGCGGTCAAAAGGCGTGCTGCGAGCTGCGGATTGCGTGGGTCGATGGCGAGGATCTGCTCGGCGAAGAAGTGGTAGGCAGCACCATCCGCCCGGTTGAAGCCGGTGGTATTGGCAAAGGCGAAGGTGCCGACCAATGACCGTACGCGGTTCGGGTTGGTCGCGATGAAATGCGGGCTGCCCATCAGCGCCTTGACCCGGTCGAGGCTGGCCGCACCCGGGATCGTCGCCTGGATGGTGAACCATTTGTCGAGCACGAGTGCGTTGGCGGCAAAGCGGGTTTCGAACGTCGCAAGCGCCTGCTTCGTTTCCGCCGCATCGGGGAAGCGATGGGCGAGAATGGTGAGCGCCTGCGACAGGTCCGTCATGTTGTCGGCCTTGGCGAAAGCGTCGGCGGCCAGCGATGGCGCGTTCTCGGCGATCGTCAGGAAGGACAGTGCGAGGTTCTTCAGCGCGCGCTTGCCGGCGCCCGCCGCATCCGGCGAGAAGGGGCCGGAAGCCGAATGCGTGGCGTGCAGCGTGCGGAAGACGTCCGCACCGGCTGTTGCGATCGCGGTCAGCACCGCCTGACGGCCGGTATGGATCGCGTCCGGATCATTGTTGCCGCCGAGTTCGCGGGCGATGTCGGCTTCGCTCGGCAGGGTGAGCGCCTGGGCACGGAAGGCCGGCTCCAGCGCTTCATCGGCGGCGACCGCGAGCAGCACATCCACGAAGGCCGCGCTGGTCTTCACCTGACCGCCGTCACGGGCCGTCTTGGCTGCATCCGTCAGGGCCGGCAGGGCAAGATCGGTGATCGCCTGCCAGCGGGCGAAGAGGTCGCTGTCGTGGCGGGCGATATGGCCGAGGTCTTCGGCGCTCTGGGCGAAATGCAGAGTGACCGGGGCGGAGAAGCCGCGATTGAGCGAGACGACCGGGCGGCTGCCGATACCGGAGAAGGTGAAGGTCTGGGCACGCTGGGTCAGATGCAGCACATCGCCGGTGACATCACCGCCTGATATCGCGGAGGCCGAGGCTTCCGAGCCGTTTTCGGAGATCAGCGCAAAGCGCAGCGGAATGTGCATCGGCTCCTTGGTCGTCTGACCGGGGGTGGCCGGGATCATCTGCTCAAGCGACAGGGTGAGCGTCTTGGCACCGGCGTCATAGGCGGAGGAGACGGTGATCTGTGGCGTGCCGGCCTGATGATACCAGAGCGAGAACTGCGTGAGGTCGCGGCCGCTTGCATCCTCGAAGCACTTGACGAAATCCTCGACCGTTGCGGCCTCGCCGTCGTGGCGCTCGAAATAGAGGTCCATGCCCTTCTTGAAATCGTCGCGGCCGAGAATGGTCGCGATCATCCGGGTGACCTCGGAGCCCTTCTCGTAGACGGTCGTCGTGTAGAAGTTGTTGATCTCGCGATACTTGGTCGGGCGCACCGGATGGGCGAGCGGGCCGGCATCCTCCGGGAACTGCTCCGAGCGCAGATGACGGACTTCGGCAATGCGCTTGACCGAGCGCGAACGCATGTCAGCGGAGAATTCGTGGTCGCGGTAGACGGTGAGACCTTCCTTCAGGCAGAGCTGGAACCAGTCGCGGCAGGTGATGCGGTTGCCGGTCCAGTTGTGGAAGTATTCATGCGCGATGATCGCCTCGATATTCGCATAGTCCTGGTCGGTCGCGGTCTCGGGGTCGGCCAGCACATATTTGTCGTTGAAGACGTTGAGGCCCTTGTTTTCCATCGCCCCCATGTTGAAGTCGGAGACGGCGACGATCATGAAGATGTCGAGATCGTATTCGCGGCCGAAGACGTCCTCGTCCCATTTCATCGAGCGCTTCAGCGCATCCATGGCATAGGCCGCGCGTGGCTCCTTGCCGTGCTCGACATAGATCTTCAGCGCCACGTCGCGACCCGACATGGTGGTGAAGGTGTCTTCGACAATGCCGAGATCGCCGGCAACCAGCGCAAACAGATAGGACGGCTTCGGATGCGGGTCGAACCAGGCGGCGAAATGCTTGTCCGGACCGAAGCCCGCGCCACCGAGGAAGTTGCCGTTTGAAAGCAAGAGCGGGTTGGCGGCCTTGTCGGCGATGATGTTGATCGTATAGACGGCCAGCACATCCGGACGGTCGGGGAAATAGGTGATGCGGCGGAAGCCCTCGGCCTCGCACTGGGTGCAGTAGATGCCGTTGGAGCGGTAAAGGCCCATCAGCTGGGTGTTGGCCTCCGGATTGATCATCGTCACGACGGTGATCTCGAAGGGCGTCGATTCCGGCATATCGCGGATGACGAGGCTTTCGGGCGTCGCGGTGTAGCGCGCCGGGTCCAGTTCAATCTGGTCGAAGAGCAGGCTCGTCATGGTGAGATCGTCACCATCGAGCACCAGCGGTGCATTCGCATCCACACCTTCACGCCGGTGGAAGATCAGACGGGCTTCCACCTTGGTTTCGGTCGGGTCCAGTTCGAAGGTCAGATCAACCCGTTCCAGAACGAAGTCGGTGGGGCGGTAGTCTGCCAGATGAACGATCCGGCCCGTGTCTGTGCGCATTGTGTGTCCTGGTCGCTTCGGGGTTGGCCACCCCGGCAGGAGCTGGAAGGCTCGGAGCCGAATGGGGTCAAGTTGCCGGGGATGATTGCAGCAATTCCTGAATGATTGTTAAAACGCGACCTATTTTCGCCGATTGTCTTGGCACGACAGTCGGTTTTCTTCGCCCGGAAGGCTTCAGCGGGGCCTGAAGTCCAAGAATAGTCATTGTTGATCTTGGGAAAGTTCAGAGGCGGAGCGACTGATCTCACTTGAGTCGCAGCTGTTGGCGCAACAGATCGTCGTTCTCCATGCGCTGTATGATAACACCCGACCAGCCGAGGCCGTCATAGTCCTCATATCCCAGCGTTTTGGCGAAGGCGACGATGGCGCCGCTCTGGTCGCAATAGCTGCCCTTGGCGAGCTGCTGAGGATTGTTCAGCGCGAAATGTGTGTAGATCCGCTCCGGACGAGAGGAGGCAATCACCATATTGTGACCGTCGAGCAGCATGACTTCCGTTTTCTCGGCCACCTGCGGCGCCAGGTTGGCCTCCTTCTCGACGATGGCCTGGCCCTGGGCCTGCCAGTCGAAATAGACGCCGAGCGTGCCGAGAAGCGCGCCATCGCTTCGCCCGCCGGCCCGGATGCCGGTGGCGTAGACCAGCACATCGCGGTTGTCGTGCAGGGGGCTGCGCTTGACGGTGTCGACGATATAGTCGTCACCGCTCTGGCAGCTGCGCGCCGCCCGGAACCAGGCCTCGCCTGAGAGGTCCCGGTCCTTGAGGCTGCGGTGAAAGCGTGGATTGGCCGAAGCGATGACCTTTCCCTTCGCGTCCGTCATGACGAGGTCGAGATAGACGGTGTAGAAGCGGTTGATCACGCCGAGGCGGGCGGCTGCATGCTGCGCGCGCTCAGGCGAGGGCTGTTCAAGGGCTTCCCAGAGCGCGCTGTCGGTCGCCCACCAGCGCACGTCCGCTGTGCGCTCGAAGAGATTGCGGACGATAAACTGGACGAGCGTCTGGGCGAGATCGATCAGCCTGACACCTTCCATCTGATCGACGAGATCATCGGCCATGGCCCGGCTCTGACGGATGCGGCCGAGCACATTCTGCTGGAAACGTTCGGCTGTCTCGCCGGCTCCCTGGGCCAGCCGCTGAACCTCGTTGGCAACCACGGCAAAACCCTTGCCTGTCTCGCCGGCACGCGCCGCCTCAATCAGGGCGTTGATGGCCAAAAGCCTGATCTGCCGGACAATATGGGCATTGTCGGCGCTGAAATGTTCGAGGTCGATACCGATGCTTTCGGTGACGAGCCGCATGGATCGAGGTGTGGCGCGGATTTCTGGAAATGCATTCGTGAACTGATCGGTCTGCGGCATGGCGCGACACCCCGTTTGAAAAAGAACCTCAAAACGACACCGAGGTGTCCATTAATATGACTTATTAAGAAGAAATATAATTTCCTCGATTGAATGACCCGTTAACGGCGGATGGCGTGGAAACCCAGGTTTTGCGGCCATTTCTGGGCGGATGGCGGCAGAATGCGGCTTGCGAACGGCAGGCGCCCGTGCATGTTGGTTGTATCCTGCGGCTGGCGAAACGGTCGCCGGTCACCAGTCCCGCTACTCCGCGCAGCTTGCCCGCAAGAATTCATCACCATGGCCTTTGCCGATCCAAATCCCCTCCGCGGCATCGTGCTGAAAGTCTGCTCGGTGACCGTCTTTGTCGCCATGCAGACCTGCATCAAGCTGGCCGGGAACGGCATTCCGCCGGGCCAGATCAGCTTTCACCGCTCGGCCTTCGCGATCCTGCCGATCCTCGTCTATCTCGCCTGGCGGGGCGAGTTGCGACAGGCGATGCAGACGGACAATCCCGTCGGCCATGTGAAACGGGGTCTGCTCGGCGTCTGTGCCATGGGGGCTGGCTTCTATGGTCTCGTGCATCTGCCGCTGCCGGATGCCATCGCCATTGGCTATGCCATGCCGCTGATCGCGGTCGTCTTTGCTGCCGTCTTCCTCAAGGAGACGGTCCGGCTCTATCGCTGGACGGCCGTCGTGATCGGTCTGTTCGGCGTGCTGATCATCTCGCTGCCGAAGCTGACCCTGTTCGGCGAGGAGGGGCTGGCTTCCGATGCCGCAGTCGGAGCCGTGGCGGTGCTGGTTTCAGCCATACTCGGGGCCGGGGCCATGCTGCAGGTGCGCCAGCTGGTGCGCGAGGAAAAGACCTCGACGATCGTGCTCTTCTTCTCCCTGACGGCCGCACTCCTGTCTGCACTCACCTGGTTCTTCGGCTGGGCAGAACTCTCATGGCAGGCGCTCGGGCTCCTGGCACTGGCGGGGTTCTTCGGCGGGCTCGGGCAGATCTTCCTGACCGAGAGCTATCGTTTTGCCGATGTCTCGACGATCGCGCCCTTCGAATATTGTTCGATCATTCTGGGATCGATTGCCGCCTATCTCCTGTTTTCCGAGGTCCCGACGGTCACGACCCTGATCGGGGCTGCAATTGTCGTGGCGGCCGGCATCTTCATCATCTACCGCGAGCACCAGCTCGGTCTCGAGCGGCGGGCGGCCCGCAAGGCCTCAACACCACAGGGCTGACCCGTCAGCGGTCGCTGTCGGCAAGCGGCGAGGCGTTGTCGGCGCCCTGCATCGGCAGGATCGTCGCCTGGAAACCGGCCTTGTCTTCAGGCGTCAAGCTGTCGGGTCGGCGCGTGATGCGCCATGCGGCGTAGCCGGCATAGAGCGCAAAGGCCACGCCGAGGAAGAAGATCAGCGCATTCGGCCCGAACCACTGCATCAGCGTGCCGGCCATGATCGGCCCTGTGACCGTGCCCATGCCGTAAAGGATCATGATGGCGCTGGAGAGCGTGACATATTCGTCCGGCTCGGCGAGATCATTGGCATGCGCGACGTTCAGCGAATAGACGGGATAGAGGACGGTGCCGACGAAGAAGCCAGCGACGTAGAGTGCGGTCGCATTCTCGGCGCTGAAGGCAATCATCAGCCCGCAGGCACCGACACCGAAGAGGCCGGAGGCGATCATCACCAGACGGCGGTCCATGCGGTCGGAGATGCGCCCGATCGGCACCTGGGACAGGGCGCCGCCGGCAAGGAAGGCGGCCAGCAGCGTCGCCCCTTGCGCCGTCGTCATGCCGATCGTTTGCGAATAGACGCCGCCGAGACTGCCCCAGGTGCCGGAAAGCGCGCCTGAAAGCAGCGAACCGAAGAAGGCGATTGGCGAGCGGCTGTAGAGGCGTTTCAGGTCGAAGCGTGCTTCGGCAATCGGCGTTGGGGATTGCGCCGTCGACAGCGCCACGGGGAAGAGTGCGAGCGAGAAGATCAGCGCGCAGATGATGAAGAGGTCGGGGCCGCTCACATCGCCGAGCGGCACGATATATTGCCCGCCGATCGAGCCGACGAGGCAGGTCACCATGTAGACGGAGAAGAGTGCGCCGCGATTGTCGTTCGTCACTCGCTCATTGAGCCAGCTTTCGATCAAAAGATAGGCGCCGGCGATGGCGAAGCCGGACAGGGCTCGAAAGATGGTCCAGGCCCACCATTCGACCACCAGCGCACAGAGCAGGATGGAGACGGTGAGCAGCGTGATCAGCGCGCCGAAGACCCGCACATGGCCAACCCGCCGGACGAAGATCGGGGTTACCACGCAGGAGACCGTGAAGCCGAAGGTGTAGCCGGTGGCGATGACGGAGATGATGAAGGTCGACCAGCCCTCGTTCAGCGACCGGATCGGCAGCATGTAGCCCATCAATCCGAAGCCCGCCATCATCAGCAAGGTCGAGAGCATCAGGGTGGCGATCGATGCGAGACTGGACAGCATTGGACCTCCCTGGGGTCTATTCCGGACAAGAATAGTGCCAGCATCGCCAGATAAGTGAAATGTCGAATACGACGCGAGGCGGCGCATTCACGGAGGCTATACCAATCTTCCCCTTGAGCTTTGGCAATAAAGGATTGAAACGTCGTCAGGAATTCGTTTACTTTGACAACGATCAGAGACAGAGAGGCGTCGGGCTTACGGTCGGTGCCCGCCAAAGGGATCAAATGGTGACGAGCGAGGCGAGGCGAGGGATGGACAAGCACGCATCGCGATGCCTGCCCGCGTCTGTTCTCCTGTCTGCTCGCTATCGCGGATCGAGGAGCCAGCCATGACGCTCTCGTCCAAGGATATCGTCACGCATCCGCAATTCGTCTCCGCCTTGCGCGTTTTTGCCGGAAAGTTGCGCGGCCAGTTCGATCAAAGCCCGCGGCTGTCGCGCATGCTTGCGTCCCATCAGCGCTGGCTGCTGAGTCAGGCGGCCTTTGCGCTGCAACTCGAATACGATCCTTCCCAGTCCGGAAGCGGGCTGACGACGACCAATCTGCGGGAAATCATCACCTCGAACAATGCTGCGAGCCGCAACACGGTTCTGAATTTTCTCGACCAGCTGCTGAGCTACAAGTTCGTTCGGATCGTCGGTGACCCGAATCGTCGGCCGAAGCGCTATGAGGCGACGGAGTTGCCGACCCAGGCCATGTATCAATGGCTGGTGACCAATCTCGAACTCCTCGATCAGCTCGACGGCGGCGACCGGGTGGCAACGCTTCAGGCGCAGCCCGATCTCTTTCGCCAGATCCAGCCGCAGATTGCCCGCCGTGCCTGCCTCAATCCGAACTGGCTGGAGCCGCCGCCACGCGTGGCGCTGTTCCTGTGGACGGAAGCCGGTGGCCTCGTCATGGATGAGCTGGTGCGCCGCGCGATGGACCTCGCGCCTGATGGCGACGGATACAATATCGGCCGCATCGATGCCCGCATCATGGCCGAACACTTCATGATTTCACGCACCCATCTCCAGCGGCTCTTCCGCCGTGCGGTGGAGACGGACTGCCTCTACTGGCCGGACGGTGATCGCAATCACTGCATCCTAAAGCGGGACTTTCTGGAGGAATATTGCGGCTGGCAGGCGATCAAGTTCTCGATCGTCGATTTTGCCTATGAGCGGATCTGCGGGCCTGTCCGCCTGGGAAGGCTTGATCAGCCGCTGGGCGCCGTTGGCGGTCTCTGAGCGCGGCTGAAGGGTGCCGTAGACGCAGAAAAGGCCCGCAGATGGCGGGCCTCAACGTAAGCCTGGATCGATCGGACTGCGATCAGAAGCCGAGCGGCTGCAATGCGCGATCGACGCCGCGATCCTGGGCCTGCTGACGCTTGCGGGCGGCGGTCGACAATTCCTCCGAAGCGCTGACCGCATGGCCGATCTGGTGCATGGCCTGACGCAGGCTGCGGACGGGGTGGAACGAGATGTTCATGGTCATATCCTCTGCTCTACATGCATATCGGTTTGTATCGGCCTATTTGTTCATGGCTGAACCGATATCGCAATGCACAATGCGGAAGCTCTGATATGCGCTCCCTGCACGCCAGCCGATTTCGACGGCATGGCGGCGAGCTCGTCAGGCGCGGAATTCGGCAAAAACGGTGGCGGGGCGAGCGATGCGACCGGAGTGACCGGTGAAACGGGCGCTCAGCTGCTCCATGGAAACGGCGCTGCTGCTGCGGTTGTAGGGGCTTGCGCTGCGGCCATGTTCGCCGGCGAGACGCAGCGTCTCGAACTTGCAGTGAATAGGGCGGGTGCGAAGGCTCACGGTCGTCGTCCTTTAAAAGTGTCCCTCCCACTTTCACTGTCATATATCGCAGTGCAGCATAGATTCGGCAAGGGGCGTGGCCGCGATCCTGCCTTGCGCCAAACGCATGGCTGTCTTCATAATTTGTTCATGCTGATGATAATTTAGCCGTTTTGGCCCGGATCGAGACGCTCGGAGAAGGCGAGCAGATCCATCCAGGCAAGCGCCTTGCTCGCGGGGGCGGCGAGCAGTTCCTGCGGATGCAGCGTGGCCATGGCCTGAACGGCATGCCCTCCGGCGCCGATTTCGCGCCATTTGCCACGCAGGGCATGGATGGTTCCGGTCTCACCGAAGAAGAAGCGGGCGGCGAAGTTGCCGAGCACCAGCACGAGACGGGGTTCGACAAGCGCGATCTGGCGTTCGATGAAGGGCCGGCAGATGGCCGTTTCAGGACCCGACGGCATGCGGTCGCCCGGTGGCCGCCAGGGAATGACGGTGGTGATCGTCACGCTTTCGCGGTTCTGCCCGATGGCGGCCAGCATCCGGTCGAGCAGCAGGCCGGCGCGTCCCGTGAATGCCTGTCCCTCCCGATCGTCATCGGCATTCGGCATCGGACCGATCACCATGATGCCAGCGCGGCCAGCGCCTTCGGCGGTAATCGTCGAGCGTGCCGAGGTCTTCAGGTTGCAGCTGGTAAAGCCCTCGATGGCCGTCTTCAGTTCGGCAAGCGAGCGCGCGCTTTCGGCTGCAAAACGTGCTTCCGCAATGGCATTCTCGTCCGGAATTGCCGGCAGCGCCGAGC
>JARXAK010000076.1 GCA_029865885.1 Rhizobium sp. | reverse complement strand
GCTCGACAGCAACCTTGCCTATGTGGCGCTTGCCCGCGAGGAAGGCTGTGAGGTGATCGGCGGCGAGCGCATTGTTGAACTTCCGCAAGGTCACTTCCAGAGGCCGGCCATTTTCGTGGGCGCCAAGACGGACATGCGGGTGAGCCGCGAAGAGATCTTCGGCCCCTGTGCAAGTGTCATCAAGGTCGCTGATTTCGAAGAGGCGGTCGCCGTTGCCAACGATACCGAGTTCGGTCTGTCGTCCGGTATCTGCACCCGCAGCCTCAATTACGCTCGGGAGTTTCAACGGCGTTCGACAGCCGGGATGGTCATGGTCAATCTGCCGACAGCCGGCGTTGACTATCACGTTCCATTCGGTGGCCGCAAAGGAAGCAGCCATGGCCCTCGCGAACAGGGCCGCTACGCCGCTGAATTCTATACCGCCGTCAAGACCACTTATGTTTTCGCCGGCTGACGCCGGCACCCATGATGCCGCCCTCGCGCACAGCAAGAACAGGAGATGCCATGACCCTCTCGAATTCAACGGCAGCGATCCGCCGCCTCGACGCCGCCCATCATCTGCATCCCTTCACCAACACGCGTGAGCTCAATGCGCGTGGTGCGCGGGTCATCACCGAGTCCTCCGGGGTCTATCTCCGGGATTCGGAGGGCAACCGCATCCTCGACGGGATGAGTGGGCTTTGGTGCGTCAATGCCGGGCATGGCCGCCGGGACATCATCGATGCCGTTTCCCGCCAACTGGAAGAGCTGACTTTCTACAACACCTTCTTCAACACCACGCATCCGTCTGTCGCCGAGCTTTCCGGGTTGCTCAGCGAGGTCACGCCGCCTCAGTTCAACTATTTCCACTACACCGGCTCCGGGTCGGAATCGAACGACACGATCTTCCGTCTCGTCCGCTATTACTGGGAACTGATGGGCAAGCCGGAGAAGAGCCTGTTTATGTCCCGCCGCGGCGGCTATCACGGCTCGACCGTCGCATCCGCGTCGCTGGGCGGATTTGGCTCCATGCACAAGCAGGGCGGCCTGCCGATCCCGGGCATCTACCATGCACCGTCGCCGGACTGGTGGAGCTACGGCGGCGAGATGAGCTCGGATGATTTCGGGCGTCACGTGGCGCAGCAGACGTTGTCCTTGATCGACGCGATCGGCGCGGATCGCATCGGCGCGATGATCGCCGAGCCGATCATGGGCGCAGGCGGCGTCATCATCCCGCCGAAGACCTATTGGCCGGTGCTGGCTGCGGGGCTGAAGGAGCGGGACATCCTCCTGATTTCGGATGAAGTCATCTGCGGTTTCGGGCGCACCGGCGAGTGGTTCGGCTGTGAACTGATGGGGACTGAGCCGGACTTTCTGACGATGGCGAAGGGCATCACCTCGGGTTATATCCCGCTCGGTGCTGTCGGTGTGTCCGATCGGGTCGCACAGGTTCTGCTCGAAAAGGGCGGCGAATTCGCTCACGGTCACACCTATTCCGGTCACCCCGCAGCATGTGCTGCCGCAATCGCAACGTTGAACATCCTGCGGGACGAAAAACTCGTCGAGCGTGTCCGCGATGATATCGGGCCCTACCTGAAGCAGAAGTGGCAGATGCTCGCCGACCATCCGATCGTCGGTGAGGCGGTGATGGAAGGCATGATCGGTGCATTCCAGTTCACCAAGCACAAGTCGTCACGGCAGAACTTCGACGAGAATGCCCGCATTGGCATGATCGCGCGGGAGCACTCGTTCAAGAACGGTCTCGTCATGCGCGCCGTGGGTGATCGCATGGTCATCGCGCCGCCCTTCACATTGAGCCACGAAGAAGCCGACGAACTGGTCGCGATTGCCCAGAAGGTCATCGACCTCACCTATGCCGACGCAAAATCCAATGGCCTGATTGCCTGAAATCTCCAAGGTGGACCTCGTTCCGACATGACCTACCTCCCATCCGGTGCCGCGGCGGACGAAGCCGAGACTTTTCTGACCACCTATCCCGAGGTGGAGGCCATCGACGTTGTGATGACCGACTGCCATGGCATCGGGCGGGGCAAGATCATTCGCCGACACGAGCTTCAGTCGCTCTATCGCTCCGGCAGGGCGATGCCGAGCTCGCTGTTCGGGCAGGATGTGACGGGTGACGATGTCGAGGAATCAGGTCAGGTGATGACCGACGGGGGCGGTGACAAACGTTGCTTTCCGCTGCCTGGCACTCTGGGTTTCATGCCGTCGACGGGGCGTGGCCAGGTCCTTGTCAGCATGTTTGATGAGCGGGGAGTGCCTTATCCCGCCGATCCCCGCTTTTCGCTGGTGGCCCAGATGGAGCGTGCCCGCAGGTCAGGCTACGCGCCCATGGGTGCCTTCGAACTCGAGTTTTATCTCATCGACAAGGACGTGGCTCCGGGTGGGCAGAGGCTACCCGCGCGTTATGCCCTGACCGGTCGCCGCTCGCCCCACCGCAACACCATGGCGGTCGATGAACTCGATGAAATGGCTCCCTTCTTCGAGGCGGTCTATGCCGGTGCCCGGCATCTCGGCCTGACGCTGGAATCGCTGATTTCCGAATATGCTGCGGGCCAATACGAGCTGACGATCAAATATCGCGACCTGCTGCAGGCCGCCGATGATGTGATCATCGCCAAGAGGCTGATCCGCATGACCGCGCGCAGGTTCGGCATGGAGGCCTGCTTCATGGCCAAGCCGTTCGGCGGCGAGGCGGGGTCCGGCATGCATCTCCATCTCTCGCTTGCCGGTCCCTCGGGCGACAATCTGTTCGCCGATCTCCCAGACGGCAAGCTTAATCCCTTGATGCTGCATGCGATTGGCGGCATCAGGGCAACGATCGGCGATACCATGCTGGTGCTCGCCCCGTTCCTCAACTCCTGGCGCCGGTTTGCCTCGACATCCTATTCGCCGGCATCGGACGATTGGGGGATCGAGGACCGGACGGTTGCCATTCGTGTTCCGTCGTCCGGCGGCAATGCACGCCATTTCGAACATCGTGTCGCGGGTGTCGATTCCAATCCCTACCTGGTTGCGGCGGTTACGCTCGCCGGAGCGCTGGATGGTATTGCCGGTCAGCTTAGTCCCGGTGCCGCAAAGTCCGGAGATGATCCGCAGGCGGGAGCCACTTTGCCGCGCTCCTGGTTGGACGCAATCGATCGCGCCGATAGCTCTCCGTTTGTCCAGGAGGTGCTGGGCACCGATCTGCATAAGGCCTTCATTGCGGTGAAACGCGCCGAATATCAGCGGCTCGCCTCAACCGTGACCGAAATCGAGTGGGAGCTTTACGGGCATGTCGTCTAGCCGGCTGCCCGTCTTTCGGCAGGCTTGGGCAATCAAGTCCGATGCATCTTGTTTGCCGCGACGTGTTGGCTGTGAGTTTCCCTGAGGGGGCCATGAAAATTGTGCGGTAACGCACCCCTTGAAATTTGATCAAAATTTGGTTTGATGCACATACTAAAAAAATGCGATCGCAAATCCGGAATCGCGAAACGGGGAACCAGTCATGACTACGAGCACGGGCCGAACACCCGGAGGTGCTATTCACCTTGACGCTGTAACCAAGAAGTTCGGCATCTACACCGCCGTCGACGGCATCGACCTGACGGTCAAGGACAATGAATTCTTCACGCTGCTCGGACCATCGGGATGCGGCAAGACCACCCTTCTGCGCATGTTGGCAGGGTTCGAGTATCCGACCCATGGTCGCATCCTCGTGGGCGGCGATGATGTCACGGACAAGCCGTCCAACCAGCGGCCGATCAACACGGTCTTCCAGAGTTACGCGCTGTTTCCACACATGACCGTTGCCGAGAACATCGGCTTTGGTTTGCGCATGCAGGGTTTGCCGCGGGAAGACATCACCCGGACCGTGCAAACCATGCTCGACATGATCCACCTGACCGGTCGCGGTGATCAACTGGTCACGCGTCTCTCCGGTGGCCAGCAGCAGCGTGTTGCGCTTGCGCGCGCGCTGGCCCCCAAACCCAGGGTCCTGTTGCTCGACGAGCCGCTTTCGGCGCTCGATCTCAAGCTTCGCAAGGCGATGCAGATTGAACTGAAGCGTCTTCAGGCCGAGACCGGCATCACCTTCATCTTCGTCACGCATGATCAGGAAGAGGCGCTCACGATGTCCGATCGCATTGCGGTCATGTGTGAGGGACGCATCGGCCAACTCGGCACACCGAGGGATATCTATGACCGCCCGGCCAATCGTTTCGTGGCGGACTTCATCGGCGAAACCAATTTCCTCAATGTCGAGGTCCTCGGGATCGCAGATGGGCATGCAGAGGTGCGGTTGCCTTCAGGAGTGACGACCGCGGCCCGGTGCCCAGAAGGTCTTTCCATGGCCGATCTTTCGGTCGCCGTGGTGCGCCCGGAACACGCTGTTATCAGCAGCGACCCGGTAAACACCTATATCACCGGAACCCTGCGCGATGTGGTCTATCTCGGAACCGACACGCATTTCCATGTCGTGACCCAGGATGGCGGAACCTTCGTGGTCCGCCAGCAGAACGCCACGATCGATCTCGGAGCGGTGGCTTGCGGTGGCCAGGTCGGCATCCACTGGCCTGAAGGCGCTCTCCAGCTGGTGAGGTCGTGATGGCTGAGGCGGATCGTTCCTTTGAAGCAAGGCACCGGCATGCCGAAGTCGTGAGACGGTGGGTGCAGTCCGTTCCGGCACTGTTGCTCGTTCTGGTCGGGGCGGTGGTGCCGCTGCTGATCGTGGTTTTCTATTCCTTCCTGACGCCGGGGCCTTACGGCGACGTCGTGTTTCAGCCTTCCGGTGCCGGTTGGTTAGGCGTTCTGTTCGAGGTCGACATTTTCGACGAAAGCGTGTCCTTGGCGTCTGTCCATATGGCGGTCCTTGGGCGCAGCGTGAAACTTGCGCTGATCACTACGCTCATCTGTGTCGTCGTCGGTTTGCCGACCGCCTGGTTTATCGCCACGCGTCCGCGCCGCACGCGATCGGTCTGGCTCTTCCTGATCACGATCCCCTTCTGGACCAATATGCTGATCCGCACCTTTGCGATCCAGGAAATCCTGAGAACCGAGGGCGTCCTGAATTCTGCACTGATGTCGATCGGTATCATCCAGCAGCCGTTGCAGATCCTCTACACCGATACGGCGGTCCTGATCGGCATGCTCTATGTGTTTCTGCCGCTGATGGTGTTGCCGCTCTATTCATCGCTGGAGCGCTTCGATTTTCGGCTGATCGAGGCTGCGTTCGATCTCTATGCTTCGCGCTGGCAGGTGGTGACCAAAATCATCCTGCCGCTCGTCAAGCCGGGGCTCATTGCCGGATCGGTTCTCGTCTTCATTCCCGCTCTGTCGACTTATGTCATCCCGCGCCTGCTGGGTGGGGGCAAGAACCTCATGATCGGTAATCTGATCGAGTTGCAGTTCGGCCAGGCACGAAATTGGCCACTCGGGGCGGCCTTGTCCGTCACCCTTGTGGTGATCGTCGGGCTGGCGCTGCTGGTTGTCATGCGCCGCGGCAACAAGGGCCTGGAGGGTTCCCATGGCTAAACAGAGATCTGTTACCTATCTCCCGCTGGTCTTCCCGATCGCCTGTACTGCCTTTGCCGTTCTTTATCTGCCGATCGTCATCCTGGTTTTCTACGCCTTCAATTCGGGGACGTCGGTCAGTGGCTGGCAGGGCTTTTCACTGCGCTGGTTCGTCGCCGCCTGGAACGATCCGGCCGTCTTCGATGCGGCCCTGCGCTCGCTTGGAATAGCTGCGGTTTCCGCCGTCATCGCTGTTCTGGTTGCCATTCCGGCGGCACTGGCGATGAGCAGAACCCAGGCCTATCGCGGCCAGGCCTTCAAGGAATCGGTGCTGAACGTACCGCTTCTGGTGCCCGAGATCGTGATGGCGGTCGGTCTTCTCATCCTCTTTTCCCGCGTCAAACTTTGGACCGGCTATCAGGGCATCGGCTACATCGTGCTCGCCCACGCGGCCTTTTGCGTACCCTTCGCCTACATGCCGCTCAGGGCTCGTTTGCAGGGCATGGATACGGCACTTGAGCATGCGGCCCGCGATCTCTACGCCTCGCGCTGGCAGGCGTTCCGCTATGTCACCTTGCCCCTGATCCGGCCGGCAATCATCGCCGGAGGCATGCTCGCCTTCGTCATCTCGCTGGATGACGTCGTGATCACCGAATTCATCAAGAGCGGCGGCCAGGAAACCATCCCGACTTACATGCTCGGCCAGATCCGGCGTGGGGTCACACCGCAGTTGAATGCGATCGCCACCGTCTTCCTGGCGCTGTCGATTGCCTTCGTCACAGTCTTCTATCTCGCCACACGCAACACTGACGACGACTAACCAAGAAAAACGGGGAATATCATCATGCTCAAGACCACAGCAGTTTCCGCCCTGATGCTCAGCCTGATGGCCAGCGTCAGCCATGCCGCCGGAGAGCTCAACATCTACAACTGGGGCAATTACACCAGTCCCGAACTGATCAAGAAGTTCGAGGCGGCCTATGACGTCAAGGTGACGGTCACCGACTACGATTCCAATGACACGGCTCTCGCCAAGATCCGCCAGGGCGGACACGGCTTCGATATCGTCGTGCCAAGTTCGCAGGTCATGGACATCTGGATCAAGGAAGGCCTCCTGCTTGAGGCCCGACCGGACCAGATGGAGAACTTCAAGAACGTCGACCCGCGCTGGGTTGACGTTCCCTTCGATCCGGGCCGCAAATACACGGCTCCCTGGGTCTGGGGCTCGACGGGCGTGACGGTCAACACCTCCGTCTATAAGGGGGATATCAACACCTCCAACATGTTCATGGACCCGCCGGCTGAAGTCGCAGGCAAGGTCAATGTCGTTCCGGAAATGACCGATGTGATGGCGCTGGCGCTCTTCAACATCGGAGCCGAACAGTGCACCGCAGACCTGCCGACGCTGAAGAAGGTTCGCGACAAGATGCTGGCGGCCAAGGCCACGTGGGTCTCGATTTCCTACAGCAACGAAAACCAGTGGGCGACGGGCGAGTTCCTCTCCGGCGTGAACTGGTCGGGCGCTTCCATGCGTGGCCGTCTGCTCAATCCGGCCGTGCAGTTCGGTTTCCCGAAGGAAGGCTTCCCACTGTGGATGGACAGCGTCGGCATCGTCGCCGATGCCAAGAACGTCGACAATGCCAAGCTCTTCATGAACTTCATCATGGCGCCTGAAAACGCCGCGCTGATTTCCAACTTCAATCGCTATTCGAACGGCATCCTCGGCTCAGAGGCTTTCATGACCGACGAAGTGAAGAATGCGCCTGAAGTGAAGGTCCCAGAAGAGCTGTTGAAGAATGGTCGCTTCCTGACATCCTGCCCGCCCGAGGTGCAGGCGCTTCATACCAAGATCTGGACGGAAGTCATGAAGTAAGCCTGCGACCTGCAGGTTCTCGATAAGCGGGGGCGGCCACGCCGTCCCCTCAACGTCTCTTCAAGGAAATTCAGATGAGCAATTCAGCCAGCATCGTGATCAAGAA
>JARXAK010000171.1 GCA_029865885.1 Rhizobium sp. | reverse complement strand
GCGGTGACCCGCTGGCTCGGGATTGCCGAGGACCTGCACCGTATCGGCATCCGCAAGCTGGTGCTTCTGAACGCCCATGGCGGCAACTCGCCGCTGCTCACCATCGTCGCAACCGAAGCGCGGGTGCGTTTTGACATGCTGGTGGTGGCGACCAGCTGGACACGTTTCGGCCAGCCGGAGGGCTGGATCACGCCTGAAGCCAAGGCGATCGACATCCACGGTGGCGACATCGAGACATCGGTCATGCTGGCACTTGCCCCGGACCAGGTTGACATGACCAAAGCCCGGGCATTCCCGTCGCGCCAGTCAGACTTCGCCGCCCGATACACGCACCTGCGCGCCTACGGCACCCATGCCTTCGGCTGGAAGATGTCCGACCTCAACCCTGATGGCGTTAGCGGCAATGCGGCTGCGGCAACGGCGGAGCGGGGTGAAAAGCTGATCGCCCATGCCGTCAGGGGCATTCTGGAACTGCTGGAAGACGTGCATGGGTTTGACGTAACCGCCTTTGGCTGAACTTGCAGGTCCACCACAGAAGGAGCATATTAGACCATGCGAGATCGTGGAGAAGAAGCATGCGTATTTCCATGGAGCAAGCAGGAGAACGGGTCGAAGAACTGGTAGCGCGAGCCGAGCGCGGCGAGCACGTTATCATTACCCGCAACGGACAAGACGCTGCTGTGTTGCGACCAGTAGAGACGCAGGGCACTGAGAAGCGACACACTCTTTCGCTTGAGGAGAGGCGGCAAATCCTGAACGAAATACGGGAACGTGTCGCACAGATGCCAGACCCGTTCCCAGAGGAAACGGCAGCGAGAAGCCAAGACTTTCTGTATGACGAACACGGTCTGCCCAAATGATCGTGGTCGATACCTCGGCGCTAATGGCGATCCTCAAGACAGAGACTGCAGCCGTCGAGTGCGAGGCTATTCTTTCTGATGGATCGCGACGCTTTCTGATGTCTGCTGCCGTTTTGGCTGAAGCCCACATCGTCGCTGCACGCAATCAGCGGCTCGCAGAAATGAAGATGCTCATGACAGCATCGAACATCGAGATCATCCCTTTGACATCGACACGCGCTGAACGCGCCGCCGCAGCCTACCAACGTTTCGGCAAAGGCTTCCACCCAGCCTCCCTCAATTTCGGCGACTGCTTTTCCTATGCCACGGTCGAGGAGTTTGATTGCCCGCTGCTCTTTGTCGGAGATGACTTCGCTCGCACCGATGTGCGTTCAGCACTGGCCACTAACTGACCCGCACGAAAGCCTTTGAACTGCTGCATCGGAAAGCCTATATGGGGGTAATACCATTACAGCCGCATCGCCCGGCGCCCCCAGGACATCAGAGGCTTTCATGACCGAAGCATCCGCGAAACCGACCCCCGTCACCGTGCTCACCGGCTACCTCGGCGCCGGCAAGACGACGCTCTTGAACCGCATTCTTTCCGAGAACCACGGCAAGAAATACGCTGTCATCGTCAACGAATTCGGCGAAATCGGCATCGACAACGACCTGATCGTCGAGTCGGATGAAGAAATCTACGAGATGAACAATGGCTGCGTCTGCTGCACGGTGCGCGGCGACCTGATCCGCGTCGTGGAAGGCCTGATGCGCCGCCCGGGCCGCTTCGACGGCATCATCGTCGAGACGACGGGCCTGGCCGATCCGGTTCCGGTCGCCCAGACCTTCGTCATGGATGACGATGTGCGCACCAAGACCGAGCTCGACGCCGTGGTCACGCTGGTTGACGCCAAGCACCTGCCGCTGCGCCTCAAGGATAGCCGCGAGGCTGAAGACCAGATCGCCTTTGCCGATGTCGTCGTCATCAACAAGGCCGATCTCGTCAGCCATGACGAACTGCACCAGATCGAGCACATCGTGCGCGCCATCAACCCCTCGGCCCGCATCTACTCGACCACCCGCTCCGGCGTCGATCTCGCCAAGGTCCTGAACCAGGGCGCCTTCAACCTTGAGCGCGCGCTCGAAAACGACCCGCATTTCCTCGACCATGACGAGCCCGACCATGTCTGCGGCCCCGATTGCGATCACGATCATCATCACCATGGCCACGATCATCATGACCATGATCACGGGCATGATCATCACCATCATGACCACGGCCACGGCCACCACCACCATGATCACGCCCCCTCGGCGATCCATGATGTGACCGTGACCTCCGTGTCGCTGCGCGGCGGCGAGATGAACCCGGATCGCTTCTTCCCCTGGATCCAGAAGGTCACCCAGACGCAAGGGCCGAACATCCTGCGCCTGAAGGGCATCATCGCCTTCAAGGGCGACGAGGAACGTTATGTTGTCCAGGGCGTTCACATGATCGTCGAAGGCGATCACCAGCGCCCCTGGAAGGACGGCGAGAAGCGCGAGAGCCGCCTCGTCTTCATCGGCCGCGAGCTTGACCGGGAGAAGCTCGAAGCAAGCTTCAAGGCCTGCGAAGCCGCCGCCTGACACGGGGGCGCGCTGCGCCCTCTCTCCGCCTGAACTTTGCCTGAAAGAAAGCCTGAACGAATGCCCACAGTCGCGCCGCTCGATATCGAAGGTCATGTTGTCTCGACCCATTTCCTCGGAGACATCCCGGTCTTTGCTGCAGCGACGGGCGCCATCCACCGGCTGGATGGCGGCGAGAAGGTGACGGAGGCCAATGCCGGCCTCCTCACCTGCATCAAGGATCCTGCAAGCCAGACGCTGCTGACCGGCGGCGAGGATGGCCGCGTGCTGCGCATCGCCCATGACGGCACCGTGAGCGAACTCGCCCACATCCCGCGAAAGTGGATTTCGGTGATTGCACCGGGGCCTCAAGGTGCGATCGCCTATGCCGTCGGAAAATCGTCCTTCGTCCGCCTTGCCGATGGCACGACGAAGGAGTTCAAGGAAGAGCGGACGGTCGAAGCGGTTGATTTCGCCCCCAAGGGTCTGCGCATCGCGGTTGCCCGGTACAACGGCGTGACGCTGCATTGGGTCGGCACGGCGGGCGCGCCTGTCGATCTCGACTGGAAGGGCGCCCATACCGGCGTCACCTTCTCCCCCGATGGCCGCTTCGTTGTCACCATGATGCAGGAAAGCGCCCTGCACGGCTGGAAGCTCGATGGCAAGGCCACCGAGACGCGCCACATGCGCATGACCGGCTATCCCTCCAAGGTGAAGTCCCTGTCCTGGTCGCCCAAGGGCAAGTGGCTCGCCTCTTCAGGCGCTCCGGCTGCCATCGTCTGGCCCTTCTCTGGCAAGGACGGTCCGATGGGCAAGGCGCCGCTGGAACTTGGCACGCGATCCAACATTCTGGTGACCCAGGTGGCGTTCCACCCCGCCGAAGAGGTTCTGGCGATCGGCTTCATCGACGGGATGATCCTGGCGGTGCGGATTGCCGACGGCAAGGAGGCGCTTTTGCGCCGTCCGGGCAAGGGTGCGATCACCTCGCTTGCCTGGAGCAGCACCGGCAAGCTCCTCGCCTTTGCCTCCGAAGCCGGAGACTGCGGCGTCGTCGACATCACCGGCTGATTGACGAAAGCCCAATTCAAAGCGCTTTAGTTGCGTGCGGGCGTGCGGAAAATCGCGCCTGACGTTCAATACTGCAAAAATTTGCAGTGTCTCGTTCACCAAACGCTCACCTTAACCATGTGGTAGTAATTCACTCCCTAATTTGAGGGTGCACGAGCGAGAGACAATACAGCCGCGCCTCGTCGAGACTGGGAATCATTCCTCCACAGCCTATTCGAATTCCTCTTTAACCACGGCAGCCTGCCGAGGCGCGGACGCACGCGCCTGTCCGGCGGACGGACTTGCAAACGGACGCAACATGAACCTCAATTTGAAAATCGTGGTGACGGCAGCAGGTCTTGCTCTTGCCGCAGGCATCGTCGCCGTCGCGGGTGTCGGCGCACAGACGCTGCAGACGCTGAAGGTCAACGGACCGATCTATAAACAGATCGTCGATGGCAAGGACCTGATCGCCGACATTCTTCCGCCGCCGCTCTACCTGATCGAATCCTACGCACTCGCCAACGAAGTTTTCATCCACCCGGATACGGCAACGGTCAACATTCCCCGCTTCGATCTGCTGAACAAGCTTTATGACGAAAGGCGGGAATACTGGAAGAGCTCGACGCTGCCCGAGAACCTGCGCGCCAAGCTTTACAATGAGGTCATCGCCAAGGGCGACCGCTATTGGAGCACGCTTCAAAAGGAGCTGAAGCCTGCTCTTTCGGCCGGCGATGCAAGCGCTATCACGCCGGTACTGTCAAAGCTCAAGGTTGAGTTCCATGAGCATGAAACCTCTGTGAACGAACTCGTGACCATGGCGAGCAAGTATCTGGTCGACCGCGAGGGTTATGCAGCAGCGGAATCCTCCAGCCGGGAAGCACTGCTCCTGACGCTTGGACTTCTTCTCATCGCAACCGCCCTCGGCAGCGTCTACTTCATCCACCGCCGCGCCCTCAAACCACTCGGCGAGATCACCGCTTTCATGACCAATATGGCAAGCGGCAACTTCACGGCCACCGTTCCCCACTCCAACCGGACGGACGAAATCGGCCACATCGCCGCAGCCGTCGAAGTATTCCGCCAGGCGGGCCTGGAGAACCAGCGCCTGCAGGCCGAGACCGAAGCGGCACGTGCCGATGTCGATCGCGAGCGGGCCCTCAGAGACCAGGACCGCACGATCGAGGCAGAGGCCCTTCGCTTCGTGATCGAGGCGCTGGGCGCTGGCCTGCATCGCCTTGCCGAATGCAACATCCGCCTGACCCTGGATGAGGCCTTTGATCCGCGCTTCGAACCGTTGCGCCAGGACTTCAACCATTCGATCGCCACCTTCCAGGCGACGCTCGAAAAGGTCATGGAAGAAACCCGCCGCCTGCTGGAAAACAGCCAGGAAATGCGCGAGGCGTCGAGCAATCTCGCGCAACGCACCGAGCAACAGGCAGCCGCCCTCGAGCAGACCTCCTCGGCCCTCGAACAGGTGACGGTAACGGTCCGGGCGTCGGCTCAGCGCACCAGCGATACCCGTGAACTGGTCCGGGAAGCGAAGAACTGTGCGGTGGCATCCGGCGATGTGGTCCGCTCAGCCGTCTCTGCCATGGAGCGCATCGAATCCGCCTCCTCCGAAATTGGCCAGATCATCGGGGTCATCGACGAAATTGCCTTCCAGACCAACCTGCTTGCTCTCAATGCAGGCGTCGAAGCGGCCCGCGCCGGGGAAGCCGGCAAGGGCTTTGCGGTTGTCGCTCAGGAAGTGCGTGAACTGGCCCAGCGCTCGGCAAACGCCGCGCGTGATATCAAGGGACTGATCCAGAAGTCGAGCGTTGAAGTATCGTCAGGCGTTCAGTTGGTCGGTGAAACGGGACAAGCGCTGGATCAGATCGGCGACTTCGTCAGCCGGATCGATACCAATGTCGATGCCATCGCCACCGCTGCCCGCGAACAGGCAATCGGCCTGCAGGAAATCGGCGCCGCCATCAACAGCATCGACCAGATGACCCAGCAGAATGCCGCCATGGTCGAGGAAACCACCGCCATCGGCCATACGCTGGCAGAGGGCGCGGTCCAGCTGACGACGCTGGTCAACCGCTTCCAGCTCAATCGACGCGCCGAATTGCGCGATGGGAACGGCCGGACGATCGGACATCGGGCCGCCTGACGCGCAGCCATTGAAACGCAAACGCCCGGCCATCCGAGGGGATGGCCGGGCGTTTCATTGACGGGATCACGGGGATCAGAACTTGACCGCGAGACCGACGTTCACGACGTGCTGGTTGAAGTCGACATTGCGACCACCAACATTGCCGTCACCGAAGTCGTTGTAGCGATACTCGACGCGGGTGAACATGCGATCTGTCAGGGCGTAATCCACGCCACCGCCGACGGTCCAGCCATGCAGCGTGTCGTCGCCACCCGGGCCTTCGAGGTTGGTGCCTGTGTAACCGCCGGCTGCGAAGAGCAGGGCGCGGTCCATGGCATAACCGATGCGAGCGCGGGTCGACCAGTTCAGACCGGTTTCGAACGAACCGATGGTGGTGACGTTTTCGTCGTTCCAGTCGTAGTTCAGGTCGCCTTCGAGACCGACAACGAGCTGGTTGCCGAGATCCCAGTTGTAGCCGACGAAGCCGCCGAAGCGCGCGCCGTCGAAGTTTTCGCTGCCAACGCCAGCAACATCACCTTCACCCCAACCGTAGCCGGTCAGGATACCTGCATAGCCGCCTGCCCAAGAAAACTGCGGCACGGTTTCGACAGCAACCGGCGGCTCAGCCGGGGCTTCGAATACGGCGTCAGCCGCGAAAGCCGAGGTCGAAATCGCCAGAGCGGCGGCAGATCCGAGAAGGATGCTTTTCATCATGTCTTTAACTCCTGTGTTACAAGACCGCTTATAGCGCCATCTGTGGTTAAAGTATGTGATGATTATACAACATAACCATTTAAACCATGACGGCGCTTTTGTTCCCGCCCATGCGCGCAGTTTTCGCGCCGGACCCGTTACAACAAGCAATGACACGACAATTGGTTCCTCGGTATGGCCGAAAAAAGGAGAGAGTTTGTCAGGAATGCGTGAGACGCGCGTGAGGCTGCCAAACACGGGAACCGGCGCCACATGACAATACGAAAACGCCCGGCTCTGCGAAAAGCAGGGCGCGCCAATGACAGTCCGTGGGAGGATCAGAATTTTACGCCGAGCCCCACCTGCACGACATGCTGCTTGAAATCGACGTCTGTACCGTCGATCGTTTCACGGCCATAGTCGTTGTAGCGGTATTCGCCGCGGGCGAAGATGCGATCCGTGAGCGCATAGTCGATACCGGCACCGATGGTCCAGCCCTTCAACGTCCGGTCGATGGACACGCCCGTGTCTTCATAGGAGAGCTGCGTTGCGGTCCAGCCACCGGCCGCATAGAGAAGCGCGCGATCGACAGCATAACCGGCGCGCGCACGGACACCGCCCTGCACCGTCGTCTTCAGTGTCTCCGTTCCACGCGTGAACTCGTTCCAGTCATAGGCCAGATCAGCCTCTGCACCGACGACAAAGCTGGAGCCGACAGCCCAGTTGTAACCGGCAAAGCCACCGAAACGACCGCCGTCGAAATCAACCTTTCCCGACGTCGCTCCCCGGCTAAGCTTGGTGTCTCCCCAGCCATAGCCGCCCTGCACACCGAAATAGCCGCCAGCCCACGACCAGGTCGAGACGTCCGCCGCCATCGGTGGCGGCTCCTGAGCCAGGCTGACCGCATCCGCCGCATGAACCATGCCCGAGGACGCCAGGGCTGCAATGACTCCGAGGGACAGCATTGTCCGCATGAATGTTCTCCTTGATCCAAATGAATGCCTTCCGGCTTCATTGAGCTAGGAGATGCGGCAAGAGGACACCAGTCCAATGTTTGCAGGTATCTGCGCCGAGGAACTGGCGCTGTGCACCTTGTGCCTATCCCCCGGTGGGCGTGCGGCTTGGCATAGCGCTGGGCTCACGCACGGCGAGCAAAGCGCTTGATCCCCGAAAGCCGCTGGCAACGGCTCCAAGCGAAGGCAAGCGGGGACTGCGACTTGCCGAAAGAAAGGCGAACATTAACCAGTGTGCAATGAGATAAATGCACCACAGGCCGCATCACGTACCGCCGGCATGCCCTGCCATCAGG
>JARXAK010000221.1 GCA_029865885.1 Rhizobium sp. | reverse complement strand
GCCCACCGAACCGTCGTCGCCGACCATGAACTTCGGCACAATGAAAAGCGAAATGCCCTTGGTGCCCTCAGGTGCGCCCTCAATGCGGGCCAGCACGAGGTGGATGATGTTGTCCGACATGTCGTGTTCGCCGGCGGAGATGAAGATCTTCTGGCCGGAAATCTTGTAGGAGCCGTTGCCATCAGGCACGGCCTTGGTGCGCAACAGGCCGAGATCGGTGCCGCAATGCGGCTCGGTGAGGTTCATCGTGCCGGTCCAGATGCCCTCGACCATCTTCGGCAGATACTTCTGCTTCTGCTCGTCGGAGCCATGCTCGACGATCGCGGCGATCGCGCCCTGGGTCAGCCCCGGATACATCATCAGCGCCATGTTGGCAGACGACATGTATTCGCCAACGGCCGAATGCAGCGTGTAGGGCAGACCCTGACCACCAAACTCTGCCGGCACAGCAAGACCGAGCCAGCCGCCCTGACAGTAGGCGTCGTAAGCCTGCTTGAAACCCTTTGGCGTCTTGACCGAAGCGTCATCCGAGCGAACGCAACCTTCCTGGTCGCCGGAGAGGTTGAGCGGGAAAAGCTGCTCTTCCGCGAGCTTCGCCGCCTCGCCGACAATCGCCTCGATCATGTCGGGGGTCGCGTCTTCGAAGCCGGGCAGGTTGTTGTACCGCTCCAGACCAAGGACGTCGTTGAGAATGAAAAGCGTGTCGTTCACGGGGGCCTTGTAGACAGGCATCGGTCATCTTCCTCCAAAGACTTCGGTTCCGACAGGATCGGACTGTTCTGGCTTATACAAATAATTGACGTGCGCGTAAACGTCAAAGTTTTCAGCCGCGGCATTTTTGTCTGAGCCGCAGGGTGCTCCTCTTCCATCGCAGGCTTCTAACGAAAGGCGCTTGCGCGGGGCGTGACGACAGAAAAGCCTCACCCCCATTCACCGTTTTTTGGCAAAACTTAACGGCTTGTTTACCATGTTTCATGAAAGGTTGCGTTCGAAAGCTGGTGATCCATCCGCGATTCCGACACGCCTGCCTGCCGTTACGTTAGGTCAGCATGTTGAAACCGAATTGGGTCACCCGGACGCATTCGGACGCAAGCATCGTCCGGCATCATCGAGGCGAGCAGAACCATGAACGGATCGCGATCCCAGACCCAACGGCCCGGCAACCCATCCTCGCTGGATGCGTTGAGCCGTACGATCGAAGGGCTCGAGGCGCGCATCGAAGGGCTGATCGGCCAGCAGGCCGCCCACAGCCGCGCGACCGAGGAGCCTGCAGCGCGGCCCCTGCCCGGTCGTCGCACCGACGATCTGCCGCGCAGCGAGCGTGCCACGCGCCCCGATCCGCTCGCCGAAATCCGCCAGCGCCAGCGTGCGCTGGAAGAAAGCCGCTCTCGCGGTGGCGAACGCAGCCTCTACAGCCGCAGCGACGAAGCGCCGATGCGCGCGCCCGTGCGCCAGCCCCTGCCGCCGCTCGCCGATCCGCAGCCGGCCTATGCACCGCGTGCTGCCGCTCAGGCCACGGCAGCGCCCGCTCGCGCCAGCCAGGACATTGCCGAGGCCCTGATCGGCCTGCGCAAGGACCTCAAGCAGGACATCACCGAGAGCCTGTCGCGCGAAATCGCCGGCCTGCGCAACGAGATGCGCTCGATCCGCAAGCTCGCAGAAGAAAACCGCCCTCAGGACGACATGCGCCAGGACATCGCGCGGCTCGCCGAGAGCATTCAGCGACTGGAGGGCATCAAGGCACCAGGGACCGACGGTCTGCGCGAGGACTTCAACGACCTGCGGTCGCTGATGGACGGCCTTGCCCGGGAAGATTCCGTGCGCCGCATGGAGCGTCGCTGGGATGACGTGGAAGTCCGTCTCGACGGGCTGGATACCGGCGCCATGCGCGACGAGATCATCCGCATCGCCGACCGTCTCGACGACATCAGGTCACAGCTCGGCGGCATGGGCGACACCCGCACGATCCGGGCACTGGAAGACAAGCTGGTAACGGTGGCATCAGCCCTCGAACATATCGGTGCGCATTTCGATCCGAACGAGCGCAAGCTGATGGAGCAGTTCTCCTCGCTCGACATGCGGCTCGACGAAATCACCCGCGCGATCGCCGCCGGCAGCCGCAACAGCGGTCCCGGCAATGATCCGGCGACCTTTCATCGGCTGGAAGAGCGTCTGTCGGGTCTCGCCCGGCAGATCGAAGCCCTGGCCGAGCGCCGGGCTCCGCAGCATGACGCCTCGCTTGAAATGGCCGAACGCCTGGAGCTTTTGACCGCCCGTATCGAACAGATCTCCGCCGAACAGGGCGCCGCCCGTGTCGAGGAGCGCCTCGAACAGCTCTCCTACATGCTGGAGAAGGTACAAAGGCCGGCACCGGCACCCGAGTTGACCGGTTATCTCGCCGATATCTCGCGCAAGATCGATGCGCTCGATAGCGGTGCCGTCAACGACCGCCTTGCAGACCGGCTGGAAATCCTCGCCCGCCGGATCGAGGAACTGGATGCGCCGCAGCCGGTCGCCGTCATCGATGACAGCGCGCTGCGCAACCTTGAAGACCGGCTGAACGCCGTTGTCGACCGGCTGGAGGACACCAGTTCGTCGGTCCCGGCCAATGAAAACGCGAGCTTGAAAGGCCTGGAAGACCAGATCGCCCATCTCTCTGCCCTGATCAGCCAGCCGTCGCCCGCCGATCCGGAGGTGGCAGGCCGGATCTCTGCGCTCGAAGACTATGTCTCGACCAGCGACGAATACATCATCGAGGCCGCCCGACAGGCCGCCGAGACTGTCATGGCCAATTTCACGCATCGCTTCCCGGCCGGCAGCCAGGCTGCGTCTGCGGATATCTCCGCTCTGTCGGCCCTGTCCGATAACCTCAAGCAGCTGGAAGACTATACCCGCCACTCGGAGGAGCGGACGCACCGGACCTTCGAGGCCCTGCATGACACGCTGGTCCAGATCGCCGGACGTCTCGACGAACTCCATCATTCCGGTCATACCGGTCAGCAGGCTGAGGCCGCACCGCTCTTTGCCCAGGCTCCGATCGCTCCGGCACCGACACTGCGGGCACCTGAAGCCGTTGCACCACAGGCGCCGCGGATGGTCGCGGAACCGGTGGCCGAAGCCGCAGACCCGATCGACCAGGAGCTCCTGGCAGCGGCTGACGACTTTGCCCAGACCATGACCGCGCTGCCGGTGATCGATGCGGCTCGCGAGAAGAAGGCGGCCAAGCCCAGCCTTCTCGCCGGCCTCGGCAAGAAGCTGATGCCGGGCAAAAAGGATGCGAAGGCACCCGCCCAGGCACGTGAGACCGTCGACCCTGCTCCCTCCATCGATCCGGTCGACGTACTACCGCCGGATGATGCCAACGAACTGCTGGAGCCGGGCTCCGGTGCTCCCGATGTGCGCAAGATCCTGGAACGCGTCCGTGCCAGCCAGCAGGCGGCGAAGACCACCCAGCCCGCCGGCGACAATGGTGACCGGACCGACTATATCGCCGCTGCGCGTCGCGCCGCCCAGGCGGCCGCGATGGAAATGGATCGCGTTCAGAAAGCCGCTCCCGTCGGCAACAAGACCATGGCCGACGTGAAGACAAAGGCAAAGAGCGGGGAGACATCCCTTTTCGCCCGCTATCGTCGACCGATCCTGATGGCTGTCGGCGCCGTTCTTCTCGTCGCCATGGCCATGCCGCTCGTCAACACGCTGACCCGCAGCGAGGCACCGGCCGTCATCGAAGAAGCGGCACCAGAAGAGACAAGCGACGCCACCGTTGCCCAGCCGCAGGCAGAGGTTTCCGGTGAAGCGAATGCAACGGCCGACATCACGGTACCAGGTGTCGCGTCCCAGGCCGCAGAACCGCCTGCAGAGACGGACGAACAGTTCGCCGTCACTCCGGACACATCCGCCCCGGCTTCCGTTCAGGCCGCTGGTTCCGCACCCGTGAACGCCCTGATGGCGCCGGCTGCGACCACGCCTGCGCAAATGCTGGAATCGCCTGCCGCCCCCGCCGGCTCCTCCGCCAACGTGGTGGTCGCCGAAGAAATCGTGCCCGCTGCGCCTGCGGCAGAAATCGTGGTTCCGGCCGAGATCACACCGCCGTCACTTTCGATCGCGGCCAAAAACGGCGATCCACTCGCACTCTTCGAGATCGGCGCGCGCTACACCGAAGGTCGCGGCGTGAAGAACGACTTTGCCGAAGCGGCGAAGTGGTATCGCCTTTCCGCCGACAAGGGCTTTGCGCTCGCGCAATATCGCCTTGCCAACTTCTTCGAGAAGGGAACCGGTGTCGCCGCCAATATCGGCGAAGCAAAGCGCTACTATGAAATGGCGGCCAATGCCGGCAATGCCAGCGCCATGCACAACCTCGCCGTCATCTATGCCTCCGGCAAGGATGGCACCCAGGATTATGCCAAGGCCGTGGAGTGGTTCACCAAGGCCGCCGACTACGGGGTTTCAGACAGCCAGTTCAACCTGGCGATCCTCAGCGCCCGCGGCAACGGCATGGGACAGGATCTGGTAAGCTCCTACAAGTGGTTCGCGATCGCCGCCAAGGGAGGCGACACCGATGCAGCCCAGAAGCGGGATGAAGTGGCGAATGCGCTGAAGCCCGACCAGCTGGAACGCGCCCGTGCCGAAGTCGACCTGTGGAAGGCTCGGGAATTGAACCCCGACGCCAACTCGGCCAACACACCGGACGAATGGGCCGGCAAGGGCCTGAAGACCGCCAGCGTCGACATGAAGAAGGCGATCCGCAACATCCAGGCCATCCTGAACAAGAACGGCTTCGATGCCGGCACGCCCGATGGCGTGATGGGCGACAAGACAGTCACGGCGATCAAGGCTTTCCAGACCTCGATCGGCGAACAGCCGACGGGTCAGGTAACGGACAAGCTGGTGACGGAGCTGCTCGCCCGCAACAAATGATGCGCCTGTCATAAAAGACCACGATTGAGGGTCTATGAGGGGCTCTCGAATTGACTTGAATGCCCTTGAGGCGCAAAAAAGAATTCGAAGGGTAGCAAGTCCGATCAAGGACTTGCACCCGCCCAGCATGGAATAGAGCAAGGGGCTGAAAGCCCTGACGTGACCGCGCCGCCGTGCGCGGCTACCTGCATTTGAGGTCCTGACGTGACGATCTATCTGCCGATCGCCGAGTTGTCGGTCAATGTGTTCATCATTCTCGGCATGGGCGCGGCTGTCGGTTTTCTTTCGGGCATGTTCGGGGTCGGTGGCGGCTTCCTGATCACGCCGCTCCTCATTTTCTACAACATCCCGCCTGTGGTCGCCGTCGCGACCGGCGCCAACCAGGTTGTCGCATCCTCGGTCTCAGGCGCCATCTCGCATTTCCGGCGCGGCACGCTGGACATGAAGCTCGGCACGGTGCTGCTCATTGGCGGCCTTGCAGGGGCAACGCTCGGCGTCTGGATCTTCTCGTGGCTGAGACGGCTCGGTCAGCTCGACCTGATCATCTCGCTGCTCTACGTGATCTTTCTCGGCACGGTCGGCGGCTTGATGCTGGCAGAAAGCCTGCGGGCGCTCAGACGCGCGGCGCGCAACGAACCTGCGCCCCTGAAGCGGCCGGGTCAGCACAACTGGGTGCATCGCCTGCCCTTCAAGATGCGCTTCAAGAAGTCGAAGATCTATCTGAGCGTGATCCCGATCCTGGCGCTCGGTTTCGGCATCGGCATCCTCACCTCGGTCATGGGTGTCGGCGGCGGCTTCATCATGGTGCCAGCGATGATCTATCTGCTCAGGATTCCGACGAATGTCGTCGTCGGCACCTCGCTCTTCCAGATCATCTTCACCACCGCCTACACCACGATCGTCCAGGCCGCGACCAACTATTCGGTCGATATCGTACTCGCCTTCATCCTGATGGTCGCCGGCGTGATCGGCGCGCAATACGGCGTCCGCGTCGGGCAGAAGCTGCGCGGCGAACAGCTGCGTGCGCTTCTCGGCCTCCTCGTTCTCGCCGTCGGTGTGCGTCTCGCGATCGAGCTTATCGTCACGCCCGACGATATCTATTCGCTTGCGATCGGAGGCTGACGTGAAGGCCCGCCTCCTCGCTCTCACCCTGATCGCCCTCACCGCCTGGACGGCTCCGGCCCCTGCCCAGGATCCGCTGACGACGCAACTTGCCGAAAGCGAAGGTCTCGACATCGGCACGTCGACGAGCGAGATCGCCATCACCTCGGATTTCTCCGGCGCCGATCTCACCATCTTCGGCGCACTGACCAATACGGACCAGCTGCTGCTGGCCATCGGCCAGTATGACGTGGTGGTGACGCTGGAAGGCCCGCGCGACTGGACGACCGTGCGTCGCAAGGAACGGCTATTCGGCATCTGGGTCAACCGCACCTCGCTCAGCTTCGAACAGATGCCGGTCTCCTATTCGCTAGCCAGCACGCGACCGGTCGAGGAGATCGCCGACGACGACGTCCTGACTTCGCTCGGGATCGGCATTGATCACCTGGCGCTGACGCCCACGGGCTTCATCAGCAATGCCACCAATCTCGGCGAGTTCCGCGACGCGTTTCGGCGGCTGAAGCAGACGGGTGGGCTCTATCAGCGCGATACCGGCGGCGTGCGCTTCGTGTCGTCGAGCCTCTTCAAGGCCACACTCCGGCTCCCGGCCAATATCCCGAACGGCGTACACATGGTGCATGCCTATCTGTTCAAGTCGGGCGAGTTTATTGCGGAAAAGGAACTGCCTCTGCGCGTCATCAAGACGGGCCTGGAAGAGGCGATCACCGAGGCAGCACACCAGCAGCCACTCGCCTACGGCACCTTTGCCGTGCTGCTCGCCCTGATCACGGGTTGGGCTGCGAGCCTGATCTTCCGCAGGGACTGACGGGATCAGCCGGAGGCCATGCGGGCCTTGACCTCGTGGTAGGCTTCCGTCAACTCGCGCAAGACGTCGCGGGCTCCGGCTTCGCGCTCGGCGCCCAGATGGATCACCCTCAGCTCAGCCATGAAGGCCTCCCAGAGATCGGGGCCACCACACTCCAGAATTTCCGCGCGGATCGACAAATCCTCACTGACCGGGCGATGTCTCCTGCCCCAGGCCCCCATCATGGCGAGCATGGGAACGAGCTGGATCGCAGGTTCCGTCAGGCTGTAGACACCCTTCTGCCTGTGCGTCGGATCATCGGCGCGGGAGAGAAGTCCGTTGGCGACGAGGCGCTTCAGTCGGTCGGCCAGAATGTTCGAGGCGATGCCCTCTTCGGAATTTTGCAGCAGTTCGCGGAAATGCCGGCGATTGCCGAACATCACGTCACGGATGACGATCAGGCTCCAGCGGTCGCCGAGCACTTCCAGCGTCAGATTGATCGGACAGCCCGAGCGCTGTGATGTCATGGCACCCTCCAAAACCGATTGCGTTTTGCCATCAGATGAATTACCGATCAACCAGTTTCAATATGCAATCGGTTTTGGGAGGCTTGCGATGCGCAAATTGATCGGCTGGAACCTGATGTCGCTGGACGGCTATTTCGAGGGCGAGACGCCCTGGGACCTGTCCTTCCATCTCACCGCCTGGGGAGAGGATCTGCGTCAATACGCACTGTCGCTTGGCGAGGAGACCGATTTCATCGTCTTCGGCCGCAAGACCTATGAAGGCATGGCTGCTTACTGGCCGGAGGCGACGGAAGAGCCTGAGATCAAGGCCTATATGAATGCCAAGCCCAAGGGCGTTGCCACCAAAAGCCTCAGCGAAGCGTCGTGGAACAATACGCGCGTCATTGCCGATGCCGTTTCCGATCTTAATGCGATGAAAACGCAGCCGGGCAAGACCATCTTCGTCTTCGGCAGTGCGGACCTGCAGCACGCTCTGCTGGAAGCCGGGCTGATGGACGAGATCCGGGTCTGCCTCGCACCCGTCTTGCTCGGAAAAGGCAATCCGCTATTCAAGGCTGGTTCGGAGAAGAGGCTGTCACTGCTTGAGGCACGGCCAATCGATACCGGCGCCGTCATCCTGCGCTATGCGGTCACGCCAGGCTGAAAGGCCGGCTCAGCCAAGCAGGTTGCCGTAGCGCACCGAGTAGATCCGGTCGCGACCCAGCAGGTGCGCGATCAGGTGGGTGCGTACGAAGAGGCCGGTAAAGGCCTTGTGGCGCAGGTCCAGACCGCCGGTGGTGACGCCGAAGGATGGCATGACCAAACGCAGGCCGTCGGTCGCGAAACAGGGACGACGGACGGATTTTTCACGGCGGCGCACGGTGGCGGAGGGATGGAGATGGCCGGCCACCTCGCCCTTGCCATGCGCCAGCGACGGCTCGTGGCGGAAGGTGAGCCCCGCGAGCGTGAACTCGTCCATCGAATGGCCCGGCAGAGCCGTCGCGCCATCCGGGTCATGATTGCCGTTGATCCAGATGATATCACGCCCACCGGCGAGGCCGCGGATCATCTCGCGGAAAACCGGGGGCATGAGGGCCGAGCCGACGCGATCGTGGAAATTGTCGCCGAGGCTAACGATGGTCGTCGGCTGGTAGCGATTGACAACGCTCTCCAGCAAACGAAGCGTCGCAAGCGTGTCATAGGGCGGCAGCAGTTGGCCACGCCTTGCGAAGGCTGCGCCCTTTTCGAGATGCAGGTCGGAGACGACAAGTGTGCGATGATCCGGCAGATACAGGGCGCCGGTCAGATCGCAGACGGCGGCTACGCCCGAAAGGGCGATCTCGGTCGTCGTCTCCACTGTCTCGATCGGCGCCAGGCGCCTTGCCGTCATACCCGTCATTTGCTCATTCCACGATGCGCAGGCTTCTTAACCGCAACCTGCCGGTCACGCCATGGCCTCGGCGATCAGATCCTCCGCCGCCATGGACAGCAGGTGCTCCTGCGCCTCACCCGACACCGGCTCCTTGCCGATCTCCAGCATAACGGGAACCGCAAGCGGAGAGATCTGGGTCAGGCGCTTGTGCAGGATGTGGCCCTTGATTCGCTCCAGCATATCGGCAAGCCGGGCAATGTCCAAAAGTCCGGCGGCGGCATCCTGTCGCGTCGCCTGCATGAGGATATGATCTGGCTCGTGGCTGCGCAGCACGTCGTAGATCAGGTCGGAAGACACCGTGACCTGGCGACCGGATTTTTCCTTACCCGGATGGCGCTGCTCGATCAGGCCGGCGATGACCGCACAGTTGCGGAAGGTGCGCTTCAGCATGAAGCTCTCGTCGAGCCAGGTTTCGAGATCGTCGCCCAGCATGTCCTGATCGAAGAGTTCGGCAAGGCTAAGCGCTCCCCGCGCGATCAGCGAGCCCATGTCCTCCAAGGCCCAGATCGCGAGGGCATAGTCTGTCGCTACAAAGCCCAGCGGCTTGGCGCGCATGCGCTCCAGCCGGCGGGTGAGCAGCATACCGAGCGTCTGATGCGCGAGTCGGCCCTCAAAGGCATAGATCACCATGTAGAAGCGCTCGCCACGCGGGAAGGTTTCGATCAGGAGATCGCCGCGCCTGGGCAGAACCGACTTCTCCGCCTGCAGCGACAGCCAGTCTCGCACCTGCTCTGGAAGGCTGGTGCGACGGGCCGGATCGTCCAGCATGGCGCGGACCTGATCGGCCAGATAGGTCGACAGCGGAAACTTGCCGCCGGCATAGGCCGGGATCTTCGGGTCCATCGAAAAGGCATTGGAGACCAGACATTCATTGTCCCGGATGCCCTCGAAGCGCAGGACCTTCCCCGAAAACAGGAAGGTATCGCCCTGGGTCAGCTGCTCGAAGAAATATTCCTCGACCTTGCCAAGGGTCATGCCGCCCCGACCGATCGAGCCGAGATGGTTGCGCTTGACGAGGCGGACATTCAGCATCGGCATCTCGACGATGGTGCCGAGGTTGAGACGGTATTGCTGGGCGACCTGCGGGTTTGAGACACGCCAGAGCCCATCCTTGCGACGGCGGATACGGGCGTAGCGCTCATAGGTTCGAAGCGCATAGCCGCCGGTCGCAACGAAATCGACGATGCGGGCGAAGGTCTCGCGCGGCAGGGCGGCATAGGGGAGCGCCGTACTCACCTCGCGGAAAAGTTCCTCCTCGTCGAAGGCATCGGCGCAGGCCATGCCGAGCACATGCTGGGCCAGCACGTCGAGCGAGCCCTCGCCGACCGGGGGCGTGTCCTGGGCGCCGATGTAGTTGGCATCGAGGGCGGCCTGGCACTCCATGACCTCGAAGCGGTTGGCCGGGACGAGGATGGCGCGCGAGGGCTCATCCATGCGGTGATTGGCGCGACCGATGCGCTGGGCAAGGCGCGAGGCACCTTTGGGCGCACCGACATGAATGACGAGATCGACGTCACCCCAGTCGATGCCGAGGTCGAGCGTGGAGGTGGCAACGACCGCCCGCAGCCGGTTTTCGGCCATCGCAGCCTCCACCTTGCGGCGCTGGGAGACGTCAAGCGAGCCGTGATGCAGTGCGATCGGCAGGTTGTCGTCGTTGACGGTCCAGAGCTCCTGAAAGAGCATCTCGGCCTGAGAGCGCGTGTTGACGAAAAGCAGCGTCGTCTGAAAGTCCTTCAGCACCTTGTAGATTTCGGGGATGGCGTAGACCGCCCGATGCCCGGACCAGGGGATGCGATCCTCGGTCTGTAGGATGGTGATGTTGGGTCGCGCACCGCCCTCGACCGTGATCAATCCAGCCGCCGCCTCGCCCTCCTCCGGCTGGGCGACCAGCCAGCGGCGCAGGTCCATGGGTTGGGCCACCGTGGCCGAGAGGCCGATGGTCTTCAGGCCAGGAGCGAGTTTTCTGAGGCGTGCCAGACCGAGCGAGAGCAGATGGCCGCGCTTCGAGGTGACCAGCGAATGCAACTCGTCGAAGATGACGTAGCGCAGATCCTTAAAGAAGCGCGCCGCATCCGAATGCGAAATCAAGAGAGCCACCTGCTCGGGCGTGGTCAGCAGGATATCCGGCGGATTGGTCTTCTGACGCTGACGCTTGGAAGCCGGGGTGTCGCCGGTGCGGTTCTCGATGGTGATCGGAAGCCCCATCTCGGTGACGGGCTTCATCAGGTTGCGCTCGATATCAACGGCCAGCGCCTTGAGCGGCGAGATGTACAGCGTGTGAATGCCGACAAAAGCCTCGCCCGGCTTCTTGCGGCCACGCTCGGTTAGTTCGGTGAGCGACGGCAGGAAGCCGGCCAGTGTCTTGCCGGCACCAGTGGGGGCGATCAGAAGCAGGCTTTCGCCACCCTCTTCGCCCGATCTCGCCCGGGCCAGGAGTTCCAACTGATGGTCACGCGGCTGCCAGCCCTTTTCGCCAAACCAGCGGAGGAAGGGGGCAGGCAGAAGTGCATGGGCGGAATCAGCTGTGGTCACCGCCCCAAGGTAGTGGACAAGCGGGGAAAGAGAAGAGGGCAAGGAGGCTACGGTGTCGTCAGACGCCGAAACGCCGCTCCAGGGCTTCAAGCCGTTCGTTCAGATCATCGATCGCGCTGCGGTTTTGCAGATTGCCCTGCAAGGCATTCAAGATGTCATTATACTGGCTGCGTGCTTCGATTGCGAACTCGCGGAGCTGTATGACGCAGCCCTCTACGACGTTTTCGAGTTCTCCGACCCGGTGGAAAAGTGCCTCCAGACGTGAGTTGACCTCTTTCCTGAATGCCGACATCTCCGATCGAAACTCGATCATCTCGTCGCGCAGCTGGATATTTTGGCGCGAGAGCTTGATGAACTCCGCATCGAACCGATGCGTCGTCTGCAGGTTGTTCGCGACGCTCTG
>JARXAK010000162.1 GCA_029865885.1 Rhizobium sp. | reverse complement strand
CTTATGGGGTGAGCAAAGCGGATATCGTGAAGGTCGTGCAAGGCCTCCTCGATACGAGGAACGTAGCCGTTGACCGAGCCCTTGCATTCAGCGGTCTCGGCACTCTGGAAGCGGGCGGCGATTTTGCTGACGGAGTGATTGCATTTTCTGGGCGCATGATGGGCGGTGAGCAATTCGTCTCCTTCGACCGGAAGGCGGTCCGCATCGTGACGGAAGCTGGTGAAGCGGCCCGCTTGCTGATCTGAGGATCTCATACCGAGTGTCGATGATAGGGACCCATGGGATGGCTTCCCGCCCGTTCTGGCGTCGTCGAGCTCCTTGACCGATGCGACAGCATCGCTCTTCGGATCTCTCCTAGCCAGCACGGACGGTCGAGCCGATTCTATAGGTTCCTATCATCGACCCTCGGTATTATTGCCTCTCTTCTTCGTTCCTCCTCCCTTTTCGCCGCAATCGTCGCTATGGATCAGACCATGACGGATAAGAAGAAGACAGGCTGGCGGCGTCTCGGCGGGGGGATGGCCATTTCCTTGCTGCTGCACGTGCTTGCAGTGGCCGTCTTCCTGTTGAGTTTCGACAGTCCGGTGGAGATCGCAGAGCCAGAGCAAGCGGTCGACGTCACGCTGGTTGCTCCGCCTGCCGAGCCTAAGCCGGAGCCAGAACCCGAAGCCGAGCCCGAGACAGAGGCGGCTGAGCCTCCAGCCGAGGAGGTGGCCGAGGCCGCGCCGCCGCCGCCTGCGCCCGAGCCGCCTGCGCCGGAGCCACAGCCAGAGCCGCAGCCAGAGCCGACCCCCGTCGAACAACCGCCGGTGCCCGAACCGGAGCTGCCTGATTCTGCTTCGGCACCCATCCCGGTGCTGCGGCCAGTCGTGCGGTTCGGCGAGCGGGATAGCGGACCGGAACTATCCCGGGGGACGGAAGCCGAGCCCGATCTAGCCGAAGAGGCTAACGCCCCGGACCAGGCCGAAGAGACGGCCGATGCCGCGCCCACGCTGGCGCAGCCCGAGATTGCGCTGCCCGAGGCCCCGCCGCTGGAGGGGGCTCTGCCGGAGGCTGCCGCGGAAACCAATGAGGGGGCCGGCGAGGCGGAAGCGTCTGCCGAGAATAGCCCGGCTGATCCCGTGATCGTGGCTGCCATTTCGAAAGCGCAGCTGGAACCGCGCGAGGTGACGGAACTCTTCTCCTCGGCCATATCCGGTGACCAGGCGGCCATGACCGCCATGGCGGGGCTCACGCGCCAGGAACGCGGGGATCAGCTGTGTGGAACGGAGCTCAGCCAGCAGCTTCGCAACGGCACGCCGGCCTATGTGCCCTATTTCCTGCCGATCCTTCGCCTCAAGGAGGGCAATGTCGTCGAGGTGCCGCTCGCGGCCTTCCGGGATGTCAAGGGGTCGTGGATCAACATTGCGGTGCGCTGCGAGGTGGACGAGGATGCAACAGAGGTGGTGCGCTTCTCGCTGTCGGTGGGCAAGGCCGTTCCACGCTCCGAATGGGCCGAGCGCGGCTTTCCGGACAGTTGAGGCTTGGGCCGGCTATCCGAGAGCCTGTCTGATAACCGCCATGAAGACGCGGGCACCGATCGCCGTCAGGTCATCCGGATAGTCGTAATCCGGATTGTGCAGGGCAGGGTGGTTTTCGCCGGCACCAAGAAAGAACATGGCCGAGGGGCAGATGGCGCGCAGCCGTCCGAAATCCTCGGACGCCCGCATCGGCAGATCGCCTTCATCGAAGCGGATCCTTTCCGCCGTCAAGGCTGCCTCCAGATGGGCGACCGCTTCGGGTGCATTTTCGCAGTGGAAGAAGATATCGTGGTAGCTGATGCTGTGGCCGAGGCCGGCCTTGGAGGCTGCGTCTGTCACCAGCAGCTCTGCCCGCTCGCAGAGATCCGACATCCGCTCGTCGACGAGGGTTCTGAGTGTGACCCAGATCTCGGCGTCACCCGGGGCTATGCCGAAGGCCTGTTCGCCGAGCACGGCATGGGTGACGGTTGCCAGCGTGAAGTCGGTCGCGGGCGGCGCGCCATGAGAGAGGGCCGTCAGCGCCGGCATCATGTGGGAGATCGCCGCCATCGGCGAGAGGCCGGTTTCGGGCAGCGAGGCATGGGCGGTCTTGCCTGACAGTCTGATCTTCATGCCGCGTGAGGCGCAATTCACGGGGCCGCTCTTTAACGCCACGCTGCCCCAGGCGAGCCCCGGCATGTTGTGCAGCGAATAGGCGAAATCCGGCCGGATCTCTGAAAAGCGCGGGTCGGCGAGCACGGCGGCAGCGCCGCTTCCATCTTCCTCTGCCGGTTGCCAGAGCAGCACGACGCGACCCCTGCCAACAGGCTGCCGGGACAGACCCCTTGCGAGTGCCAGAAGGATGGTCGAGTGGCCGTCATGGCCGCAGAGATGGCCCTTGCCTGACATCGTCGAGCGGTGGGCTGCATCCGATTTTTCCTCGATCGGCAGAGCATCGAGTTCGGCACGGAAGAGAAGGGTAGGGCCGGGCTCCACTGCTTCGAAGACGGCGGCGACACCGTGCCCGCCGAGGCCCGTCAGGATCTTCGAGGGGGTGAGAGGGCCGAGCGCTTCGACCACGCGGAGCGCGGTCTCCCGCTCTTCGCCTGACACTTCCGGGTGGCGGTGCAGGTCGTGCCGGAAGGCCTGAAGCTCGATGATATCCCGGTTGCTCAGGAACATGTGTCCCTCCCTGTTTGGTCCCAATTGCCATTACATCATTGGTCGTCGCTGCCCAAGGCGTGCCGGTTTCAGATATCACCGGATCAGATTGACGGCGATCGATGTCATGACGAGGGCGATCAAGCCGTCGAGAATGCGCCACGCAACCGGCCTTGCGAACAAGGGGGCGAGAAGGCGTGCGCCGTATCCCAGGCTGAAGAAGAAGGCGAAGGAGGCGGTCATCGCACCGAGCGCAAAGGCTGTCTCATTCCCCGCATAGCGGGTCGAGATGGAGCCGAGCAGCACCACCGTATCGAGATAGACATGCGGGTTGAGCCAGGTAAAGGCGAGGCAGGTGAGGAAGGCGGTTCTGAGGCTTGTCGTTGCCGTTTCGCCAGCGCGCAGGCTTGCTCCGCCCGTCCAGGCGGCATGCAGGCTGCGAAGTGCATAGACGAGCAGGAATGCCGCACCGCCATAGCGCATGACAGGCTCCAGCCAGTCGAGACGGGACAGCACCATTGCAAAGCCTGCGACGCCCAAAGCAATCAGGATCGCATCCGAAATGGCACAGGTCAGGACGAGCGGTAGCACATGCTCGCGCCGCAATCCCTGGCGCAGGATGAAGGCGTTCTGGGCACCGATCGCGACGATCAGGCTAAGGCCCAGCAGGAAACCGGCGGTGGCGGCAGTGAACATGGCGAATTCCTCTTACGATCTTCGCTTTGACTAGGGCGCATCGAGGAATTAGAGAAGCTAATAAATCTAATGCCGGATAAGTAAGTCTGATGTTTGGCCCTTCCCAGTTGGCTGCCTTGTCAGCGGTGCTTCGCACCGGCAGTTTCGAGCGGGCTGCCCAGACGCTGCACGTGACCCAGTCGGCGATTTCGCAGCGGTTACGGCAACTTGAGGAACAGGTCGGGACCTCGCTTGTCATCCGCTCCCAGCCATGTCGCGCCACGGAGGCCGGCGAGCGGCTGTTTCGTCATGCCGAGGAGGTGCGCCTTATCGAGCAGGGGGTGTTCCGGGATCTCGGGCTTTCTGCCAAGTCAGGCGGTGAGGCGGGCGGCTGGCCGACACTGCGGCTCGCTGTTAATGCTGATAGTCTCGCGACATGGTTCGTGCCTGCCATGGTGGGGGTGGGCGACGTGCTTTTCGATCTCGTGATTGATGATCAGGATCATAGCGCGGAATGGCTGAAGCGCGGCGAGGTGCGGGCGGCCATCAGCGGCTCCGCCAAGCCGGTCCAGGGATGCGATTGCCGGCCGCTCGGGGCGCTCCGGTATCTCGCGACGGCAAGCCCTGCATTCATGGCGCGGTGGTTTCCCGATGGCGATGTGACGTCCTCACGCCTTGCCCAGTCCCCCGTCATCACCTTCAACGCCAAGGATCGGCTGCAGACGCGCTGGGCCGAGCAGGCTGTCGGCACGGCGACGAGCGGTCCCTCCCACTGGCTGCCGTCGAGCCATGCCTTCGTCGATGCAGCCGTTGCCGGGTTGGGCTGGGGCATGAACCCGGAGCCGCTTGCCGCCGCCGCTCTCGCCGATGGACGGCTGAGGGAGCTTCTGCCGGGCAAGCCTCTCGACGTGCCGCTCTACTGGCATGTCAGCCGGGCGGTGGCCGGCGCGATGAAACCGGTGACCGAAGCCGTGATGCGGGCCGCAGCCCGGGGCTTGCGTCCGATCGTCTGATACCAAGTGTCGATCCTACGGGTTCCTATGATCGACACTTGATATGAGTCCGTCCGGAGACCTTCGGTATCTTGTCACCGACGGGGACAGGCCTATCTTCAGTTCAACCGAGGAGAGGCCCATGTCATTGGAAGAACAGACACTTGCCGTCATCGACGCGCTCAATCGCTACGACTTTGATGCCCTGTTGCCGCTGTTCGAGGAGGAGGCCGTGCTCGATCTGCCGGATGGTATCAGGGTGATCGGCCATGCGTCCTTCCGGGATACGCTGGCCGCCTATGTGCTGCGTCACGGGATCACCCTGTCGGACCACGTGCTGATGACCGACGGCGCCGGTTTCCGCGTTGCCGTCGAGTGCACCCTGAACGGATCAGATCGCCATGATGCCGATGCAGGCGGGGACGGCGAGGAGGGCCCTTATGCCCTGCCGGCCGTTTTCGTGCTGGAGCGTGAAGGCGATCTGTTTTCCCGTCTCAGCCTCTATGCCGGGGCAAAGCCCTGACACAGGCTGCTCAATGCGCGCCCAGATAGGCTTCCAGCACCGTGACGATCATGGCATGGTCTTCTTCCGACTTGAGGCCGGAGACGGTGATGGCGGCGACGACGCCCGTACCGTCGACACGCACCGGGAAGCTGCCGCCGTGATCGGCATAGTCCATGGGGTCGAGGCCGATCTCCGCTGACACGCTGCGGCCACGGGCACGGTTGAGTTCCCCGACCCGGAGCGAGGCCTTGTGCATGCGCAGCGTCACATTGCTCTTGCGGCGCGCCCAATGATCGTTGTCAGGCGAGGCGCCGGGCAGGGCGACGTGGAAAAGCGTGCGATCGGAGGTTCTGATATCGATGACGACGGGTGCCTTTTCGGACAGGGCGAGCTCCACGAGGCGCTGGCCGACATCAAGCGCGACGCGTTCGTCGAAGCTCTTGAAAACGAGCTGGCTTTCCTGTCTTTCGATGGTTTCGATCAGGCTCATCGTCTGTGGTCCTCCCTTTGCGGGCCGAAGACTATAGGGGGCGATCCGGATAGGCTAGGGGAGGCTCAGGGTTCTCCCCGGCGAAGCGTGAAAGGTGTTGTTCATGGCGATGCTGCGACTGGCTGTCTCCACCCGTGGACAGGGGCTCTACGAATTCACCGAGGCCGCGCGCTCCTTTCTGAATGAGTGTGAGGCGCAGGAGGGCGTGATGACGGTCTTCGTGCGCCACACATCCTGTTCGCTGCTGATCCAGGAAAATGCCGATCCCTCGGTTCAGGCCGACCTGAAGGCGTTTTTCCGCCGGCTGGTGCCGCCCACCACAGATCCTTCCATGCAGTGGATCACCCATCGCGACGAGGGGCCCGACGACATGCCGGCGCATATCAAGGCAGCGCTCCTGCCGGTCTCGCTGTCGATCCCCTTTGCCGATCGACGCCTGCTTCTGGGCACCTGGCAGGGGATCTATCTCTTCGAACATCGTGACAGTCCGCATCGCCGCGAGGTGGTGCTGCATGTCTGATGCTGTGCCGTGGCGCCTTCCGGCAAGGTGAACGGTCCCTGAATGGCGGATTCGGACTGCATTCAGCCAGCCACGCCTATTCTCTCCTCAATCGCTCGCAACGGCGGGATGGCAACAAAGGCGCCGGAACACGCGCCGGTTCAAGGAGAGAGAAAATGATCGGCATGCTTCGCAAATTCGGTCTCGCAGCCATGGTCTCGGTCCTGGCGACTGCCGGCCTCGCCGGGACGGCCTCCGCCGACAGCTTCGGTTGGGGCGTCTATATCGAAGGCCCGCGCCACGCCGGCCCGGGTTGGGATCGCCCCGGCCGTGGTCCGGATTGGGACCGTCCGGGCTCGGACCGGCCGCATCGCGGCGAGTGCCGTCCGCATCATGCCGTGGAAAAGGCCCGCTGGAACGGTCTGCGCCGTGCCTTCGTCGCCGACGTGACGCCGCGTCGTGTCGTCGTTGCCGGTGTTCGCCATGGCGGTCGCGACCGCATGGTCTTTGCCAATGTTCGCGGCTGCCCCGTCATTCGCTACTGACGAAATGGCTGCGGGACCGATCGGCTCGTGCTTTGACGCTTGAGCCTTGATCGTCCGCCGCCCGGGCCATGCAGCAAGGGGCAGACAAGACCCCAGCTG
>JARXAK010000159.1 GCA_029865885.1 Rhizobium sp. | reverse complement strand
CTCCTATGACGAGTTTGCGCGCACGCTGATGACGTCCGGCACCTACAACACGCTGCCGCTCGAGATCTATGGCATGACGACCAATGTCACGACGCCGGTGCTTTACGCGCTTGGTACGGTGACGACGCTCTTCTCCTTCCTGGTGATTGCGGGGACGCTTGGGCTTATCATCGCCATGAACCGCCGTAGAAGCCGGGGTTGATGGCATGAAGATTGCCGTCATCAATCCGAACACGACTGCCAGCATGACCGCGACGATTGCCGATGCCGCGCGGCGGGTCGCCCATGCCGGGACCGAAATCCTGGCGATCACATCGTCCATGGGGCCGGTCTCGATCGAGGGCTATTACGACGAGGTCTTCGCGGTGCCTGGCCTGCTGGTGGAAATCGCCAAGGCGGAGCGCGAGGGGGCGGATGCGGTCGTGATTGCCTGTTTCGACGATACCGGGCTCGATGCGGCCCGGGCGCTGGCGGCTATCCCGGTCATCGGCATCTGCGAGGCGGCGCTTTCGGCGACATCCTTCATCGCGCAACGGTTTTCCGTCGTGACCACCATGGAACGCTCGCGGCTCCCCGTCGAACATCTCGTGCACCGCTATGGCATGGGCAGCCGCTGCAAGGTGCGGGCGGCGGATGTGGCCGTTCTGTCCCTGGAGGATCCGAATTCCAACGCCCGCGACCGGCTGCGCAGCGAGATATCGGCAGCGCTGAAAGACGACAGGGCCGAGGCGATCGTGCTCGGCTGTGCCGGCATGGCCGATCTAACCGCAGCACTCCGGCAGGAGTTCGGTGTGCCCGTCATCGACGGGGTGGCTGCCGCCGTGAAGCAGGCGGAGAGCCTGATTGCGCAGGGCCTGTCGACTGCCAAGCGCGGCGCTTATGCGAGCCCCGTTCACAAGACCTATCACGGGGACCTTGCCCGTTTCTCTCCCGCTGCCATGGGCGTATGAGCGTGGTGGAGGATGTGCAGATCAGAGTCCTGACGGCAGGCGAGGTCGAGGAGCTCGTCGGCTGGGCAGCCCTTGAAGGCTGGAACCCGGGACACGGCGATGCCGCTGCTTTCAGATCAGCCGATCCCGATGGCTTCCTCGGCTGTTTCGTCGATGGGCGTCTTGCTGCCGGCATCTCGGCCGTGCGCTATGGTGCCGGCTTCGGCTTCATCGGGCTTTATATCTGCCATCCGGATTTTCGGGGCCAAGGGCTCGGACGGCGGGTGTGGGATGCCGGAATGGCGCATCTCGGGGATCGGGTCATCGGCCTCGACGGGGTTGTCGAGCAGCAGGCGAATTACGGCCGCATGGGTTTCGCGCCCACCTATGACACCGTGCGCTGGAGCATCGATCGCATGCCGGCTCTGCCAGCGAGCTTCGCCCGGTGTGAGGCGATCACCGAGGGCGATATCGCCGAGATCCTTGCGCTCGATCGGGCATTCTTCCCCGCGCCGAGAGAAGACTTCGTCTCCACCTGGCTTCAGCCGCCGCGTCGTGCCTTTCTCTGCCGCCGGCAGGGTGTGGTGGCGGGTTACGCCGTGATGCGACCTTGCATCAGCGGTTACAAGATCGGGCCGCTGTTTGCCATGGATGGGCGAACGGCTGAGGATCTGCTGAAGATCTGCCTCGCAAACCTCAAGGGCGAGGAAGTGCATCTGGATGTTCCCGAGTATCAGGAAGGGTTCCGCTACCTGCTCGGTCGTCTCGGCTTCAAACGTGGGTTCCAGACGGCGCGGATGTATCACGGCGAACCGCCCGAGGTGCAGAAGACAGGCGTTTACGCGATCACGTCGCTGGAACTCGGCTGATACGGCTCAACCTGAAACTTCGGATGGCGCCGTGCGCGGCAGCATGCCCTTGTAGATGCCGGGCGACGAGCCGGGGATGGCGATGGCACCGACGCTCTTTTCGTAAAAGCCCATGGGGCCAGCGCCGCCGATAATGGCATAGGCATAACCCTGGTCGCGCATGTCGATGAGCGTGCGGATCAGCAAGGCATGACCAATGCCTCGGCCGCGGGCATTCTCGTCCACACCGGTCGGGCCGAAGAAGCCTTTCATCGTCGCCTCGTGGCAGGCAAAGCCGAGCAGCGTGTCTCCCGCATGGGCGATCCAGCAGGTCACGGGCTGGCGCATGATTGCGGCGGTCGCTTCGGCCACCCAGCCTCTGCCGAAACGGGGCTCGATCCAGGCGGCGATCGCGGAAAGTTCGGGCACCAGCGCGCGCCGGATGGCAATGCCTTCGGCCTTCATGCGCCCGATGATCTCGCCGTCATCCTGAAGCTCGTAGAGCTTCACCAGCATGTCTGCGGCCATGTTAGGCTCCCTAGAGCACGTCCAGCAAAAGTGCGTCAGCGGTTTTGCGTCCGGACTGCGTAAAAACAAATAGATAGAGCATTTCCGGTGATCCCGTTTTCACCGTAAATGCTCTAGCGCTGCCTTGCAAAGTCGAGGCCGAGGATAGCCGCGCCCACCAGGCCGGGCTCGACGCGGCAGGCGGCTGGCACGACGATCGGCTGCTTGAACTTGCGCAGGATCCGTGACCGCAAGGCCGTGTCGATCCGCGTCAACAGTTCCGGTACGTTGGAGAGACCGCCGCCGACGGGCAATATCGTCGTGCCGGTGACATTGACCACCATCGACAGCGCATCGGTGAGGATGTCGACATAGACGTCGATGGTCCTTTCGGCCTTGGCATCGCCCTTAAGCCAGTCGGCGATGATGTCTTCGCTGGTCAACTGTTCGGCGTGAATATGCCTGTGCAGCTTTTCAAGGCCCCGCGCGCTGCAGATCGCGTCGATGCAGCCGATCTGGCCGCAGCCGCACTGGAAGCGTGGCACGTGGATCGGCGGCGTGCCGGCTTCGGTCGGCTGGATCGGCCCATGGCCCCATTCGCCGGCGAAACCGCTTTCGTTGATCAGCTTGCCGTCGATGACGAGGCCGCCGCCGACGCCGGTGCCGAGGATGACGCCGAAGACGACCCTATGGCCGCGGGCCGCACCAATGCCGGCCTCGGCCAGCACGAAACAGTCGGCATCATTGGCAACGATGACCGGCAGGCCGAGGGCGGCTTCGAGATCGGCCTGCAGCGGCCGACCGTGGATGCAGGGGATATTGGCAACGACGGCGTTCAGGGTGTCCGGATCGATAACGCCAGCGATCGAGATCGCGATGCAGGCGGGGCGTTCACCGGCGCGCGCTTCGGCCTCGGCTATCACGTCGGCGAGCGTTCCGACGAAGGCATCGAAATCGTGGATCGGGGTCGGCTTGCGCGGGAAGGGGCGGATGTCTTCCGCGCTCGTCGCGAGCGCACCCTTGATCGCCGTGCCGCCGATGTCGAAACAGACGATCATGCGAAGGCCCGGCTCGGTTCTGTGCGCTTCGCGAAGACGCAAGTGCCTGCGATCCAGGTCGAGTGGATGTCGAGATCCGGTCCGAGCACGACGAAGTCGGCATGCTGGCCGGCAGCGAGTTTCCCCTTGTTTGGCGCGCCGATGGCTTCAGCCGGATAAAGCGATGCCATGCGCAGCGCCTCTTCGAGAGGCTGTCCCAGTTTTTCGTGCACGTAGCGAACACAGGAGAGCATGTCGATATCGGCGCCGGCCAGCGTCCCGTCGGCAAGCGTCAGGCGGCCATCGCGGCGGTAGACGGCGCGGCCGTTGAGGTCAAAGCCGGTCTGGTCGGTGCCGATGGTCGACATGGCGTCGGTCACGAGGAAGATGTGGGCGGGGCCGGTCTTGGCGGCAAGCGCGATCTTCATGGTCACCGGATCGACATGGAAACCGTCGGCGATCAGGCCGCAATGCAGGATCGGCGAGGTGAGGGCAGCACCGACGAGGCCGGGCTCGCGATTGCCGAGCGGGCTCATGGCGTTGAAGAGATGGGTGACGAGTGTGGCCCCTGCGTCGACGTAAGGTTCGACGTTGGCGCAGCTCGTGTCGGTGTGGCCAAGGCTGACGCGGTAACCGGCCTCCACCAGGCGCTTGACCTGATCCGGTGTGACGCTTTCCGGCGCCACCGTGATCATCGAGATGCCGAAGTGCTGTGCCTGCGCGACAAGATAGTCGAGATCGGCTTGCGCCATCGGGCGGATCAGGGCCGGATCATGGGTGCCCTTGCGGGCGATCGAGAGGTGTGGTCCCTCAAGATGCAGGCCGAGATAACCCGGCTCGCCAGCCCTGGCTGCGGCCTCGCCGGCGGCGATCGCCTGGCGCTTGATCTCGGGCGCATCGGTGATCAGCGTGACCATCAGGGCCGTCGTGCCATAACGCGCATGGGCCTCGCAGATCGTGCGGATGCCGGTGACCGTCGGATCGTTGTTGAACAGCACGCCGCCGCCGCCATTCACCTGCAGGTCGATGAAGCCGGGGGCAATCAGCGCATCACCGGCATCCTGCCGCAGGATGTCGGCAGGAAGGTCGGCCTTGCGCAGGATGGCCTTGACCCGGCCGCTCTCGACAAAGAGGGCCGCGTCCTCGTGGAACTGGTGCCCATCGAAAATGCGGCTTGCAGTGATGGCGAAGGCTTGTCTCATTGGGTCTCGGTGACTTTCTTCAGTGCGACCGGCTTGTCGGGATTGAAGCCACGGGCACGGGAGAGGGATTCGATGAAGCCATAATAGGGAACGATCAGCGCCAGCGCATCCGTGATCGGATGTCCCGTCGCGATGAAGGGCAGTTTGTGACCGGCCGTTGCCTGATCCGAGGTGATGAAGCAGGTGGCGTTGCTGGCCGCAAGCTTCGAGACGGTGCCGGCAATCGAGGCTTCCGCCTTGTCGCGGGCGGCAAAGGCGACGACGGGGAAGTCACGGCCGACGATCGAGACCGGACCATGCAGGACTTCGGCGGAGGAATAGGCCTCCGCATGCAGTTCGCAGGTTTCCTTGCATTTGAGGGCGGCTTCGGCGGCAATGGCGAGTGCCGGGCCACGACCCAGCATGTAGAGCGACTCTGCCGACTTCAGCGGTTCAAGCAGGGCGCTCCAGTCCAGCGCAAGCGCCTTGTCGAAGTGTTCGGGCAGGGCATCCACGGCACGGGTCAGCGCCTCGTCGCGGCTCCAGCTTGCGAGGATGGCGAGCCCTGCAACAATCGAATTGACGAAGGACTTGGTGGCGGCGACGGCGATCTCGGGGCCGGCCTTGATGTCGACGGCGAAGGTCGCCGCGTCCGCGAGCGGCGAGGGCAGGGTGTTGACGAGGCTCACCGTGGTTGCGCCGCCATTGCGGGCGCCTCTGGCCATCGCTACGATGTCGGGGCTTGCCCCGGACTGCGACACGGCAAAGGCGGCTGCCTTGTCGAGCTTCATCGGGGTCTCGTAGATCGAGGCGAGCGAGGGGCCGAGGGAGGCGACCGGCAGGCCCAACTGCAACTCGATTGCATATTTCAGGAAGTGCGCCGCATGATCGGATGAGCCACGGGCAATGGTGACCACGACGCCCGGATCCTTGTCACGCAAGGCATTTGCCGCCTCGGCAATGACGGTTCTGGACGTGTCCAGCAATCGGGCTGCGGCTGCGGGGATCTCGTTGATCTCCTCGCGCATCTTGGTGGTCATCGATCAAACTTTCAGTCTTGAGGCTTCATGGGCGAGCCGATGCCGAGTTCGGCGACCAGGTCATAGGCGTCGCTGCGATAAAGCGCGCGCGACATTTCCATCACGCGGCCGGTTTCGAGATAGGCAATGCGCTGAACCGAGAGGGCCGCAGAGCCGGGGGGCACGCCGAGCAGCTTGGTTTCCTCGTCCGTCAAAAGCACGGCGGAGATGCGCTGGTTGGCGCGCACAGGCCGGATGCCAGCATCCAGCAGGCAGAGATAGAGGGAGTCCTCTATTCTGTCCGGATCCGGCAGCAGGTCGTCCGGCAGGCTGGTGCGCTCCAGCGCAATCGGCATGTCGTTGGCGGTTCTCAAGCGATCGATGCGGGCGACGCGTGCGCCGCTGACGAGGCCGAGCATCATGGTTTCTTCGGCCGTCGGATAGAACAGGCCGCGTCCCAGCCAGCGGGAGCCGGCAACCATGCCACGACGGCGCATATCCTCAGTGAAGGAGGTTAACTGGCTCAGCGGCTGCTGCATGCGCGGCACGGGCTTGACGACAAAGGTGCCCGATCCACGTCGGCGGATAAGGAGACCTTCGGCGACAAGCTCGTCGATCGCCTTGCGCACGGTGACGCGGCTGATATCGGCCGCATCGGCAATGTCGCGCTCGGCCGGCAATGCCTCGCCATGCTTGAGGCGACCGGACGCGACGGCGTCCTCGATCATCTTGCGAAGTTTGACGTAAAGCGGTCCGCCACGGACAGACTGCAACTGCTCAAGGGGAAGGGGTGTGCTCATGCGCTTCCTCTGCCCCAGTGGCGAGTGGACCGCAAGCGGAGGGCGGGTCTGCATTCCGTCGTCACTCTCTGCATGTCTCCATACCCTCGGTGGTCTTTGCGAAAACAATACCAACCAGAAACCTATTTCGCAAATGGTTTTGATGCGGAAGGGGTGTTCTGTGTGTCCCCTAAGAAATTTCATCATTAAAACAGGATTTTGCGCGTTTTTCGCCCGATTTGGATATATCCAGCTTTACGATTGGACTAGTTTTGGTATCTTAAGTTAACGATTGGGGAGGCCCCCAATCTGGATCCTGCCTGCGGATGTCTTTGGGAAGGCGTTTGGCGTCAGGGTTGGTGGTGGGGCGCTCATTCTCCGGTGTCGTAGATGGATCATGAAAACGATTTTCATCAGTGCGGGGATTTTTGCTTCCCGTGTTGACGATCTCGGAAAATTGACGCAGTCTACGAAAAATAATTACGAAAGCAGGGGAATGCATCATGAAGGTCGCGATTATCGGGCTCGGATTCCGTCTTGGATATCTGGGTCGGGTGTTCAAGGAGATTGACCCGAGCTTCGAGATCGTCGGTTACGTCGATCCGGCCCCTGCCGGTATGGCGACGCTGAACGAGTACGGCATTTCTCCGGGCAAGGTCTATGAAACGCCCGAAGCCCTGATTGCAGCCGAGACTTTCGACCTTCTGATGATCGGGTCGCCCAACCATCTGCATCTCGACCATATCCGCCTCGGTCTCGAGGCCGGTCTGACCGTGTTCACCGAAAAGCCGATCGTCACCAGCATCGAGGAGAGCTATGCGCTCGCCTCTCTCCTCAACACCTACGGCCATGACCGTCTGCTGGTCGGCCTGGTCCTGCGTTATTCCCCGCTCTATCGCGATCTGCGCAAGGCGCAGGAAGAGGGGCGGCTCGGCAATGTCGTCTCGATCGAGGCCTCCGAGCATATCCAGCCCTATCATGGCGCCTTCTTCATGCGCGACTGGCGCCGTTACGGCCGTTATGCCGGTGGCTTCATGCTGGAAAAGTGCTGCCACGACCTCGACCTGTATAATGGCGTGGTCGGCGCCCGCCCGCGTTTCGTCGCGAGCTTTGGTGGTCGCAAGAGCTTCGTGCCGGAAAATGCGCCGGAAGCTTCAGGCGCCAACGACCTCAACGTCTATCACCGCAAGCCGAGCGGCTGGGAAGGGTCCGACAAGGTGTTCGACAGCGATGGCGACATCATCGATTACCAGACCGCCATCGTCGAATACGAGAACGGCGTGTCGATGACCTTCCATACCAATCTCAACGTGCCGGACGAGTTCCGCCGCTTCTGCGTGATCGGCTCCAAGGGCATGGCGGAAGGCGACTTCGTGCGCGGCTTCATGGATGTGCATGACGCGCGCACCAACGAAAAGGTCATCGCCAATACCTACAAGGCGCCATCAGCCCTTTCGCAGCATTACGGCGCCGACGAGCAGATGGCCGAAGACGTGATCGCCTTTGTGCAGACGGGTGCGAAGCAGCCGGTCTCCGCCATCGATGCACTGGAAGCGGGCATCCTGGCGCTCGCCATGGACGAGGCGCGGCTTGCTCGCAAGGTTGTCGATCTGAAGCCGGTCTGGGAAAAGTTCGACGCCTGCCTGCATGGCAGCGCCGGTGCGCCCGCCCGCGCCCGGTCGGCGTAAGGGAGCGGTCGGATGCAAGCTCGCCGAAGCGCTATCCTGTTTGCCTGGCTGCTGATTGCGCCGGCCCTTCTCTATATCGCCGTCATCGTCGCCTATCCGCTGGTCGACACCTTCATCCTGTCCTTCACCGATGCGTCGCTCAAGAAGACGACGAACTGGGTCGGCTGGGCGAACTACGAGAAGATCTTCAACGACACCTTCGGCGAAGTCATTGTCAGGACCTTCATCTGGACCTTCTTCTCCGTCTCCATCAAGATGATCATCGGCACCTTCGGGGCGGCCATGCTGAATGCCGCAGTCCCTGGCCGGACACTGTTCCGTGTCCTCACAATGCCGCCATGGATCGTGCCGATGGCGATTGGCATCTTCATGTGGGGCTGGATGTATAACGGCCAGTTCGGCATGATCTCCGGCGTCCTGCAGCGCATGGGCGTGGTTGATGGGCCCGTTGCTTTCCTCGCCTATGGTTCGACCGCCTTCTGGGCGACGATCTTCACCGATGTGTGGATCGGCGTGCCTATGGTGACACTCTACATGCTGGCTGCCATGCAGGCGATCCCGCAGGATCTCTATGAGGCCGCCTGGACGGATGGCGCCGGTCGCTTCTACCGCTTCCGCCGCATCACCCTGCCGCTGATCCTGCCCGCCATGATCACCATGTCGATGCTGTCACTGATCGCCACCTTCAACTCCTTCGACATCATCTGGATCCTGACGCGCGGTGGTCCGAGCGGCGAGACCACCACGATGATCATCGACACCTATCATACCGCGATCGGCTCGAAGAAATACGGCGAGGGTGCCGCCCGTGCAGTTCTGATCTGCATCTTCCTCTCGATCTTCTGCGTTGCCTATTTCCGTGTGACCAGCCGTCTCTCGCAGGAGCATGCCCGATGAGCTATGACAAGACAGCCCTGATCAACCGCTATCGCTGGTATGAACTGGTCGGTATCTATGCGGGCATCGCGCTCTTCCTGACCTTCGTTCTGGCACCCTTCGTCGAAGGCTTTCTGGTGTCGCTGAAGCCGCTCAGCCAGCTCTTCTCCTCGCCCTATCGCTTCTTCCCGGAGAATGGTTCGTTTGATGCCTACATCACCATGTGGGACAGCGTGCCGGGCTTTGCGCGCTACATCTTCAACTCCTTCTTCATCTCGACCATTGCGACCGTCGTCGTGCTGATCCTGGTGGTGCCGGCATCCTATGCCTTTGCCCGTTTCGAGTTCAGAGGGCGTGGCCAGCTGCTGGCCGCCTTCCTCGCCGTCAACATGTTCTCGGGCGCAGTCCTGCTCATCCCGCTCTTCCGGCTGATGCGTTCGCTCGGCGTGCTCAACACCTATTTTGCGATGATCGTGCCGGGTGTTGCCTTTCTCATTCCGTCGGCCATCTGGCTCCTGCGCACCTACATGATGCGCATTCCGCGCGAGCTGGAAGAGGCGGCCTATGTCGATGGCGCCGGTTACTTCTACACATTCCGCCGGGTTATCCTGCCGCTCGCCACGCCCGGCATCGCCGTGGTCGCCATCACCACCTTCATCGGCGCCTATGCCCAGCAGTTCATCTTTGCCCTCACCTTCAATTCCAAGACCGAATACATGCCGCTGCCGATCGGGCTGTTTGCCTATTTCGGACGACAGGAGGTCATCTGGAACGAGCTGATGGCGGCGAGTTTCGTCGGGATCACGCCGGCGATGATCGTGATCTTCTTCCTGCAGCGCTACCTCGTCAGCGGGCTTACCGCCGGCGCGGTCAAGTAGAGGCTGCCAATCAAAATTCGGGCCAACCGGACGCTTTTAACCTGTCAACAAAGGGGAACTACCGATGACAAGAAAACTGACCATGCTCGCAGGCTCATTCGCCCTGCTCGCAAGCTCGGCGCTCACGACGCTGGCGGCTGACCAGGAGATCAGCTGGATCTATTGCGGCGACAAGATCGACCCGATCCATGAGAAGTATATTGCCGAATGGGAAGGCAAGAATACCGGCTGGAAGGTGAAGCCCGAAGTCGTCGGCTGGGAGCAGTGCCAGGACAAGGCTACCACGCTTGCCGTCGCCGGCACGCCGGTTGCCATGGCCTATGTCGGCTCGCGCACGCTGAAGGAATTCGCCCAGAACGACCTCATCGTTTCGGTTCCGATGACGGATGAGGAAAAGGCTTCCTACTATCCGAACATCGTCGACACCGTGACCTTCGAGGGCACGCAGTGGGGCGTTCCGGTCGCGTTTTCGACCAAGGCGCTCTACTGGAACAAGGATCTGTTCAAGGCTGCCGGCCTCGACCCGGAGACCCCGCCGAAGACCTGGGCTGAAGAAATTGCCTTTGCCAAGCAGATCAAGGAAAAGACCGGCACTGCCGGTTACGGCCTGCCGGCCAAGACCTTCGACAACACCATGCACCAGTTCATGCACTGGGTTTACACCAACAACGGCAAGGTGATCGACGGCGACAAGATCGTCATCGACAGCCCGGAAGTTCTGGCCGCCCTGCAGGCCTACAAGGACATCACCCCTTACTCCGTCGAAGGTGCGAC
>JARXAK010000127.1 GCA_029865885.1 Rhizobium sp. | reverse complement strand
TCTGTTCAACAAGCAGAAGGAACGCGGCATGACACTCATTCTCGTCACCCATGATCCGTCGCTCGCCGCCCGCTGCACCCGGCAGATCCGCGTGGCATCCGGCCGCATCGCCGGTGACAGCCGAAACGAGCAGGCCCGACTCGCTTCGGTGCCCGCATGACGAGCTTTGCCACACGCGTCTCCGTTGCCTTCCGTATCGCGTTGCGTGAGCTGCGCGGTGGATTGAAAGGCTTTTACATCTTCCTCGCCTGTATTGCGCTTGGAACGGGTGCGATCGCTGCCGTGAACTCTGTTTCGACAGCCATCACCGATGCGATTTCCTCGGAAGGACGTACGCTGCTGGCAGGCGACGTCAGGTTCGAGCTCGACAATCGCGAGGCAACGCCTGAAGAATTGGCCTTCCTGGAGCGCTTCGGGGCCGTCTCGGTCACAACAAACCTGCGCTCCATGGCGCGCCTCGCCGATGGCTCCGACCAGTCGCTGGTCGAAATCAAGGCGGTTGACCAGGCCTATCCGCTCTATGGAAAGCTAGTGGCAGAGCCAGACCTACCTCTGGCGGAACTGCTGGCTCAGGAGAACGGGTCGTACGGCGCGGTCGTGGCGCCCCTTCTGCTCGATCGCATGAACATCAAGGTCGGTGATGAACTGCTCGTCGGCAACGCCCGCTTCCGGATCAATGGCACCATTATCACCGAACCGGATTCGATTTCCGACGGCTTCGGCTTCGCGCCACGCTTTCTCACCAGCCGCGACGGGCTGTTCGCAAGCGGTCTCGTCGCGACCGGCAGCCTCGTCGAGCACGCCTACAAGATTCGCTATTCCGATCCCGCTCCGACGACAGAAGCCATCCGCGAACGCGCACAGGCGGAGTTTCCAACAGCCGGCTGGTCCATCCGCGGCAGCGACCGCGCCGCCCCTGCCCTGACGGAGAATGTCGAGCGTTTCTCACAGTTCCTCACTCTGGTCGGCCTGACAGCACTCGTGGTCGGCGGCGTCGGTGTCGCCAATGCAGTTCGTGCCTTCCTCGATTCCAAACGCACCGTGATCGCGACACTGAAATGCGTCGGCGCCCCCGCCTCTGTGGTTGTCATGGTCTATCTGATCCAGATCACGCTGGTGGCAGCGGTGGGCATCCTTGCAGGTCTTGTGCTCGGCGCGATCGCGCCACCAATCGTCGCCAGTTATCTGGCTGGTATCCTGCCAATCTCCGCCGAAGCGACGCTCTATCCGCGTGCCCTGCTGCTCGCGGCCGTCTTCGGCATGCTGGTGACCTTCGCCTTCGCCATTCTACCACTCGGCCATGCCCGCAAGGTACCGGCGACGGCCTTGTTCCGTGAACAGGGCTTTGAAGCCTCCGGTCTTCCGTCCTGGCCCTACCTGCTCGCCATGGCGCTTGCCCTGGGCGCGCTCGCAGCGCTCGCCATCTTCACCTCCGAGCAGCAGCGGATCGCGACGATCTTCCTCGCCGCCATGGCAGCGGGCTTCGTATTGCTTCGCGTCGTGGCGCTCGGCATTGCCTGGCTCGCCCGCCGCAGCCCTCCGATCCACTCCGCAGCCCTTAGGCTTGCCGTCGGCAATATCCACCGACCCGGCGCGCTGACACCGGCGGTGACCCTGTCGCTCGGCCTTGGTCTCAGCCTGCTCGTGGCACTGGCGCTCATCGACGGCAATCTTCGACGTGAGCTGACCGGAAACCTGCCCGAACGCGCGCCGAACTTCTTCTTTGTCGATATCCAGAGCGGCGAGATCGATGGCTTCCGCACGCTCGTCGAAGGCATGGCGCCCGAAGGCAAGTTGATCGAAGTACCAATGCTGCGCGGTCGTATCGTCGAGCTAAACGGGACTGACGTTGCCAAGGTCGACGTCCCGCCGGAAGGCAGGTGGGTGCTGCGCGGCGATCGCGGCCTGACCTACGCCAAGAACGTGCCTGAAAACAGCACGGTCACCGAAGGCGAATGGTGGTCCGACGGCTACACGGGTGAACCGCTGGTCTCCTTCGCCGAACAGGAAGGCCGCGAACTGGGCCTGAAGATCGGCGATACGATCACCATCAATGTCCTCGGCCGTAACATTACAGCGAAGATCGCCAACTTCCGCACGGTGGAGTGGGAGAGCCTGTCGATGAACTTCGTCATGGTCTTCTCGCCAAACACCTTTGCCGGCGCGCCGCATGCCTGGCTTGCGACGCTCATCGACCAGGACGCGACCGCAGCCGAGGAGGCCTCAATCCTGCGCTCGGTCACCCAGCAGTTCCCGACAATCACCACCGTGCGGGTGAAGGACGCGCTCGACATCGTCGATCGCCTCGTCGGACAGCTGGCAACGGCGATCCGTGCAGCAGCAGCGATTGCCCTGATCGCATCTGTCCTCGTCCTGTCCGGTGCGCTTGCGGCCGGCAACCGGGCCCGCACCCATGACGCCGTCATCCTGAAGACGCTTGGCGCGACGCGGGCCATGCTCATTCGCGCTTTCACCTATGAGTACATGCTGCTCGGTGCAGCGACGGCTGTGTTTGCGCTCATCGCAGGTGGCGGCATCGCCTGGTTCGTGCTGAGCCAGATCATGAACCTGCCGTCGAACTTCCTGCCCGACGTGGCGGTCATGACCATTGTTATCGCGCTTGTCGTGACGATCGGCATTGGCCTTGCAGGCACATGGCGGATCCTCGGTCAGAAGGCGGCTCCCGTGCTTCGAGAGCTTTAAGGGCAACAGCGGCGGGCATCGTCCCGCCGTTTGCAGTATTACCGCGATTTAAGATTGTTGCTCTTGTCGATGGCAGGGGAACCTCTCATATTGAAAGCACGCATGCTGGGCTTCGCAGCGGCGCGGGAGCCATTCGGGCTCCGCCGTCCAATTTCGAAGCTTTGAGAGAGGAAAACATGTCCGAACTTCGCAACTATCAGAGCCGCCAGGGCCAGACCCAGTCGGCCACGATGATCGACGAAGGTCTGCGCGCCTATATGCTGAAGGTCTACAACCTGATGGCACTGGGCCTCGCCATCACCGGTATCGCAGCCTTCGCCACCTTTCAGATGGCCGTATCCAGCCCAGCCTTCGCCCAGGCCATCTATGGCTCGCCACTCCGCTGGGTCGTCATCCTGGCGCCGGTCGCCATGGTGTTCTTCCTGAGCTTCCGCATCCATAAGATGAGTGTCTCGGCAGCGCAGACCACCTTCTGGGTCTATGCCGCACTGATGGGCCTGTCGCTGTCGTCGATTTTCCTCGTCTACACGGGCGCGAGCATCGTGCAGACCTTCTTCGTCACCGCCGCTTCGTTCGGTGCCCTGTCGCTCTACGGTTACACCACAAAGCGTAACCTCTCGGCTATGGGCTCGTTCCTGATGATGGGTCTCTTCGGCCTGATCATTGCCTCGCTGGTCAACCTGTTCATGGCGTCTTCGGCCCTGGACTTCGCGATCTCGGTCATCGGCGTCCTGATCTTCGCAGGTCTGACGGCTTATGACACCCAGGCGATCAAGGAATCCTACCACGAGAGCCAGTCCAGCGAGATGGCGAGCCGCAACGCCATCATGGGCGCCCTGCGCCTCTATCTCGATTTCATCAACCTCTTCCTGTTCCTGCTGCGTTTCCTTGGAAACCGCGAGTAACAGCTGAGAGACGAGATCTGGAAAACCCCGCTTCGGCGGGGTTTTTCTTTGGCCGCGCGATATTTTGCAAGTCTGCAGTGGACACAAAAAAACCTCCGGATCTCACCGGAGGTTTTTTCATGACCATGCGTTGGAGAAGCTTTAAGCGGCTTCTTCCTGGGTATCGTCTTCTTCGATCGTCTTGCCGCGCTTGGGACCCTTGGCGAGGTTGACCTCGACAAGGCGAACGGCTTCCGTCTCGGACATCTTGTTCACGGCAGCGATTTCGCGAGCCATGCGGTCGAGGGCCGCTTCATAGAGCTGGCGCTCGGAATAGGACTGTTCCGGCTGGTTCTCGGCACGGTAAAGGTCGCGAACGACTTCTGCGATCGAGATGAGGTCACCGGAATTGATCTTGGCATCATATTCCTGAGCGCGACGCGACCACATGGTGCGCTTCACGCGGGCCTTGCCCTGAACCACTTTCAATGCACGATCGACGAAATCGGTCTCGGAGAGCTTGCGCATCCCGATGCTCACGGCCTTGGCGACCGGAACCTTCAGGCGCATCTTGTCCTTTTCGAAATCGATGACGAAAAGCTCAAGCTTCATGCCGGCGACTTCTTGCTCTTCGATGGCGGTGATGGTACCCACGCCATGGGCCGGGTATACGATCGACTCGCCGGTCTTGAAGCCATGGCGCGCCGAGGAATTCTTCTTCTGCTGGGTCGTCATTCTATTCAAATACTCCCTGTTTTGCTCCCGGCGTGATGCCGGCGCCGGGTCGGTCAGGCCCGGATGAGATGACAAGGTTGCGAGACTTGTCACCCTGATCCAGTCCGCCACACAAACAAACATCACCCTCTTCGCGACGGAGACACGACACGAATGTGTCGCCGATGTCACGGGAATCGCGCGGTGGTGAATTTGCTTTCGTGATGGTTCAGGGCATAGTTATGCCGCAAAGTGGAACAGTTCGAAAAAGCTATCACAAAAAGACGAGGAAATCAATATTTTAGTGCAGTGCGCCACAATCGTGACGCACCGGAGAGCAAACCAGGGGTCAAGTGATGGAATTTTGAGCAGGATTCCGTCGAGCTCACCCCTGTTCGAACGTCAGTCGCCCGAACCCGGCTTTTCCGAGAAGAACTGTTCGAACTTGCCGTCGACGCCGTCCATTTCCTTGGCTTCCGGCATCGGGTCCTTCTTGACCGTGATGTTCGGCCAGATCTTGGCGTAATCGGCGTTGATCTTCAGCCACTTGTCGAGACCCGGCTCGGTATCGGGCTTGATCGCCTCCGCAGGACATTCCGGCTCGCAAACGCCGCAGTCGATGCATTCGTCCGGGTGAATGACGAGGAAGTTTTCGCCCTCATAAAAGCAATCGACGGGGCAGACCTCGACACAATCGGTGTATTTGCAGCGAATGCAGTTATCGGTGACGATATAGGTCATGCGGCACTCCAGGATGGCGTTCTCGAACGGCAGGAGAAAGGCGAACATGGGTATTTCCGCTGGGACGGGACCCAAGTTCGGCAGGCTCGCGCCCTACCGAAAATTTCTGTCGGACGGCAAGTGAGCTAATGCGGAATCTAAGACAAGGCAAGGATAAACGCCCTCAATTCGGGCGGCTTCGTAGAAATTTTCTAATCCGTCGACCAATCAGGCCCGCCGCGAAGATCGTCGAGCGCCCGGCGCTCCTTCTTCGTCGGACGCCCCGCACCCGGCGCGCGCGTCGCCTGCTCGAACGCGGTGAACGGCGTCTTCTCGCGCGGTGGGGTCAGGTCCTCGTAAAGCAGCCTGGCTTCCTCGTAAGGCCCACGTCTTTCACCGGGAAGCTTGACGACCAACACGAGGTCGCGCTCGGGCATGGCGATGTCCAGGCGGTCGCCGACCTTGAGCTTGTGACTGGGCTGACGAACCTTCTGCCCGTTGACGCTGACATGGCCTGCGGCCACGCGCTCCTGCGCGAGGCTGCGTGATTTTGCCACACGAGCGAAGAACAACCACTTGTCGATGCGCTGGCGCGAACCGCTTTGTGGCTGCTTCTCGTCCATTACTTCTTCAGCTGCTCCTTGAGCGCTGCGAGCTTGGCGAAGGGTGAATCCGGATCAACGGGCTTTTCCTTGCGCGGCGGCTTGGCCTCGAAGCGCGCCGGCTGCGACTTGTTGTTGTCCCGTTCCGGACGGGGACCACGGTCCTTGCGGTCGCCGCGATCCTGGCGATCACCCTTGCCGGCGAACTTGCCCCGGTTGTCGTCGCGGCGTTCGCCGCGATTGTCCGGACGGCGGTCGTCACGACGGCCCTCGCCGCGCTTGTCGCCGCTATTGTCTCCGGCTTCGCGCGGTGCCTGGTTGCGCTGCCCCTGCGGACGACGATCGCCGGCGGGACGACCCGTCCCGCGCTGGTTGTCGCTGCGGCCACCTGGACGCCAGAGAAGAACCGGCTTCGGCTCGGAGGCTTCGGCAGACTGCTCTGCGGATACCGCAATCTCGCCCGCTTCGGACGATTCTGCCGGCGAGGCGGATTCGGTCGCTGCAGGTGCAGCTTCGCCTTCGGCCGCTGCCTCCACCGACTGATCGGCATCGTCGACGCCGTCTTCTTCGGTCTTCTCGGCAATGGCAGACGTCTCTGGTGCAGCCGATCCCGCTTGCGCGCCCAGGAAGGCGGCGGCTTCTTCGGCCGATACGCTGTCAGCGCGATAGCCGAGACCCTTCAGGATCTCTTCCATGTCGTCGGGCGTGGCGCCGAGGATCGAGAGCATCGCGGTCGTCGTGGTGAAGCGGCGACCGTCATAAGCACCATCCGGACGCGCCGGCGAACCGGGCTTCCACTGCAGGAGCGGGCGGATGAGATCGGCCAGACGCTCGAGGATGTCGATGCGCACGGCACGCTTGCCGAGGAAACGGAAGCCGGCAAGCTTGTAGAACATGCGCTCGAAGCTTGCATCCGTGACGACCGAAGTCCGTCCAGCGGCAAGAACCGGAATCAGATCGCCGTAACCCGGCTTGTCGAGGCCGTCATGCTTCAGCGCCCAGAGCAGCGTGATGAGTTCGGCAGGAGCGGGCTTCAGCAGCGCCGGCATGAAGATGTGATAGGCGCCAAAGCGGACACCATAGCGGCGCATCGAGGCGCGGCCATCCTGGTCAAGCGTCTTGACATCATCGGCGACGTCACGGCGGAACAGAACGCCGAGGTTCTCGACGAGCTGGAAGGCGAGACCCTTGGCCAGACCCTGCAGGTCTTCCGCGCGCGAGAGATCGTCGAGCGGCTTCAGCACCGTCGAGATGTGATGATTGACGAAGCGCTCGATGCGGGCAGCGACATGGTCGCGTGCAATCCCGGTCAGCTGCTCATCGGCGAGCAGGATGACGCGCGGATGCAGAATGTGATCGGTGCCGGTGAGGCGCGCCACGGGATCGCCGACCCAGCGAACCAGGCCGTCGGAGCCGATGGCAAGGTCATTATTGCCGGACGCATGCAGGCGTGCTGCACGGGCTTCGAATTCAAGCGCCAGAGCCTTGTAGGCGGCGGCCTGAACAGCCTTCGCATCCGGACCGTCCATGCCGGAAATCGGCGTGAACCGGAAACCGGAGAGTTGTCCCATGGCATGGCCTTCCACGAAGACGTCGCCGTTCACACTGATTTCAGCTTCCAACATTGCATTCTCTCTCAAGCGCTTCATGAGCACAGATGTCCTGCGATCAACAAAGCGTTTCGTCAACCGTTCATGTAACGCATCGGACAATCGGTCTTCGATTTCCCGCGTCTTTTCTTGCCAGTGTGTCGGATCGGCAAGCCAACCCGGCCGGTTCGACACATAGGTCCATGTTCTGATCTGGGCGATGCGCGCTGACAAGGTGTCGATTTCGCCATCCGTGCGATCTGCCCGTCGCACCTGCTCGGCGAGGAAATCCTCGTTGACGGTGCCCCGCCTGACCAGATCGAAATAGAGGCTCTGAATCAGGTCTGCATGCTGTGCCGGCGTAATACGCCGATAGTCGGGCAGCGCGCAGGCCTCCCAGAGCTTCTCCACCCGATCCGGCCGGTCGGTTATATCGGCGATCTCCGGATAGCGCGACAGGTAATCCAGCGCCTGCTGGTCGGTCGCGGGCAAGGCACGCGTCAGCCCTTCGACGCGCGGCACCGCATCAAGGCTTCGCTGCAGGCCAGAAATTGACGAGAAATCAAATTTCTCCGTCCGCCATTGCAGAACTTTGACCGGATCGAATTGGTGCGTTTCCAGCCGTTCCACCAATTCGTCATCGAAGGGATCGACGCGACCCGTGACGCCGAATGTGCCGTCCTTGATATGCCGACCGGCACGACCGGCAATCTGGCCCAGCTCTCCCGGATTGAGATTGCGAAACTGATAGCCGTCGAACTTGCGATCCTGGGCAAACGCGACATGGTCAACGTCAAGGTTAAGGCCCATCCCGATGGCATCGGTGGCAACGAGATATTCGACATCACCTTCCTGATAGAGCCCGACCTGCGCGTTGCGGGTGCGCGGGCTAAGCGCCCCCAACACGACGGCCGCCCCGCCGCGTTGCCGGCGGATGAGCTCGGCGATCGCATAGACCTCGTCAGCCGAGAAGGCGACGATCGCGGTGCGCTGTGGCAGGCGTGTGATCTTCTTCTGGCCGGCATAGAAGAGCTGCGAAAGCCGTGGTCTCTCGACAATGGTGATACCAGGCAGCAGCTGAATGAGGATCGACTTCATCGTCGAGGAACCGAGCAGCAGCGTCTCCTCGCGGCCCCGCAGATGCAGCAGACGGTCGGTGAAGATATGCCCGCGCTCAAGATCGCTGGCGAGCTGGATCTCGTCGATCGCGACGAAGGCAACTTTCGTTTCGCGCGGCATGGCCTCGACGGTGCAGACGGAAAAGCGTGCCTTCGGAGGGCTGATCTTCTCTTCGCCCGTCACCAGCGCGACGTTCTGAACCCCGACCCGCTCCACCACGCGGGTATAAACCTCGCGGGCGAGCAGTCTCAACGGCAACCCGATCATGCCCGACCCATGTGCAACCATGCGTTCGATGGCAAAATGGGTCTTGCCTGTGTTTGTTGGCCCCAGCACAGCATTGACGCCGCGGCCACTCAGGATCATGGGTTGGGTATTCAAAGACCGCTCCGCTTGTCGGGACCGCGGCTCTTTCCGCACTCCGGCACCCTTGGCCAACACATGGCGACGAACAGGGGCAAAGGCAAGGCGCTTGTCGCAATCACCCCAGAATTCCTCGCAAACCCTTGATCAGAATCATCTTTCTGAATCAGGAACACTCTGCGAACGAATCAGCGACGAATCGACGACTCCGCCAGATTCCGGCTTTGTTCACGGCTAGATGTGGAAAGCCAGCATCACCTCGCACACCATATGCTGAATCGCTGGCACCATCTCTCTGCCACCCGGCGCTCCCCGGGATGGAACAATCTGGAAGATCCTCACGTTCCGCCGCCGAGGTGAACCTGATGACATTGTCTCCCCCGCCCGTTGAATGGATTGGAAACAGCAACCTGGATCAGGATTATGCCCTGCTCCACGGCATGGTCATGGCGCCGTCCTTCTGGCGGACCTATGCACCCCAGGTCGTCCGAAGGGCGAGGAGCGCGGCTTACGCCCTGCCGGGGCATCACCCCTGGAGACTTGAATATCCAGGACAGGCCATCACGCCGGAAAGCGTGGCCGCAGCCTATGCCGAAGCGATCAGGCGCGATTTCGGGGGCCGACCGGTGACCTTGATCGGGCATTCGACCGGGGGCTTTATTTCTCTGCTGATTGCACGCCACTTTCCGGAACTGGTGAAGTCGATCGTGCTGATCGGCGCCTTCGCCTGTGGGCGCTTTGAAGGCCAGGAACGGCTGCCCGCCAAATTGCTGCGGATACCGCAGGTCGGACCCTTCCTGTTTCGACAGTTTTTCCTGCGATGGATCTCCACTAGCGAGCAATTTCGCTGGGGGTCGATCGAATGCGTCTTCGACAAGGGCTGTCCCTGGCGAAACGATCTGGCGGAGGCGGCGATGGAGGAAGTCCGTCTACAGCTGCAACAGGCAAGGCCGGAAGACATCGCCGCCTGCATTCATTTCATGTCGACAACGACTCTGATTGACGACCTTTCGAACGTGCGGGTCCCGGTTCTCAACATCGTCGGCGCCGAGGACGCCATCGTGCCGCCCGCCCATCAGTTGCGGGTCTCCAAGCTGCTGCCGCAGGCGCAGACGGTCCTGCTGCGCAATTGTGGGCACCTGCCGATGGTCGAACATCAGGTGCTGATGTCCTCCATCGTCGATCGTTTTGTCGACAGCATGGGCAGCTTCAGGACACCGGTTCGTCGCCATGACGCTGCGAACAATCACACAGTGGCTGCGGATTTGTTCCGGCTGATGGGTCTAAGCCTGTCCAGGACGGAACAAAGTCCTGTGAGTCGCGTTCAGTCGGCACAAGACTGGAATATCCACCAAGGCTTAGGAGAGGCCCCCCATGAGTACCATCCTCATCGTCATTCTAATTCTGCTGCTGATCGGCGCACTGCCGAATTGGGGTCATAGCCGCAGCTGGGGCTATGGCCCGTCGGGAGGCTTGGGCCTCGTACTGCTCATCCTCATCATCCTGATGTTGATGGGTCGAATCTGACCTCAAGTGAAACCAACTCGACGAGAAAAGGGATAGGACGATGAAAAAGACCCTTCTGGCACTGGCATTGATCGCACCTCTCGCCGGCTGCACAGCAACCGAACGGGGCGCCGGCATCGGCGCGGCTTCCGGCGCCATCATTGGCGGCGTAGCGACCGGCAATGTTCGCGGCGCAGCAGTGGGTGCCGCCGTCGGCGGCGTGGCAGGCGCCCTGATCGGCAACTCGCAGGAACGCGCCGGCTATTGCGTCTACCGCGATCGCTACGGCCGTACCTACGAAGCGCGCTGCCGCTAACAGGCAAAGCCATCGAAAAAGCCGTCGACCCCACCGGTTCGGCGGCTTTTTTCCTGTCTGCGTTAACCTCTCGACCAAAGCCGGAACGAATCAACGACGAATCGCGGACTGACCAGTTTTCCCGATTTGTTCACCACTATATATTGTGGAATAACAAATGGTTAACCATACGGCACGGTGGATATTAAGAATTCTGACGCCGTATGCTGGGTTCAATCCTTAACAGGAAGCCCCAAACTCCTTCGCAACGCGCAATACTGTGCTGGACTGGTATCGGACATCGCCTCTTCGCGGCTCGAAGGCGTGTCCTGATAGTCCAAGACGTGATTGAACTGACCCGCTGTGAGGTCGAAACGATGTCCAGCGATGAAGTTGTAAAAGTGCGGTCCCTCAGGGAGAGAGGTCTTCAATATGTGACCGCCGAACAGATCCTGGACGACGAGACTGGTAACGCCGCACTGTCCGCGTGCAGGATTGTCGATCGACCACAGGCTGGACGTTTCGATTGACCACGCCGCGTCCAGGCGTTTGGCAAGCTGGCCTAGATCAGCGATCAATTCCGACATGCCCCACCCAGAATGTAAAAGGCCGGCACAAGGCCGGCCAGAGACGGATGTGCGGGTGATGTTCAGACGAAGAACTGCCCACCATTGGCGGAAATCGTTGAACCGGTAATGAATCCTGCATCATCGGAGGCGAGGAAGACGACGCAACGCGCAATCTCTTCCGGTTCGCCGAGGCGCCCTACAGGGATCTGCGGAATGATGCGCTCGTTCAGCACCTTTTCCGGGATCGCCCGCACCATTTCCGTGCCGATATAGCCGGGGCAAATGGCATTGACGGTGATGCCCTTGGCGGCACCTTCCTGGGCCAGAGCCTTGGTGAAGCCGAGGTCGCCGGCCTTGGCTGCGGAATAGTTCGCCTGCCCCATCTGGCCCTTCTGGCCGTTGATCGAGGAGATGTTGATGACACGACCAAAGCTGCGGTCACGCATCCCGTTCCAGACTGGATGCGTCATGTTGAAGAGGCCCGTGAGATTGGTGTTGATCACCTCGCCCCACTGCTCCGGCGTCATCTTGTGGAACATGGCGTCACGCGTGATGCCGGCATTGTTGACCAGCACTTCGACTGGGCCAAGTGCGGCTTCGACGGCAGCGATTCCGTCAACACAAGCCTGGTAGTTGGACACGTCCCACTTGAAAACCGGAATGCCAGTCTCGGCTTCAAAGGCCTTCGCCTTTTCCTCGTTACCAGCGAAATTTGCCGCCACCTTGTAGCCGGCATTCTTCAAGGCGATCGAAATCGCCGAACCGATGCCGCGCGTACCGCCGGTCACCAAAGCCACTCTGCTCATGCTGTCCTCCCCGTTTTTTATCAGTGGTTTCCCGTCTGGATCGACCGTTGCGCTTCCCGTCGCAACGGCATGATGTCACCATCCCGGTCGGAGACCGGGACAGAGGTTCGTCATTTTAAAGGTGAGCCGTCGCCATGCGGGCTGACCGGATCAGAGAGCCTCGAGGCACATGGCGACACCCATGCCGCCGCCGATGCACAGCGTGGCAAGACCCTTCTTCGCGCCGCGACGCTTCATCTCGAACAGCAGCGTGTTGAGGATGCGCGCACCCGAGGCACCGACAGGGTGACCGATCGCGATCGCACCGCCGTTGACATTGACGATCGACGTATCCCAGCCAAGGTCCTTGTTGACGGCGCAGGCCTGTGCGGCGAAGGCCTCGTTGGCCTCCACCAGGTCGAGGTCGGAAATCTTCCAGCCGGCCTTTTCCAGCGCCTTGCGCGAGGCAGGGATCGGGCCCGTGCCCATGATCTTCGGATCGACGCCGGCCGTCGCCCAGGAGACGACGCGGACGAGCGGGACGATACCGCGACGCGAGGCCTCGGCTTCGGTCATCAAAAGAGCGGCGGCGGCGCCATCATTGATGCCCGAGGCGTTGCCGGCGGTGACGGTGCCTTCCTTGTCGAAGGCGGGCTTCAGCTTCTGCATGCTGTCGAGCGTCGCGCCATGGCGGATGTATTCGTCCTGATCCACGGTGACGTCACCCTTGCGGCCCGGCACGATGACCGGCACGATTTCATCCCGGAAACGACCGGCCAGCTGCGCGGCTTCGGCCTTGTTCTGCGAGGCGACCGCAAAGGCGTCCTGTTCATCGCGGGTCAACTGCCACTGGCGGGCGACATTCTCGGCGGTCGTGCCCATGTGGTAGCCATAGAAAGCATCCGTGAGACCATCCTTGATCATGGTGTCGACCATCTTCAGGTCGCCCATCTTGGTGCCATTGCGCAGATGGGCGCAATGTGGCGCCATGGACATCGATTCCTGGCCGCCGGCAATGATGATCTTCGCGTCACCGGTTGCGATCTGCTGCATGCCGATGGCGACAGCGCGCAGGCCGGAACCGCAAAGCTGGTTCAGACCCCAGGCAGTCGCCTCCTGCGGAATGCCTGCCTTCATCGCTGCCTGCCTGGCCGGGTTCTGGCCCTGGCCAGCGGTCAGGATTTGCCCGAGGATCACCTCATCGACTTCGGCGGCCTCCACGCCTGCGCGCTCCAGCACGCCCTTGATGACAATGGCGCCGAGATCATGGGCCGCAACGGATGACAACGCCCCGTTAAACGATCCGACCGGGGTTCTGGCAGCGCTCGCAATGACGATGGACGGGGTGCTCATGGAGGTCTCCTCGGGTTTTGTGATTGAGGAGAAACTGACAAAGACTGTCGCCGGTGTCAAACAAGATAAACCCGGCCTTCTCGTTCTTTGGTTGCGCCTGCCTGTCTTTCGTCAATTGCCGATCCTGCATCGCACAAAGAGATTGTCACCGGACTTCATTTGCGCTTACACTCGCGACTGGGAAGAGCAAAAACAATCGAAAAACGACGGGTTAGGAGACAGAAATGGCCAAAGCCGATGGCGAAATCGTTATCAAGAAATACGCCAATCGACGCCTCTACAACACCGGGACCAGCACCTACGTGACCCTTGAGGACTTGGCCAAGATGGTCAAGAAAGGGGAGGATTTCTTGGTGCAGGATGCCAAATCCGGTGAAGACATCACGCATTCCGTCCTGACCCAGATCATCTTTGAGCAGGAATCGAAGACAGGTAATACGCTTCTGCCGATCTCCTTCCTGCGCCAGCTGATCAGCTACTATGGCGACCAGATGCAAATGGTCGTTCCGAGCTTCCTCGAGCACTCGATGAAGGCCTTCACCGAACAGCAGACCCAGATGCGCGAGCAGATGACCAAGGCCTTTGGCGATCATCCGCTGTCGAAGAACCTGCAGATGCCCATACAACTCATGGAAGAGCAGGTTAAGCGCAACACCGAGATGTTCCAGCAGGCCATGCAGATGTTCTCGCCCTTCCTCGGCGGCCAGCAGCCGGCCAAGGAAACCAAGAAGGCGGAAGCCAAGGATATCGACGAGCTGAAGGAGCAATTGCGCTCCCTGCAGAACAAGCTCGACAATCTCTGACAGACGAGGCCCCGGAAGGGGCCTTCAGACCGCTGACAAACCCGCCGATTTTGCTCGGCGGGTTTTCTTGTTTCTGGTGCTCGCGCACAGGTGGTGTTTTGCGGGCGGGCTTGTTTGATCTGAAGCCAGCCTGAGGGCTCACCCCCAGGCTGGCAGAGGCGCTTT
>JARXAK010000119.1 GCA_029865885.1 Rhizobium sp. | reverse complement strand
GCGTGGCATCGGCGAGTTCGACTGCCGGCGGCGGGGCGCCCGTGTTGCGGGTCGAGAGCCGCGGCTGCCAGCTGGCGGTGATGCGCGGCTGGAGACCGGCGAATTCGAAATCGGCGGCGAGCCGCTCGCCGGCAGAGACCGCATCCTCCGGCAGGAAGGGACGGCCATCCTTTTCCTTCAGGCGCAGGAGCGGAAAGAGCGGCGATTCCTGCAGATTGCGACGCACCGCCTGGCGGCCCTCCGGCATCTCCAGCGTCTCGACGGCCAGCGTGCGATGCTGGCTGGCATGGGCCTCGTCGGGCAGATCGCAGAGATCCCGGCGCAACCAGGCGGCGGTCTCAGGCGTCGGCACCAGGCCTTCAGGCGTTGGCGTCAGAAGGCCATCGGCGACGAGGCGGGCGAGGAGTTCAGGCTGGGCGGCATGGCAAGACAAAGAGCCGCCGTGGCTGCCGGGCCGTGGACTGGCCGGAGATGGGGCGGCCGGAAATGGGGCGGGTGAAGATAAGGCGAGCGGGCCGGCAAGGGCGCGGCGGAGGAGCTGGCGGATCTGCTTTCTTTCGCTGCGGGTCATGATCCCCTCCCCTCAGATGCGCCGGCCGGAGAGCAGATGCACGGCACTGGCCATGCGCTCGACGATGGCGACGAAGGTGTCATAGGCGCGGTCGTCCCGGCGGTCCTCGACCATGCGGCAGGCATGGCCGACGGTGGAGCGGTCCCGGCCGAAAGCCTCCGCCACCTCGCCCATGGGCATGGAATAGGCGACATGGCAGACATACATCGCCACCTGCCGGACATGGCTCGTCGCGCGGCGCCCGGGATCCTGATCCTGTTCCAGGCCGGTGGCGCGCAGCAGTTCCTCGGTCAGTTGCCGGACGATCATGCAGAGCAGACGCCGTTCGGGCGTCAGGGGGCGTTCGACAAGATCCTCGGCATCCGGCGACCATTCGACCGGCGGGGCATGGGTCAGGATCGGTTCTGGCGTTCCGGGCATATGCTCGTTGGTCATGACGCACTCCGTTAAAGGCTTTTATTCCTATTCAAGCTAACAGAGTGGCTCCGGTTTTGAACCCCATCTTTGCAGGGGTATTAGAGATATCCTTTGCTTAGGCTGAACTGCAGCCGGAAAGGCAGACCAGAAAAGGATCTTTTTCCTACGCCACCTCAAAGAAAAAGGCCGGTCGCGGGACCGGCCTCCTGTCTTCACTGCCGCAGATACGGCAGGCGCTTACTTGCCGCGCTTACGGCGCTGGCCGAGACCCATTTCCTTGGCCAGGCGCGAGCGCGCTTCGGCATAGGCCGGGGCAACCATCGGGTAGTCGGCCGGCAGGCCCCACTTCTCGCGGTATTCTTCCGGGGTCATGTTGTAGTGGGTCATCAGGTGGCGCTTCAGCGACTTGAACTTCTGACCGTCTTCAAGGCAGATCAGGTAATCGTCTTCGATCGACTTGCGGATCGGAACCGGCGGCTTCGGCTTTTCGACGACAACCGGCGCCGGGGTCGGCGACGTGGTGCTGTTCAAGGCCTGATGGACATCGGCGATCAGATTGGTCAGATCGCTGACCTGGACGACATGATTGCTGACATAGGCAGCGACGATATCAGCGGTCAGTTCGACCAGCAGCTGCTGGCTCGGACCCTGTTGTGCTTCACTCATAGAATTCTCCTGTTCAGATCCTGCAGGGGTCGCCGCCCTTGCAGATAATAGCGTGCCGCTCTTCCGAGCCGCAAAAACGGACCCAGAAGATCAAAGATACCCCCATGAAGATCACCAAAATTGCCGAAACGGCCCCAAACCGTCCGGCTCTCTGCAACGCCGACTTAAGCGAAGATCAGGCATCGCACATTGTCAATACCGGATAGTCGACTTCGCTTACATATCGTGATCGCAACAGATCAGCGCTCCCAACAGTGGATTATCATCCCCGCCGCAAATGTCCACCTGATAATTCTACTAGATTTGACGGGTATAAATCTTATTTATTGGCCCATCACTCACTCTGCATTGATTAAATGCAATTCGATTTCACTAGAAGCGCTCACTCAACCAGCAATAGGAGCCGTTTCATTACCCCATCATATCGTCACGTACGGATGTAGACGAGAGTTTATAGCCGACCTTGTGGGCGGCGCGGGCCAGGAGATGGGCGGAAATCGGCGCCGTCAGCACAAAGAAGACGATTCCGGCCACGGCGCGCCCGAAGGTTGCGGTATCGGCAGCATGCAGGCCAACGGCGAGCAACAGCAGGCCGGAGCCGACCGTGCCGGCCTTGGAGGCCGCATGCATGCGGGTATAGAGATCCGGCAGGCGATTGACGCCGATCGCCGCGATGAGCGAGAACAGCGCGCCGACAATGGTCAGGATGGCGATGGCGATGGCGGCGAAGAGCGAGATCATTTGGCCTCCTTGCCGAGCGGTGCGGCCTGTTTGCTTGCCTTGGCCGGCTTGCCCGACTTTTCCGAACCCGACTTTTCCGAAACAGACTTGGCCAAACCCGGCTTGCCGGCCGGTTTCTTCGGCGACGGGCCGGCCTCGGCCTCCTCCCCTTCCCCGACATAACCACGGGCGAGGATGAAGCGGGCAAAGGCAACCGTTGCGAGGAAGCCGACCAGGCCAAGCGCAATCGCGATATCGATATAGAGCGTATAGCCGGTTCTGAGCGCGATCACGGCGATGAAGCCGATGACGATGCCGACCAGCATGTCCAGCGCGATGATGCGATCCGGCAGCGTCGGGCCGACCACGGCGCGGTAGACGGTCAGCAGCAGCGCGACCACCAGGATCGCGATGGCGATGACGGAAGCGTATTCCACGATGATTTCAGGGCTCATCAGGCAAAGGCCTCCATGATCTTCTTCTCGAAACCTTCCGCGATGTCACGGCGGGCGGCCTCGACATCGGAGCAGTCGATCGCGTGGACATAGAGGATCTGGCGATCCTCGGAGACATCGACCGAGAGCGTGCCAGGGGTGAGCGTGATCAGATTGGCGAGCAGCGAGATCTCCCAGTCGCTCTTGACCGTCAGCGGATAGGCGAAGATGCCCGGCTTCAGATCCATGTTCGGCTTGAGCACGAGGATGGCCACGCGCCAGGCGGACTTGGCGAGCTCGACGAGAAACAGCAGCACCAGCGCAAGCACCCGGCGGCTGCGGCTCGTATAGTCGCGGCCGACGAAACGCTCGCGCAGGAGATAAAGCGTCAGGAGCGAGAGGACGAAGCCGAAGATCAGATTGAGGAGCGTGAAACTGCCCGAGACGGTGGCCCAGATCACCGCCATCAGGATGCTGATCGCATAAAGGCTCATGGGGCACCTCCTTCAGGGAAGACGGAGCGGATATAGGCAGTGGGGTCGGAAAGGCCGGCTGCCGCCTGCTGCGTCATGACGATCAGGCTGTCCGGGAAGAGGCCGAACCAGACGACGAAGCCGGTCAAAATGACGATCGGCGCCATGCGCCAGGCCAGATCGCCGGCAGGCGACGTCGAGGCTGCGGCGCTCCCCTCCCCGCTTGCGGTCGCGACCGGGCGCCAGAAGGCAAAGAGGAAGACGCGACCGAAGGCGATCGTCGTCAGGAAACCGGAGACGAGCACGGAGGCTGCAAGCCACCAGGCGCCGATGTCGATGGAGGCCTTGACCAGCAGCGCCTTGGGCCAGAAGCCGGAGAACGGCGGAAGGCCGCTTGCGGCAAAGAAAAGCGCAAGCGAGATGGCGGCAAAGGCCGGGGCCGCAGTCCAGAGGCCGGCCACGCGATCAAGCCGGAAGCTGCCGCCGAGACGACCGATCTCACCGGCCACGAGATAGAGCGCGGTCATCAGCAGGATGGAGTGCAGCGCATAGAAGATCGCAGCCCCAACCGCCATGTCGCCGCCGATTGCCACACCCGCCATCATGTTGCCGATGCCGGCGATGACGACGAAGCCGAGGAAGCGGCGGATATCGTTCTGGGCAAGCGCGCCCATGGCGCCGAGGATCATGGTCAGCGCCGCAACCACGGCGATGACGAGGCTCAGGGCCTCGCGCTCGACGGGGAAGAGCATGACCATGACGCGCAGCAGCGCATAGACGCCGACCTTGGTGAGCAGTCCGGCAAACAGGGCCGACACGACGACACGCGGGGTATGATAGGAGGCGGGCAGCCAGAAATTCACCGGGAAGGCGGCGGCCTTCATCGAGAAGGCAAGCACGAACAGCGCCGCAAGCGTCATCAGCGGCGCGGTCTCGGCATATTCCGGGACCTTGAGCGCGATATCGGCCATGTTGAGGGTGCCGAAGATCGCATAGAGATAACCGACCGTGATCAGGAACAGGGTCGTCGCCATCAGGTTCAGCACGGCGTATTTCAGCGCGCCGTCGATCTGTTCGCGCTCGGAGCCGAGGATCAGGAGGCCGAAGGAGGAGATCAGCAACACTTCGAACCAGACATAGAGGTTGAAGATATCGCCGGTCAGGAAGGCGCCGCAGACGCCGGCCATCAGCAGCATCAGGAGCGGATAGAAGCCGTAGCGGCGGCCGCTGCTGTTGATCTCGACATGGGCGTAGAGCGCGCCGCAGAAGGCGACGATGGCGGCGGCCAGCGCCATCAGCGCGCCGGTGAGATCAACCGTGATGGCAATGCCGAAGGGCGGCAGCCAGCGGCCCATCATCATGGTCAGCGGGCCGTCGGACAGGACCTGCATCAACAGCAGGACAGTGTTGAGAACGAGCAGCGCCAGCGCCGTCAGCGCGACCGGCGGATGCCAGTCGGTGCGGTGGCGGATCATCATCAGGATGGCGCCGAAGGCGATGCAGAGCGCCATCGGCGTGACGGCGAGCCAATGGGCAGCCGTCATCGGTTCCATGACATAGGCGCTAGCGTAATCGGCAGGTGTCGTTGTGGGTGCAGCCATGAGGTCCTCGTGTCTCCCGCTCAGTAGCCGCTCGGCGGCAGCGGCTCGTCCATCGGCTCGGCGACACGCATGTCTCCCGTGTCGTCGGTGCCGAGGTCCTGATAGGCGCGATAGGTCAGCACCAAAAGGAAACAGAAGAAGGAGAAGGAAATGACGATCGCCGTCAGGATGAGCGCCTGCGGCAGCGGATTGGCGGTGCCGGCGGGAAGCACGTCCACCCCGCCCGGAATGATCGGCGGAATGGCGGGCGTCAGGCGGCCAGTGGTAAACAGCAGCATGTTGACGGCATTGCCGAGCAGCACGATGCCGAGCAGGATGCGCACAACCTTCTTCGACAGCATCAGATAGACAGCGGCGGCGAAGAAGATGCCGACGACGAGGGCGAAGATGACTTCCATCAGCCGTCATCCCTTTCTTCGAGTGCAAGCGCGATCGAGGCAAAGGTGCCGACGACCACGAGATAGACGCCGATGTCGAAGGAGATCACGGTCGCGAGCGGCACCTCGATCCCGGCGAGGCTGGGATAGATCCAGATGCCGGTCATATAGGGATAGCCGAGCGGGGCCGAGATGAGACCGGATATGGCCGAGACAAAAAGGCCAAGGCCTGCGATCGACATCGGATGAAAGACCATGGCGCGGCGCACGGCCTGGACGCCGAAGGCGATGCCATAGATGGCAAAGGCCGAAGCACCGATCAGGCCACCGATGAAGCCACCACCGGGCTCGTTGTGGCCGCGCAACAGCACGAAGATCGAGAAGAGAAGCATCAGCGCCGTGAGGAACGGGGCGAAGGTGCGGAAGATCAGGGTGTTCATTGCCGGGCCTCCGCAGATGGGTGGCGGGAGAATTCCAGTGTCAGCGGGTGGTGCGCCCCCCTCTGCGCCCTGAGCCTGTCGAAGGGCGGGCATCTCCCCCACAAGGGGGGAGAGCGGAAGGCGGCGAGCGCCGGCGCCCGCAGCAGATGTTGGGATTGGTGGGAGGCGAGCGAAACGGTCGCGGCCAATCTCCCCCCTTGAGGGGGAGATGTCGGCGGAGCCGACAGAGGGGGGCAAGCCGCAAACTCAAACATCTGAGAGACCATGCTCATTTGCCTGCCCCCTTCTTCTTCTTCGCCGGTGCCGGGACGACCTCGGAGGCTGCGATGGCCGGGGCAGCCGGCACCCCGGCGACGCGGATGCGGATCAGCGCCAGGATGGACAGGCCAGTGATCATCACGACGGCGATTTCGCCCAGCGTATCGACGCCGCGGAAGTCGACGATGATGACGTTCACGACATTGGCGCCATGGGCGATGATCTTCGAATGCTCGCCGAAGAAGGCAGAGAGCGAACCGTCGAAGGGACCCGATGTGGAGGCTACCAGCATCAGGGCAAAGCCGAGGCCGCAGGCGATGGCGAGCGCGCCATCGAACAGGCGGGCGGTTATCGGGCGATGGTCGGCGGGCGAGAGCTTGAGCCGGGTCATGACCAGCGCCAGGATGACCACCGACAGCGTCTCGACCATGAACTGGGTAAACGAGAGATCCGGCGCGCCATACAGGAGGAAGATGACGGCGACGGCAAAACCCTGGATGCCGAGGCAGACGATGGCGGTCAGGCGGTCCTTGGCCGTCAGCACGGCGATGACGCCGATCACTGCGATCAGCAGGATCGCCATCTCATGCAGGCCGACGTCAGACGGCAGGGAAAGCGCGGTCGGCAGTTCACCGAAGGCGACCGGCGTGACCAGAAGCACCACGGCGACGAAGATGAAGGACAGCGTGATGTAGGTTTCAAGCCGGCCGTTCTGCACGAAGCGGGTAACGAGGGTGGAGAGGCGCACGAGGCCTGAGACGAAATGATCGAAACCGCGATCGGGGCTGATCCCGAGACCGGTGACGAGGCGGTCGACGGCCGTGCGCAGACGGTCGAGGCCGAGATAGAGGACAAGGCCAAGCAGGACGGTCAGGACGGAGAGCGCCAGGGCCACCCCGAGATGCGGGATGAGGCTGATCGTCACCGTCTGGACCGCGCCATCCACGGCAGTTGCCATGGGCGAGGAGATGAAGCGGTGGGTGACGCCGGAGAAGAGGGCTGCGGCGAGCGACAGGACCGCGAGCGTCAAGGGGCCGATCCAGAGCAGGATGGGGCCTTCATGGGCGTGTTTCGGCGTGTTGCCTTGCCTGCCAATGAAGGGCTTGAGGCCGACGGCAAAGGCGATGACGAACATCAGCGCATTGCCGATGACGGCAACCGCGGTGAAGAGAATGGCGCGCGGATCGGAGCCCGCCAGGGCATAATAGATCTCTTCCTTGGCGAGGAAGCCGAAGAGCGGCGGCAGGCCGGCCATCGAGATGCCGGACAGAATGGCCGCAGCAAAGGTGATCGGCATCAGCCTGCCGAGACCGCCCAGCTTCGTGATATCACGGGTGCCGGCTTCATGGTCGATGGCACCGGCGACCATGAACAGCGCGCCCTTGAACAGCGAATGGGCGACGAGATAGAGCACCGCCGCCTCGACCGCATATTCGGTATCGAAACCGGTCAGCATGACCAGAAGACCGAGCGACGCGACCGTCGTATAGGCGAGCATCAGCTTCAGATCCGTCTGGCGCACGGCCAGCACGGCACCGACGATCAGCGTGATACCGCCGAAGAAGGGCAAAAGGATTTCCCAGGCGGGCGTTTCGCCCATGACCGGATTGAGGCGCATCAGGAGATAGACGCCGGCCTTCACCATGGTCGCCGAATGCAGATAGGCCGAGACCGGGGTCGGCGCTTCCATGGCGTTGGGCAGCCAGAAATGGAAGGGGAACTGGGCGGACTTGGTGAAGGCGCCGCCCAGCACCAGCAGCAGGGCTGCGAGATAGAAGGGGCTTTCGCGCAGCGCATCACCCGTGGAGAGCAGCAGCGAGAGCTGGCTGACACCGGTGATGTTCCAGATGAAGATCATGCCGGCAAGCAAGATGAGGCCGCCGCCGCCGGTGACGACCAGTGCCTGGAGCGCTGCGCGGCGCGAGGCCTCGCGGCTGTGATCGAAACCGATCAGCAGGAAGGAGGTGATCGAGGTCAGCTCCCAGAAGACGAAGAGCATCAGGAAGCTGTCGGAAACGACGAGGCCGAGCATGGCGCCCATGAACAGCAGGATGAAGCCTATGAAACGGCCCTGCTGCGGATGGCCCTTCATATAGCCGCCGGCATAAAGCACGATCAGCGTGCCGATGCCGGTGATCAGAAGGGCGAAGGTGAGCGACAAGCCGTCGATGAACCAGGAGAAGGAGAGGTTCAGGCTCGGCACCCAGGCATAGCCGCCAGTGACCCGCTCGCCAGCCGCGATCTCCGGCAGGAAGCCCAGGAAATGGAGGAAGGCGAGCGCCGGCGCCAGCGCCAGGACCCAGGCGCCATTGGCGCCGAGACGGGAGACGAACCAGGGCGCAAAAACAGCAGCGGCAAACGGCAACAGCATGGCGACCCAGGTCATGTCGCTCGTCATCTCAGGCATTCCATCTCCCCGCGGGCATCGGATCGGCAGTCGATCATCAGTCGATACAAGGTGATACGGTGTTAGGACAAGCAAACCTTCGCCTCAAGCAAAAACGGCAGTTTGCGGCTTCACGGACGCGTCAACCCACGTTTCGGTGAGAATAGAGCCATGCGATTCAGTTTGTCGTGAAAGGAGCAGGCGCTGCGGACGACCAAAGGCATGAGAGGGACAATTGCCGCATTGCGGATGCCACCCTATCTATAGTGCAATATCAGCGGGCTTTGCCTGTCGCCCGCGCCTGCCCAAGGAGAAGATCATGACCGCCTCCACCACCGCCCCGAAGATCGCCAAGTCGGACGCCGAATGGCGCGAGCAGCTGACGCCGGAGCAATACCGGATCCTGCGCGAACATGGCACGGAACGCGCCTTTACCGGCCCCTACTGGAACAGTTTCGACAAGGGTCTCTATCGATGTGCGGCCTGCGACGAGGCGCTGTTCGTCTCCGACACCAAATTCGATGCCGGCTGTGGCTGGCCGAGCTATTTCGAACCGGTCAAGCCGGATGCCGTCACCGAACACCGCGACACGGCCTTCGGCATGGTGCGCACGGAAATCCGCTGCGCCAATTGCGGCGGGCATCTCGGCCACGTCTTCCCCGACGGCCCGAAGCCGACGGGTCTGCGCTACTGCATCAACGGGCATTCGATGGTGTTTGAGCCGATCGGGTGAAGGTCTGACATGGACTTCAGGGGCGACAAGGAACGCCCCACTGCCCGCATGAGGATCCGGCAAGCCGTGCCGCGCTCTAAAACTGCGGCATCAACTGCAAAACGCGTCGTCGAATTGCCTCTGGAGCACGCCCGATGATGGGGCCGATGTTGTCCCGTTGTCGGCGCATAAAGAAGGACGGCGACCAGGGCAATCCCTTGATCTGGGCCGGCGTCACCAATGTCGGCTCAAACAGGCCGCATACGGCCAGTTCCCCGGAATCTTCGATCACAAAACCCGCCTCGTCGCACCTGTCGATCTGCTTGGTGCAGTAGGCGATAAAGATCCAGGGTATTTCCCGATCGGAGAAAGGCATGAAACCGGACGTCCTGACCAGGCACGGTCGGGGATAAGAACCCGGCAGCCTCGGCGACCCCCCGAATGGCCAGGCGCACCAAACGAAATCCCACTTCGATGGAAGCGGGATAAGGTCCGTTCGATACGGCTGCTGGATGACCACGGTCAGTCGCTGGAGATCGGCCTGAACTCTCCTGTGACCGGGCCGTAGGTTTCTTCGATCAGAGCGTCTACCGTTTCAAAGTAGTCCGGATTAAAATCGGGCCCGAGCGCGTTTTCACGCTGATTTTCCTCAGAGAGGCCATCATGCGCAGGAGCCACGGGAACCAGCGCTCGATGCAGGACGAGATCACGAGGCGTCGAAACGGCCTCTGCACCCTTGCCGGGGCCTGCCAAAGAGGCGGCATTCGTCACAACTTTTCGTTGGATCATACTCGTCTACCCTGTCACATCAGGAATGAAAGTATAGCGCGCCACAGGCTTGCAGGCAAGTTGTGGCGCATAACGCTGGCAAGGCATCGCCGCCCATCAGACCCACTTTTGGTTGTGGACAGCGCCTCGCATGGCCGATGCCTGCAAGATTTGGATTTGACGCCTGAGCGCCTGGATGGAACCGATCTGCGATCAACAACCGGGGGCCACCATGAAGATCAAACTCGTCACCGTTCTCAGCCTTGCAGCCGCTCTTTCGTCCTGCGCCAGCAAGCCGTCCGACATCGAGGCGGCCTATGTCTCGCCGGCGCTTTATGAGAGCCTCAGCTGCGACCGGTTGCGCGAAGAGGCAACCGCCGTTTCCGCCCGCGCGATCGCCGCCAGCGGCGCGCAGCAGAAAAAGGCCGACAATGATGCCGTTGCGGTCGGTGTCGGCGTGGTGATCTTCTGGCCGGCGCTGTTCTTTGCCAAGGGCGACGGCGCGACAGCCGCGGAAGTCTCGCGCCTGAAGGGCGAAATGAAGGCGATCGAAAGCGCATCGCTGAAGAACAATTGCGGCATCCGGTTCGAGGATCCGACGGCAAAGCCGGCGCCCAAGAAGGCCTGACTTTACCCGCCCTCCCCTTCCCGCCCGGGAGGCTGCAGTCGGGGGGCGGTGCCCTCCGCTTGCGGCGGGGAAGCCGGACTGCGGCTCGGGGCGGTTGTCTGCGCAAGCGGACGACCGGCTCGCTGCCGATACCCGTTGCAGGCACTGCAATTTCGCGCTTTTATGGCCTGGGCTCGCATCACGCGCAGGGGGATGGCATGCTGCAACGTCTGGGGATCGTGGTTTCGCTGGTTCTTGTGGTCACAGGCTGCTCGGCGGTTGCCGAAAAGGCGGAGGTCACGGCGAACCGTTCGTTTACCAGCTATGCTCTGGGCAAGTCTTATCAGCAGGTTGCATCGATCGGGCAATCGCCACTCGAACAGCTGGCCGGCAATGACGGCGCAACCTTCGGACCGCTGATCGGCGCAACGCCCCTGTCCAACGGCATGACCATCTATCGCCACATGGCGCCCGGCGCCCAAACAGAGCGCGGCAGTGACATCATGGGGCTGGCCGGGCGGCAGAGTGTCTCGACCCGCAACCGGCTCTCCTATTTCCTCGTCGGACCCGATGGGATCGTCAAGGATTGGGCAACCGGTTCGGTGCAGGGCTCGACCACGGACTGCATCAGCTATATCGGCGGACTGATCAATCGCTGCACCGATACGCGCCAGGTGGAGATGGCGCTTTCCATCTATGACAGCATGGTCCTGACGAAGGACGGCCAGCAGATCAGCATCTGGGGTACGCCGGTCGCAACAGCCGGCGGGACCGCGCCGTCAGCAGGCGGGACCGCACCGGCGTCGTCTCAGCTTGCACAGCCAAGCCGCTGATTTCAAACGCTTGCGACGAGCACCTTCAGGCATTCCTCAAAACCCGTCAGGTCGTGATAGAGGCGGTCGGGGCTTGCCTTGTGGATGGCGATATGGCCGCCGCGCCTGACGACGCCGCCATGCAGCATCAGGTTTTCGATCATCTCGAAATCCTCGAGCGAATGGCCGTCCGAACCGCGCATGCGACCGTCTGCGTCGCGGGTCAGCTTGCCGTCATACCAGGCGAGTGTGCGGTCGAAATGGGTCTCCGCGACATTGGTATAGGCCGAGACGATCTTGCCGGCGCCGCACATATAGCCAAGCTCGAAGACGGTGCCGGGATCGGCGGCGATGCCGCGAAAGGGCGTGAGGTTGGCGATCACGCCATCGGCGCGGTTCATGAAGCTCTCGTCGATCTCGGAAATGTTGAGGCCGAACTGGTGTTTGGTCGGGGCCGGCGGGATGACGAGATCGCCGGGGCAGATCGGCTCGAAACCATAGGCGCGGGTCATCGCCGCCTTTTCGTCGAGGACTGAGCGGGCATCGGGCAGGAAGACTTCGGGGCCGGCGAGATAGAGCTTCAGGGGGGAGGACATGACTGGCGTGCTAACCTTGCGTCGTGGCGGGAACACCCCGACAGGACCATGGGGCGGCGGGGGCCGGCAAGGGGTTTTCGGGCTCTGTGCACAGGCTTGGACGACGCCCTAGCCCATGCCCCGCCAGGGAGAGACGCCACTCGTTTGCCAAGGCCCCTAACAAGCCTCGGGCAAGTCCTGCCGTCTAAGCCTCGGGCAACTGAAGCGCTCGGGGAAATGGGGCCGTATACGACTATGGAAGCAATCCAGATAGGCAGTCCGCAATTCGTTCAATACGTGGCCCTCATCGTCAACGAGGTGCTTGGCAAGAAGCCGGGGGCGTCCCACAATCTGGAAGCGGTGGCGAACCTTTCCGCTGCCATGACGTCTTCGCAATATCTCTACACGAAGATGACGGGGGCCAAGCGCCTCCAGAGCTCGACCGAGGTGCTCGATTTCGCGCTGTCCTGCGCCACCGTGCCGGGGCTTTCGCTCGAATTCGGCGTCTATTCCGGCAATTCGATCAATCGCACCGCCCAGCAGCGCTCAGGCCCGGTCTATGGCTTCGACAGCTTTGAAGGCCTGCCGGAAGGCTGGCGCGAGGGCTACGAGAAGGGCGCGTTTGCCCGCACCGACCTGCCGCCCGTGGAGCCGAATGTCGAGCTCGTCGTCGGCTGGTTCGACCGCACGCTGCCGACCTTCCTCGACGCCCATCCGGGACCGGTGTCCTTCCTGCATGTCGATTGCGATCTCTACTCGTCGACGCAGACCGTGTTTACCCAGCTGCGTGAACGAATCGTGCCGGGCACGATCATCCTGTTCGACGAATACTTCAACTATCCCGGCTGGGAACTGCACGAATACAAGGCTTTCCAGGAATTCGCCGTGAGCACCGGGTTGCAATACGAATACATCGCGCTCAACCTCAACCACCAGCAGGTGGCGGTCAGGGTCAACGGCTCCTTCAACCGCTGGAGCTGAGCGGCATCGTCGCAACACGAACGTCAAGGGCGTCCTGATGGGCGCCCTTCTGCTTTGCGGTGGCCATGCCCTGCCCGGTCGGATACATCTTCGGCATGCCGACTCACTCCCTCACCGATCCCTTGTTTTCTGCCCCGGCCCTGGAAATGCCGCTTGCCGTGCTGAAGCGCGTCTATGGCTATTCCGCCTTTCGCGGGCGGCAGGCGGAGGTGGTCAGCCATGTGGTATCCGGCGGCGATGCCGTGGTGCTGTTTCCGACGGGGGCCGGCAAATCGCTCTGCTTCCAGGTGCCCGCACTCTGCCGCCCCGGCGTGGGCGTCGTCGTTTCGCCGCTGATTGCGCTGATGCGCGACCAGGTGGAGGCGCTGAAGGGGCTCGGCGTCAAGGCTGCGGCGCTGAATTCGACGCTGAGCCGGGAAGAATATGTCGAGATCCGCCGGGCGCTTGATCGCGGCGAGCTCGACTTTCTCTATGTGACGCCGGAGCGGACCGCGACATCAGGCTTCATCGAGATGATGCAAGGGGTGGAGATCGCGCTGTTTGCCATCGACGAGGCGCATTGCGTCTCCCAATGGGGCCATGATTTCCGGCCGGAATATCGCGAACTCGGCAAGCTTGCCGATCTCTTTCCCGGCGTGCCGCGTCTGGCACTGACGGCGACCGCCGATCCGCATACGCGCGAGGATATCATCGAGCGGCTGCGGCTGACGGAAGCGCAGGTCTTCACCACCTCCTTCGACCGGCCGAACATCGCCTATGAGATTGTCGAGCGCGACCAGCCGCGCCAGCAGTTGCTGAGGTTTCTCTCGCGCCACAAGGGTTCGAGCGGCATCGTCTATTGCCTGTCGCGCGCCAAGGTCGAGGAGATCGCCAGCTGGCTGGACGATCAGGGCATCCGGGCGCTGCCCTATCATGCCGGCATGGACCGGGCGATCCGCGACGCCAATCAGGATGCGTTTCTGAAAGAGGAAGACCTCTGCCTGGTTGCCACGGTTGCCTTCGGCATGGGCATCGACAAGCCGAATGTGCGTTATGTCGCGCATCTCGACCTGCCGGGTTCCGTCGAGGCCTATTACCAGGAGACGGGGCGCGCAGGGCGCGACGGCCTGCCATCGGAGGTTTGGATGGCCTATGGCATGGCCGATGTCATCCAGCGCGGGCGGATGATCGATGAGGGTGGGGCTGCCGACGAGATCAAGCGGGTGGAGCGCGCCAAGCTCAATGCGCTGCTCGCGATCTGCGAGACGCCGGGCTGCCGAAGACAGGCGATCCTCAAACATTTCGGCGAAGCGCATTCCGGCGGCTGCGGCAATTGCGACACCTGCCTGAAACCCGTCGAGACCTGGGACGGGCTTGACGCGGCGATCAAGGCGCTGGCGGCGATCTATCGCACCGGCGAGCGTTTCGGCACCGGGCATCTGATCGATGTTTTGATGGGCACCGAGAACGAGAAGACGCAGCGCTTCGGCCATTGCGACATGCCGGTCTTCGGAGCGGGCAAGGACCTGCCTTCCAAGACCTGGCAGTCGGTCTATCGCCAGTTGCTGGCCGCCGGCTATATCCGCGTCGATCACACGGCTTACGGCGCTCTGACGCTGGAGGAAAGTGCGCGCGCCGTCTTCAAGCGCGAGGTCGATGTGCGTTTCCGCAAGGACCGTCCGACGACGGGCAAGGCGGCACGGGCCCAGTCCTCGCGGACGGCGCAGGCCAAGGCCGGGCTCGACCAGGCGGATCAGGCGCTGTTCGAGGCCCTGAGAACCAGACGCATGGAGCTTGCGAAAGACCAGGGCGTGCCGCCCTATGTGGTCTTCCCCGATACGACGCTGATTGCGCTCGCGACCGAGCGGCCGATGGACGAAGACGAAATGCTCTCGATTTCCGGCATCGGGCAATCGAAGCTGGAGCGCTACGGCGATGCGTTTCTGGAAGTGATCACGGCCTATTCCAGGTGAGGTTCACCCTCCCCTTCAGGGGGAGGGTCGGAGCAAGGCTCCAGGGCGGGGTGACGTGCGAAACGTCAGCGTTCGCCAACACGGTTGAACTCATGGTACTGATCACCCCCACCTCCCCCCTCAAGGGGGAGGTGGGGCACCACCCTTGCCGTTCCCGCCC
>JARXAK010000116.1 GCA_029865885.1 Rhizobium sp. | reverse complement strand
CAGCATCGTGATCAAGAACGGTCGCGTCCTCACGATGAATGAAACCCAGCCGCGCGCCTCTGCTGTCGCGCTTTCGGGCAACCGTATCCTCGCGGTCGGGGATTGGGACGATGTCGCCGGTTTCGTCGGTCCGGCCACGGACGTGATCGATGCCGGTGACGCGACGGTCATGCCCGGGTTCAACGAAGGCCATATGCATATCTTCGGCGGATCTGTTGGCCTCGTTCAGCTCGACCTCTTCGGCGTCAAGGGCTTCGCGGCTCTGCGAGACGCCGTGCGCCAGTATGCTTCCGACAACCCGGCGACGAAACTCGTCATCGGCAATGGTGCCGATTACGGGATCATCGAGCCCGAGCGCCTAAGCCGGCACCATCTCGATCTGATCCTGCCCGACAGGCCGATGATCGTCTTCGCCTTCGATCACCATATCGCCTGGGCCAACACGATTGCCCTGAAGCAGGCCGGCATCTTCGAAGGCCGGGATGTCGGTGTCGGCAACGAGATCGTCATGGGCGAGGACGGTTTTGCGACCGGCGAATTGCGCGAGTCGAATGCCTATGGCCCGGTCGTCGACCTCTCGGAAACCGGTGGTCGGGACATGCTCGGCATCGCAACCGGCGGTGATCCGGAAAACCTCACGGAAGAAGATCGTGCGAACGATCTCGCCGTGCTGCGCAAGGGACTGCAGTATTGCGCGTCGCTCGGCATCACCTCGCTGCAGAACATGGATGGTAGCCTCTACCAGCTCGAACTTCTGGACCAGATCGAGCGCGAGGACGGCTTGCCCTGCCGGATGCGCATGCCGTTCCATATGAAGAACTTCATGCCTGTGAGCTTCATCGAGGAGAAGGCGGCGGCTTGGCGTGACCGCTTTAACAGCGATCGCCTGCGCTCGGATTTCGTCAAGCTGTTCATGGACGGGGTGATCGAGGGCGAGACGGCCGTCATGCATGACGACTACGCCCATCGACCGGGATATCGCGGCGATCCCTTGTTCAGCCAAGATGCCTTCGATGCCGTCGCCACGGAGGCGACGAGGCTGAACTTGCCGGTTGCCGTCCATGCCATTGGTGACGGCGCCGTGCATATGGTGCTCGAAGGCTACGAAAAAGCCATCAAGGCCACCGGCAACACGAAGATCCGCCATCGTATCGAACATATCGAGGTCGTTCTGCCCTCGGATATCTCGCGTTTTGCCGAACTCGGTGTCGTCGCTTCTATGCAGCCTCCGCACCCCCCAGGCACCGGATCTCTGCCGCTGCAGCCCTGTCTCGAGTTCATCGGTCGCGAGCGTTGGCCCTATGCCTATGCCTGGCGGACGCTGGTGGATGCGGGTGCCAAGATGGTGTTTGCGACCGACTGGCCGGTCTGCCCGCTTGATCCGCTGCTATCGATCGAGCAGGCGATGACCCGTAAGCCCTGGGCGGATGACATGCCGGACCAGCGGCTGACACTCGAAGAGACGCTGCAGGCCTACACGATCAACAGTGCCTATGTGGAGCAGATGGAAGATCGCAAGGGCATGCTGAAGCCGGGTTATCTGGCCGACGTCGTGATCCTCGACGGCGATATCGAGGCGGTTTCGCATGATCGCATTTCCTCGCTGCGCGCCGTAAAGACGATCTGCGACGGGCGGGTCACCTACTCGGCCTGACAACAGAGAAGAAGGCGAAAGAGCATGTCTCACGAAATCGTATCTCCGATCGTACCGGGCCTGGAATTCGCCTTTGTGATCAATGTCACGATTGCCGAGCCCCGTTCTGGCGGGCGCGGGCGAAACGGCCACCGCCGCATCATTCCGATCACGGGTGGCACGATCTCGGGGCCGCGGCTGCAAGGCCGCGTCCTGCCGGGCGGCGCAGATTACGAGTTGATCCGCCAGGATGGCTGCTCGGTGGTGACGGCGCATTACGGTCTGGAAGCGGATGACGGTACGCCGATCTACATCCGCAACCAGGGTCTTTTCATCGCAGACAAAACCGTGGTCGACCGGGTCGACGCCGGCGAGTTCCTCCGCCCCGAGGCCTATTACTTCCGCTCCGCGCCGATTTTCGACGCGCCGGTCGGCCCGCATGTCTGGCTATCCGACAGTCTGTTTGTCGCGTCCTGCGCGTTTCGCATGACGGACGTCACGATTGCCGTGTACCGGGTCACTTGATTACGCCAGGAGGCAGTCACTCATGAAGACGATCGGAATCCTCATCACCGGGCATCTGCCGGCGGAGCTTGTCGATGACTACGGAGATTACGGCAATCTGTTCGCCGACCTGCTCGGTGTCGACCGTTTTCGCTACCAGCGCTATTTCGTGGTCGATGGGCAATTGCCATCCGACCCGCAGGCGGCCGATGGCTGGCTGATCACCGGGTCGCGCCACGGCGTCTACGAGGATCATGACTGGATTGCGCCCCTGGAAGCGTTCATCCGTCGTGCGCGTGATGCGGATGTCCCCACCGTTGGCATCTGTTTCGGCCACCAGATCATGGCGCAGGCGCTTGGCGGTGTGGTGCGAAAATTTGATGGCGGATGGGCGGCCGGCGTGACCGACTATGATCGATCAGACCTTGACCAACGGCACAGATTGCTGGCCTGGCATCAGGACCAGGTCATTGAGCCGCCTTCGGACGGCACAGTCGTCTCCGGCAATGATTTCTGCGCGAATGCCGCCATTCGGTACGGCGACTGGGGCCTGTCTTTCCAGGCGCATCCCGAGTTTACGCCCGCGTTTTTTGCGCGCCTTGTCGCGTTGCGCGGCGACCTGCTTCCCGGCTCCATTCGCGCGCGCGCGACCGTTATTGAAGGCGAGCTTAACACTGCTGACGTTGCAGTTGAGATCGCGGATTTTCTAGGAAGAGGGGCCTAATCGGAGCGAAAAAATGCGATCGCAGATCTATGTTATGTGGAAAATTAGCGATCTTTTATTGAATGCAAACTAGTGTCTGGTGTGTGTGTTGCCGCCCGCCCTGATACAAGATCCATCGGTACGGGCCCTTCGTGAACGAGGACCGGAATGAGAAAAACTCTAGCGTTCAAGCTGCTGAGCGTCAGTGCAATCGCGATTGCCCTATGCCTTTTCGCCACGTTTGCTGTCGTGATCTCTCAAGTCAGGGACCAGACGGTCACGATGACGCTCGATCAGGCGAAGACCGATGCCCGGGCGACGGCGGAAACCGTGTCATCGCAACTGAACAACCTCGCGGGTTCCGTAAAGGTCATGGCGGGTTCGGTGGAGCGCAGCACTGTTGACCGCGAGCAGGTGACTGCGATGCTTCCCGCACTCATAGAGCGATTTGATCTGGTCTTCGGGTCTTGGCTCCTGGAGGCCGAAGGCGGGTTCAACGACGAGCAAGTTCAGCAGGTGAATGAAAAGCTTGGTACCAACTCCAAGGGGCAGTTTACCCCTTACTGGACGAGGTCTGACGGTGGCCTGGAATTGATCATCCCGGAGGATATATCGCGGGATGAAAGCTATTACAGCCTTGCTGCGACGACCCGAGCTGGAGCCGCGACCGAGCCCTATATCGAGGACAGCGCTGGCGGCATGCTGATGATGAGCATCGCTTATCCTGTTATCTCCGGCGAAAAGCTGCGGGGTGTGCTCGGCGTCGATATCGGGCTGGATGCTATGGCGGGTGCGCTCAAGGACAAGCGTCCATTTGGCTCCGGCAGTGTCTATCTTCTTTCGGCACAGGGCACTTGGCTTACAGCGCCCGACGACAAGTCCATCATGAAACCGTATCAGTTCGAGGGCAATGCGGACAGCAAGGCTGCCGCGCTCAGGGGTGAAACGGTCGTTCTTGAGAATGTGAACGGCGCGGATCAAGCTGCTGTTTATCGGGTGGTTATGCCCTTTGAATTGCCGGGTATCAACGCTCGCTGGATGATTGTAGAGGACGTGCCTGTTTCGGTCGTCTCTGCCGTTGTCAACGAGCAGACTCTGATCCTTGTGTCGGGTGGCCTTGCCATCATGGCAGCCGTCATCATTTCGCTCCTGACCGCAGTGCGGTTGTTCATCCAGAAGCCCATCGGTTCCCTTCTGTCCGAAGTCGCACGCCTCACGAATAGCGATTACGAACAGCCGGTGGCGGGGCAGGAGCGCGAGGATGAAGTTGGTGCGCTCGCAACCTCTCTGGATGTTTTCCGCCACAAGCTGGCAGAGGGGCGCAGTATCGAGGCGGGCGCCGAACGACAGCGCCTGGCTGCCGAAGAACAGCGCAGCCAAACCGAGACGGAACGCTTGGTAGTGGCGGAAACCCAGCGCAAGGTGGTCCTGGCTCTCGGCAAGGGACTGCAGCAGCTTGCGGATGGCAATCTGTCTCATCGCATCGTGGACGTGTTCCCCGGCTCCTATTCGGAGTTGCGGGATCACTATAATTCCGCTTTGGAGAGCTTGGAAAATACGGTCTTGCGCCTGAATGTCACCGTCGACACGCTAAACGCCGGGACGCGCGAGATCAGCCGCAGCTCCGACCAACTGTCCAAACGTACGGAGCAGCAGGCAGCAAGCCTTGAACAAACGACCGCCGCACTCGGCGAAATCGCCGACAAGCTCAACGAAAGCGCCGGCAATGCGGAATTGGCGGCCGGAAAGGTGAAGACGGCCTGCACCGAAGCCGAACGATCTGGCGATGTCGTGCAGAAGGCAATATCCGCCATGGAAGGCATTGAAGACAGCTCTCGCAAGGTGAGCCAGATCATTGGTGTGATCGACGAGATCGCATTCCAAACTAACCTGCTTGCGCTGAATGCCGGCGTAGAGGCAGCCCGAGCCGGCGAGGCCGGCAAGGGTTTCGCTGTCGTGGCGCAGGAAGTCCGCGAACTGGCTCAACGCTCCGCCCAGGCCGCTCGAGAAATCAAGGCTCTCATTTCTGCGTCGAACGAACAGGTTGGCCAGGGTGTCACGTTGGTCGCAGAAACCGGAGAGGCCCTTGATCGCATCGCCGAACAGGTTCAGGCCATCGATTCCCTCATGCAGCAGATTTCTCGTGCCACTGGCGAACAGGCCTCGGGGCTGCGCGAGATCAACACGGCCGTGAACCACATGGACCAGGCAACGCAGCAGAATGCGGCAATGGTCGAGGAGACGACGGCCGCCTCTGCAGTTCTGAACGGTGAAGCGAACAGCTTGAGCCAGATGATCTCGCGGTTCGTCGTGGGGCAATCGTCCGGCAGGAAGGCCGCCTGAGCCATAAGAAACATGGGCGTCCCATGGGGCGTTCCATCAAGAACCGACGAGAGGTGGTCCCGACGCCACCTCTCGTCTAGCGTTGAGAACAAACCTATCAAATCCGCAGGGAGCAGACATGACCGCGACAGCATTGGTACTGGTGGATTTCCAGAACGACTATTTCGATGGCGGGGCGTTTAGCCTCGTCGGTACCGCTGACGCTGCGGCGAAGGCGCGCAAAGTTCTCGAGCGTTTCCGCGCCAGTGGTGAGACGATCGTCCATATCCGCCATCACGCGAGCGAAGACGATGCGACGTTTTTCGTTCCGGGTACGGCGGGCGCCGAGATCAACACGACGGTTGCTCCTTTGGCCGGCGAAGCGGTCGTGACCAAGGCGAACATCAACGGTTTCCTCGGAACGGACCTCAAGTCGATCCTCGATGCTGAGGGTGTGGCGAACCTGGTGATCGTGGGCGCGATGAGCCATATGTGCATCGATGCGCTTGCGCGTGCTGCCTCCGACCTCGGTTATGGCGTCACGGTTGTTCACGATGCGGTCGCAACCCGCGACCTGGAATTTGCCGGCAGAACCGTTGCAGCGGCCGACGTCCATGCGTCTTTCATGGCGGCGCTTGCATTTGCCTATGCGAATGTCGTGAGCGCGGATGAGTTTCTCAACAGCTGAAACATGAACAAGGCCGGGGAGTTCCCCGGCCTTGTGGTATTCTGCGATCCGTTGCGGATGACGACACTTGGTATGAGATGGCCTGGGGCTGTCAAAATCCCAGAGCAATCCCATCCTTGCGGGATTCAGACGCGCCCGTCAGGGTGCCGTTCTCCCAGTCGATGCGCACCACCTGCGCGCCGCCGATCGGATCTTCGGCGGGGACGATTTCGAAGCCCCGGCGCGTCAGTTCGGCCAAAATCTCCAGCGGTACGGTATGCTCCGCCTCGACGCGCGGGTTCTTGCCGCCGACCGGGATCAGGCGCGGCAGGTCGATCGCATCCTGAATGTCCATATCGTAATCGACGACCTTGGAAATGAGATGGGCATGACCCATGGCCTGGTAATAGCCGCCCATGACGCCGAAGGACATTTCCGTGCGGCCGTCGCGTGTCACCATGCCCGGAATGATCGTGTGCAGCGGACGCTTTTCCGGTGCGATCATGTTGGGATGGCCGCGCTTGAGCGAGAAGCTTTGACCACGGTTGTGGAGGATGACGCCCGAGCCCGGCGCGACGAGGCCGGTGCCGAAGCTGTCGAAGATTGAGTTGATGAAGCTGACCGCATTGCGGTCTTCGTCGACAACAGAGATGTAGACGGTGTCGCGATGCAGCGGCATCTCGAAATCAGGCAGTTCGGTCAGCGCCCGGGTCAGGTCGATCTTCTCGGCCAGTCCCCGCGCGAAGTCGGCTGAGAGGAGTTCGTCGATCGGCACATCGGCCTTGTCCGGATCGGCGATCCAGGCGTCGCGGGCGGCATAGGCGAGGCGCGTGGCTTCGATTTCCAGATGCAGCCGATCGGAGGACTGCGGAGGAAGCTTATTGTCGAAGCAGGAGAGGATGTTGAGGATCAGCAGCGCGATGATGCCCTGGCCGTTCGGCGGGCATTCGTGCACGGTGTAGCTGCGGAAGTCGGTGGTCACCGGGGTCACGTATTCGCCCCTGGCTGTCGCGAAATCCTCAAGCGTATGCACACCGCCATGGGCGTTGAGATGCGCCACCATGTCTTCCGCGACCGCACCTTTGTAGAAGCCGTCGCGGCCTTCGGCGGCGATCTTTCGGAGCGTTGCGGCAAGCTTCGGCTGGCGGTGTGTTTCGCCAATGCGCGGTGCCCGACCGCCCGGCAGGAAGATCTCCGCTGCCGCCTTGTCTGCGGCCAAAAGCTCCTCTTCCTTTTTCCAGTCGCGGTGGACACGCGGCGTGATCGCGTAGCCTTCTTCGGCGTAGCGAATGGCGGGTGCGAGAACCTCTGCAAAGGATAGGCGTCCGTGGTCGGCATGCAGGCGGGTCCAGGCATCGATGGCGCCGGGAATGGTGACGGCCGATGGTGACTGACGCGGAACCTCTGTCAGGCCGCGCTCTTCGAACCAGTCGATCGTCAGCGCTTTCGGCGTGCGGCCGGAGCCGTTGTAGGCGATGACCTCTGCGCCGCCTTTCGGAGCGTACAACGCGAAACAATCGCCACCGATGCCGGTGGAGCCCGGTTCGACCACGCATTGCACGGCGCAGGCGGCTATCGCTGCATCCATGGCATTGCCACCTGCCTGCAGGATATTGATCGCCGTCAGAGTGGCATAGGGGTGGGAGGTCGCAGCCACGGCCTTGGCCGAAACGGCCACCGACCGCGTTGGCTTCTCAAAATTGCGCATCCTTGTCAGTCTCCTCGTATTCTCTTGTGCCACGGCTTCAGCCGCGGGATCTGTAAGGTGTCATGCGGATCTCCAGGAAGGCTAGTGCCCGGACGATCAGGAAGTTCATGAAAAGATAGATCGTTCCTGCCGCGATGAAGACCTCGATCGCACGATAGCTCTGGGAAATCAGCCCCTGGGCAATGCCGGTCACCTCCATCAGCGTGATGATCGAGGCAAGCGAAGTGCCCTTCACCATCAGGATGATTTCGTTGCCATAGGCAGGGATCGCCTGACGCAGCGCGATCGGCAGGATCACGAGACGCAGGGTCAGAAGGCGAGACATGCCGAGCGCCTGGGCTGCTTCGCCGAGGCCACGCGGGACGTTCTTGATGGCGCCGCGCAGGATCTCGCTGCCATAGGCGGCCGTGTTCAGCGTGAGGGCGAGGATCGCACACCAGTAGGGTTCGCGAAACAGCCCCCACAGCCCGATCGCCTGCAGCGAGGGGCGGAACTGGCCAAGCCCGTAATAGATCAGGAAGATCTGGACGAGCAGGGGTGTGCCGCGAAAGACGGCGACGAAGGTTCTGATGGGCCAGACGACGAACCGGTGTTCACCCTGCTGGGCAAGCGCCAGCAACAGAGCCAGCGCGAAGCCGAGCAGGATCGAGGTGCCGGCAAGCTGCAGGGTCAGAGGCACGCCTGAGAGAAGCTTCGGGATGATCTCAAGGAAAAAGCCGATGTCGATCATCGATGCATGATCCCCCGGGAAGCGCGGGTCTCGGCGGCGCGGAAGACCTGGCCGGTGATGCCGGCGATGGCGAAGTAGAGGCCGGCGGCGGCGAGATAGAACAGGAAGGGTTCACGTGTGGAGCCGGCCCCGATCTGTGCTTGACGCATCAGTTCGACGAGACCGATCACGGAGATCAGGGCGGAATCCTTGAGCACCAGCTGCCAGACATTGCTGAGGCCCGGGATCGCGTGGCGCAAGAGTTGTGGGATGATGACGAGGCGCAGCATCTGCAGGCGCGACAGGGCCAAGGCTTTCGCGGCGTCGAACTGTCCGCGTTCGACCGCGAGATAGGCGCCGCGATAGACCTCTGCCTGGTAGGCGCCGGAGATGATGCCGATCGCGATGACGCCTGTTGCAAGCGAGGGCAGGCCGACGAAGCCTTCGGAACCGAAGCTTTTGGCGATCGCGGTGAGGGCAACGCTGCCGCCGTAGTAGAAGAGGTAGATCGTCAGAAGATCCGGAATGCCACGAAAGACGGTGCCATAGGCTGCGGCAAGGGATCGCGGGACACGTTTCGACGACAAAGCGCCCGTGGCACCAAGGGCACCAAAGACGGCTCCGAGCAGAAAGCCCAGGATGGACAGGAGCAGGGTCATCGCGGCTGCGCCGAGCAGGGCAGCGCCCCACCCGCCTTCGGCGAAACCGAGCAGATGTAGTTTTTCTAGCATGCGGGCGAACCCCTTTATGGCACTCCTGCAGCCGGAGTTACGAGAACTCCGGCTGCAGTCGGTCCGCCTTGATTACTTGACCGGGGTGACGTCGGTGCCGACCCACTTCTCGGAGATGCGCTTGATGGTGCCATCCGCAATCGCGGAGTCGATGGCTGCGTTCAGCATGTCCTTGAGCTTGGTATCCTCCTTGCGCAGACCAGCACCGGTGCCGAGCCCGAAGACGCCACCGACGAAGCCTGGGCCGGCGATCGTGTAGTCGGCGAATTCCGGCTTGGCGAGCGTTGCGGCCAGCGCCGTCTGCTGCGCGAAGAGGGCGTCGATGCGGCCAGCAGCGAGGTCGAGATCGTGCTGTTCGGTGGTCTTGTATTCGCGGATCTCGACGGTGTCACCGAAGTATTTCTTGACGAAGTCGAGGTTCGTGGTGGCTGCCTGAACCCCGACGATCTTGCCCTTGAGCAGCGGCTTCAGCTTGTCGATGGCCGCGATCGCCGCAGCCTCATCCTCCAGCTTGAACTTTTCGGCGGAGATGCCGAGCTTGCCGAGGTCGCTGTCCTTGGCGATGGCAAAGCCTGAGGGGTCCACAGCATAGGGCTGGGTGAAGTCGATGGTTTCCAGGCGCTTCGGGGTGATGAACATGCTCGCCATGATGACATCGAACTTGCCGACGGTCAGCGAGGGAATAAGGCCATCCCAATCCTGGGCGACGATCTCGCAGGTGATCTTCATGCGGGCGCAAAGATCGTTTGCCAACTCGACTTCGAGGCCGTCGAGCTTGCCGTCCGCCGTTGTGAAGTTCCACGGCGCGTAGGCGCCTTCGGTCGCGATCTTGATGGATTTCGGCGCATCCTGTGCCAGAGCCGCCTGGCCGAATGCAAGTGTGGTGAAGACAGCCGTAAGCGCTGCCATGCGATTGATCGTCATGACTTTTCCTCTTCGTTGTTGTGCCGTGGATAACGGCGGTTCCCCATCCGTGCCGGATGTTCCCCCGGCTACGGACATATCTTCAGGCTGGGCTCAGGGCCGCCCGGGACTGGCGTAATCGGCAAGCATGGATGCCGTTTCTATGATGTGGTCCTGCATGACCGCTTCGGCATGGCGGGCATCGCCTGACCGGAAGGCGTCGATCAGCTTCTGATGCTCCTCACGGGCCGAGAGAGGCTTGTCGACATAATCGAACCAGATGCGCATGTAGGGCTCGATCGCCACATGCAGCGCGGTGATCTGGCGGATCAGCTTCGGGCGACCACTCAGGTTATAAATGAGCGCGTGGAATTCCTGATGGCGCAGGACCCAGTCGCTGCTGCCCGACTGTCCGGCGCGTTCCATGCGCTCCAGCAGCCGATCCAGTTCCTCGAATGTCTCCGCATTCATGCGCGGTGTCGCGAGACGTACGGCAAGGCCTTCAAGCACGGAGCGAATTTCGAAGGTTTCATGGATTTCGTCGAGCGTCAGGCCAGCGACGACACAGCCGCGATTGGGGCGCAGCGTCACCAAACCATCGGCCGCGAGCCGCCGGAAGGCTTCGCGAACCGGCATGCGGCTCATGCCGATCTCGGTTGCGATCTCTTCCGGGATCAACCGCTCGCCCGGCTTGTAGCGACCGATCCGCAAGGCGCGCTGCAGGTGGAGATAGGCCTCCTGCTCGGCCGTCGAGGCAAGATGCGCCGTGGCGGTGGTCGATATCGGCATGTTTGGCTCACTGGATTTTTGTATCCACTTATCCAAACATCACGATCGAGAGCCGTCAAGCGCTTTTTGATCAAAAGCTGACGAGGGGCTTAGCGGGCGGGGTGAAGGCCGTTTGCCACCCTTTCCCGGACGAGGCGGGTAAAGGCCGCGATCGTGTTGCGATCTGCGGCGGGAGATGCCACGAGGATGAATTCGACATCCTCGATCGTCGGCAGGGCGGAAGGAGGCAGTTCCCGCAGCCCCGATGGAGCGAGGTTGCGCGGCTGGACAAGGACGCCCATTCCGGCTCGTGCTGCAGCGGTCAGGCCGCTCAGGCTCTGGCAGGAACAGACGATCCGCCAGGGTTGCCCGGCGCGTTCCAGCGCCTCCATCAGGAGTGTTCGTGTCAGGCTCGGTGGTGGAAAGACGATCAGCGGCAGGATGGGTTTTGCCAGAACCGTGTCTGGATCTGCTGCGAGCCAGACGAGCGGTTCGCGCAGGATCGGCTCACCACGGCGATCGCCCAATCGGCGTTTTGCAAAGACCAGGTCGAGTTCGCCCTTGTCCTGCATGTCGGCGAGATCCTTGGACAGCGCCACCGTCAGATGGAGCTCGACGGCAGGATAGTCGGCGATGAAGTCCTGCAGGAGTGCCGGAAGCTGGCCGGAGACCAGATCTTCGGAGATGCCGAGCCGCAATCGGCCGCGTGGCTGGGCGGCCTCGAAGAGGGACGCCGTCTGCCGTTCCAGCGATAGAAGTTGCCGGGCATGCGGAAGAAGGGCTTCGCCGTCAGCCGTCAAACGCACGCCGTGGGTGTCGCGGTCAAGCAGGCGACGGCCAAGCACCTCTTCGAGGCGCTGCAGGTGCTGGCTGACGGTCGACTGTCGCAGGCCTAGTTTCTGGCTGGCATGGGTGAAGCTGGCGAGCTGGGCAATCGACACGAAACTGCGCAAGTGAACGAGGTCGAGCATATCACGTTTTCCGATGACTGTTATTTCTTGCATCGAATTTAACGATAACTAGTCTCGGCCATCTGTCCAGATCCGACCGGAGCCTCAGATGAAACGCTTCCTACCAGATACTTTCACGCAGCTGCTCGTCGCCATGGTTGTTCTGGCAAGCCTTTTGCCGATCTCCGGAGAGCCTGCGGAATGGTTCGGCCTTGCAACCAATCTGGCAGTTGCGCTCTTGTTTTTCCTGCATGGTGCACGCCTTTCGACCGATGTGGTCGTGGCGGGCTTCCTGCACTGGCGCCTTCAGAGCTTCATCCTCGCGGTCACCTTCGTGGTCTTTCCTCTGCTCGGTCTGCTGCTGGGCTTTCTGTCCCCCTGGTTGATCCCGCCGGCGCTCTATCTCGGCCTTCTCTATGTCTGCGTCTTGCCGTCAACGGTGCAGTCGTCGATCGCGTTTACCTCGATTGCCGGTGGCAATGTGCCGGCGGCCATCTGTGCCGCCTCCGCGTCGAACATTCTCGGCATGTTCCTGACGCCGGCGCTTGTTGCGGTCCTCTTCTCGGCAGGCGGTCATGTCGGGGTGTCGCTGGACATGATCTGGAAGATCCTGTTGCAGCTGTTCGCGCCCTTCGTGCTTGGCCAGCTGTTGCAGCCTTTCATCGGTGACTGGATCCGGGCCCGCAAGTCGCTGCTTGCGCCCGTCGATCGCGGTTCGATCCTGATGGTCGTCTATCTTGCCTTCTCGAACGCCGTGATCGAGGGCATCTGGTTCGAGTTTTCGACTGCCGACCTCACCTTGGTGATCGGTCTCGATATCCTCCTGCTTCTCGTGGTGCTGTTGATTACGGCATTCGGATCGAAGCTTTTCGGCTTCAGCCGGGAGGACCGGATCACCGCGATCTTCTGTGGCTCGAAGAAAAGTCTGGCGAGCGGTGTGCCGATGGCCGGTGTTATCTTTGCCGGCCAGTCGGTCGGTGCGATCGTGTTGCCGCTGATGCTTTTTCACCAGATCCAGCTAATGGTCTGCGCGTGGCTGGCGCGGTGGATCGTTGATCGAGCGAATAAGGCGAGCGAGAGCCCGATTTAACCCAGAAGAACAGAGCGCTCCATGATTCGACTGTGACCCAAACCCATCTCGTCCCCATGTCGCGGTCTGTGCCGCAAGAGGCTGGCGATAAGGTTTGCCTCATTCGGGCACGTCGAACGAGCGGCGGAAATAGGATCTGACGGCCTCCATGGCCTGACTGAACTCCGCATTGCGTTTCCAGGCAAGGCCGACATCCATGGAGGGGATCGGGTCGGTCAGCGTGATCGTCTCGATCCGTCGGCCTTCCAGCGACCAGGGGCGATGCACCATGTCCGACAGGATTGCCACGCCCTGGCCGTTTGCCACCAGCGAACGCACAGCTTCAACCGAGGACGTGCGCAAGGATATCTTCGGCAGATAGGGGGTCTGGCTCCAGTATTTCATCGAACTGTGCGAGGCCTCGTCCACTGTCAGCATGATGTAGTCTTCTTCGGCCACCTCCTTCAGACCGATCTGGCTTTCGCTCAGCAATCGGTGGCGTGCCGGCACCCAGAGGCGGCGCTGCGAACTCAGGAGTTTTTCGGCGACCAGCTCCGGATTGAGGATGTTGGAGGTCAGCATCACGGCGATGTCGTAGCGATTGGCCAGCAGCCCTTCCTCGACCGATTCCCGGTTCATCTCGAAGAGCTGGATCGACAGGCCTGGAAACTGGCGTTTCATCCGCTCGATATGGAAGGGCAGGAAATAGCCGATGACGGTATAGGTCGCCGCGATGCTGAGCGTGCCGGTGACCTCTTCCGAAACGAGGCTGAGCTGTGTCGCCTCCTCGACCTTCTGCAGGATCTCATAGGCTTGAGACAGAAACCGCCGACCGGCGCCGGTCAGATCCATTCCATGCGGCGTGCGCTCAAAGAGAGCAGCGCCAATCGTCTCTTCCAGATCCTTGATCGCGGTTGTCACCGCCGATTGCGAGATCGCCAGGTTGACGGCGGCCTGGGACACCTGGCCCGCTTCTGCCGTTGCGACGAAGTAGCGAATTTGGCGAAGGCTGAGCGACATCACAGTTCCATTCTGTTTCGCGGATATCCTGCATTGGAAAATCAGATGAACATTCCGAAAAATTGAAATCATCTGCCGCGCAACCAGGGCGACCTCTCGCCAAATCCCTCATTTCAAGAGCCATTCGGCTTTGGAGCTCGATCGTGCCACCATCTGAATTTTCGATATGGTGCTTCTGAAAATAGAATTTTTCAAATGAATTAATTCTTCCTACCCTTTTCTGACCAAAACAAAAGCACCATCAGCTTGTGCGCAAAAATCAGGCAAGGCAGGGACGAAACGTGGCACTCGAAGTCGTGGACATCAATTGCGATATGGGCGAAGCCTTTGGTCGCTGGCGCGTCGGGGATACGGACGACGATGTGCTGATGGGGCTGATCAGCTCCGCCAATATCGCGACGGGCTTTCATGCCGGTGACCCCAATCTGATGGACCATACTGTGCGCACCGCCGTCCAGCATGGCGTCGGGATCGGCGCCCATCCCGGCTATGACGATCTGCAGGGTTTCGGTCGTCGCAAGATCAATGGCACGGCCCGCGAACTGGTCAACGACATGGTCTATCAGGTCGGAGCCTTGCGCGAATTTGCCCGCCGTCACGGCGCGAGCCTCCAGCATGTGAAGCCGCATGGTGCGCTCTACATGGAGATGGCCGTCAATCCCGAACTGGCGCAGATCTTCGTCCAGTACATGCGCACCGTCGCACCCAATGCCTATGTGCTGTGCATGGCAGGGTCTGCCACAGAAAGGGCAGCGATCGAAGCCGGCCAGCCCGTCGTGCGCGAATTCTATGCCGACCGGGATTATGACGAGAGCGGATCGATTGTCTTCACCCGCGATGTCGGACGCCCGGATGCTGCAGCGATTGCCCGCAAGGTGGTGCGCGCCTGTACGCATGGCACCGTCACGACGGTGACCGGCAAGGACATCGACATCCCCTTTGAAAGCATCTGCTTCCATTCCGACACGCTCGGCGCACTCGATATCGTCCGCCAGATGCGTGAGGCGCTGGTCGCGGAAGGCATTCGCATCGCGCCCCTGTCCGAAATCATCAAGTAACCGGAGACAAAGATGAGCAAGCTCGAGATCAGATCGCCACTTCCCGGCACCTTCTACCGCAAGCCGGCTCCGGATGCCGCCACGTTCAAGGCCGATGGCGAAACCATCGCCGTTGGCGATGTGATCGGCCTCATCGAGGTGATGAAGACGTTTCACGAGATCCGCGCCGATGTCGCCGGTGCAGCCGTCGTCTTCATCGCCGAAGACAACGAGCCGATCATGGCGGGCCAGGTGATTGCCGAGGTCGAGGCATGACCATCCGCTCTATCCTTGTCGCCAACAGGGGGGAAATCGCGGTCAGGATCATCCGGGCCGCAAAGGCCCTCGGCATCCGCACCGTGCAGGTCTATTCCGCCGCCGACCGCGACATGCTGGCGGTGAAGATGGCCGATGCTTCGGTCGAGATCGGGCCGCCCTCTGCCGCCAAGTCCTATCTCAATATCGCAGCGGTGATGAAGGCGGCTGTGGAGACGGGTGTCGATGCGGTTCATCCGGGTTATGGCTTCCTGTCGGAAAACGCAGCTTTCGCGCAAGCGGTGGTGGATGCAGGCCTCATTTTCATCGGGCCGAGTGCGGATGCCATCCGGCTGCTCGGCGACAAGGTCGAGGCCCGCAAGGTCGCGAAGACTGCCGGTGTGCCGACCGTTCCCGGATCGGATGGTCGCATCGACGATCTCGACGCCGCCCGCGCTGTTGTCGCCGGGATCGGGTTTCCGGTGATGATCAAGGCGGCTGCCGGTGGTGGTGGTCGCGGCATCCGCATCGCCGAGACCATGGAGGATTTCGAACGCCATTTCCCCCAGGCCTCCGCCGAAGCGCTCGCCGCCTTCGGTGACGGCGGGCTCTATGTCGAAAAGGTCATCACGCGGGCCCGGCATGTCGAGGTCCAGGTGCTCGGTGACGGCGTGGATGCGGTTCACTGCTTCGAGCGCGAGTGCTCGCTGCAGCGTCGCCGGCAGAAGGTCTGGGAAGAGGCACCTGCCTTCCGCCTGCCGGATGCCGTGCGCGCGAAGCTCTGCGCCAGTGCGGTCGCGCTTGCCCGCGAGGTCAAATATCGCGGCGCCGGCACGGTCGAGTATCTCTATGACGAGGCGAGCGGCGAATTCTATTTCATCGAGGTCAATACCCGTATCCAGGTCGAGCATCCGGTGACGGAATTGGTGACGGGCATCGATCTCGTCCAGGAAATGATCCGCATTGCCGGCGGCGCCAGGCTTTCGGTCCGCCAGAACGAGATCAAGGTCCAGGGACATGCCATCGAATGCCGCATCAATGCCGAGGACCCGGCGCGCGGCTTCCTGCCGGCACCCGGCACGATCGAGGCGCTGACGGTTCCGGAAGGCGAGGGCATCCGCTTCGACACCATGCTCTATGCCGGCTATCAGGTGCCGCCCTTCTATGACTCGCTGCTCGGCAAGCTGATTGTCTGGGGCGAGACCCGCGAAAGCTGCATCGCCCGCCTGAGCGAGGCGCTTCAGACCCTGGAGATCAAGGGGCTCGCCACGACCATCCCATTGCACCAGGCGCTGGCCGCGGACCCCGCCGTCGCCTCTGGCGATGTCCACACCCGGTTCCTCGAACCCTGGCTGGACACCGCGTTCCAGACCGCTGTTCCACCAAAGGAGGTTGCGTGATGCCCATGCGATATACATTCGGCGGCGACGAACATCTGTTCGTCGAATGCTCGGACGAAATGTCCCTCGATGCCTTCTTCAATTCGATGTCGATGACCAGCGGCATCCGGCAGGCCGGCATCAAGGGCATTACCGAAATCTGCCCGGCCAATGCCTCCTTCCAGATCAAGTTCGATCCCGACATCATTCATCCCAACGACATTTTGAAGGAAGTGCAGGCGATCGAGCTGGCGGCGGCCAAGGCGGCGGTGCCATTTTGCGATGCGAAGCCGTGGTTTGCCCGATGCGCAGCCCTCAAGACCGCGATCGACGCCCACGCCACCAAGCTCACGGCAATGGGCAACGGCAACACGGCAACAGCCGTCAAAGCCGAACAAGACTACGCACGCGCTGTCGCGTCGGTATCGACCCCTCAACC
>JARXAK010000068.1 GCA_029865885.1 Rhizobium sp. | reverse complement strand
CGGCATGCCGGGGCCGGTGTCGTCGATGACGATCGCAACCACCGAACCGGTCCGCTGCGCCGAGACCGTGATGCGGCGGACATGGTCGGGATCGTCGGTTGTAAAGGCGGCCAGGGCCTGGACGGCGTTGCGGCAGATATTGTGGATCACGCGGAAGAGCTGCTCGCTGTCGGCATCCACCTCGATCTCGGAGCCGACATTGTCGACGAATTCGATTCCCGTCTCGTGACTGAGATGCAGGAGATCCCTGACCTCCTGGCAGACCTCAGACAGAAGGAAGCGGCGACGGCGGGGCTCGGCTTCCGATGTCTGGCCGTAGGAGAGAACCTCGCTGGTATAACCGACGGCCCGGTCGATGGTGCGCAGCAGCTTCGGTGCGAAGCTCTTGACCAGGGGATCCTCGACATCGACCAGTCGGTCCGACATCAGCTGGGCCGAGGCGAGGATATTGCGCATATCGTGATTGATCTTGGAGACGGCGAGACCGAGTTCGGCCAGCGTCTTCTGCTGGCGCAGCGTCTTCTGCAACTGGTCCTGCATGCGTGACAGGTGCCGTCCTGCGACCGCGATCTCGTCATTGCCGAGCGTGTTGGACAGAACGCGGGACGGATCCTCCGGATTCTCCGCAAAGACCTGCATGCTGCGGGCCAGCCGCCGCACCGGCATGATCATCACGCGGTTGATCGCGAGGAACATCAGGAAGGCGGTAATGACCGAGATGATCAGCGAGACGATCAGGATGTTGCGGGCATAGCCGAGCATGGCCTTTCGCAGCGGCCCCTCGTCCATGACGATTTCGACGATCACATCCGGATTGTCGCCGATCGGTCCGTAGACGCGCAGCAGCCGATCCCCGCCGAAAACCAGCGTATAGAAGGCATCGCGGATAGACCCAAGCTCCGAATACTGCGACAGGTCGAAGGCGGCATCCACCTCGTTCGGCATTTCGGTGACGGCAAGAAGCCGCGAGGTGCCGTCCTTGCGAAGCACGATCGCCTTGGTGCCTGTCGTTGCAAGCGTGTCCTCCTGGACACCGCGCGGCAGTTCGAGCGGCTGCAGGCCGTCAATCACAACACCGGCGGCCGCAGCCGTGTTCAGCCGATCCTGCAGCCAGCGTTGGCGCATGGTGGCGACAGAAGGGGCGAAGATCAGGATCTCGGCCAGCATGACGAAGGCGATGGTGAGCCACAGGAGCTTGCCGGATAACCCGCGGATACGGGACGGCATGGCATACCTCCCGGAGAGGTCGGCCTGCAGATTGCTGTCCTGCCGGTCGAACATCGGCCCTCGTTCCTGTCGTCCCTATCCGCAACACCCCAGATCGTGGCGCGCCCAGGGCAATGTCACGCCAGTCTAATGCAGTCTCGCAATGCCTACCATGTGCAGGCTGCGAAGAAACATGAAAGTTTGGTCATGTTAACGACGGAATCGGCATGGCGGATGTGTGGCAGGGCGAGGTTTTTCGCCTTTGTTCCCAGGATAAAGCCTCAAGGCCGGGCTGATTGACTCCTGCGCGCCCTGACACTATAAGCCGCGCACGTTCGGAAACAGGCGCCCGGCGGCGCTTACCCGTGCGACGAACCAAAACGCTGTTGCAATTTGCACATCCAAGAAGGGCCGCACACCGCGGTATTAAATAAATGTCGAAGCGTACTTTCCAACCTTCCAAGCTTGTTCGCAAGCGCCGCCACGGCTTCCGTGCGCGTATGGCCACCAAGGGCGGCCGTCAGGTGCTCAACGCCCGCCGCGCTCGCGGTCGCGCCAAGCTGTCGGCCTAAGGCCGGATGAGCCCGACGAGATTGACGGGCCCATGACGTCCACAGACTCCAAGAAACCTGTTGGCCGGCTCAAGAGCCGGCCTCAGTTCCTCGCCGTCAGGCACGGCGAAGCGCGCAAGGGTCGCACCTTCCTTCTGGAGGTTCTCGACCGCAAGGATGACGCGCCGCCCCGCGTGGGCTTTACGGTCACCAAGAAACACGGCAATGCAGTGGAACGAAACCGCATGCGGCGCAGGCTGAAAGAAGCCGTGCGACTGAATGCGGCGTTTGCAATGCAGCCGGGACACGACTATGTCATTGTCGCCCGGCGCGAGGTGCTGGATGTGCCTTTCGATCAGTTGTCCCGGCAACTGGTCCTGCGCATCGAGCATCGCCAGACGAACAACACCCGGTCCAACAAGACCGCTCCCAGGAAAGAGTGATGCAGAACAACCGCAACTATTTCATCGCGATTGCCTTATCGGTGGTGATCGTCCTCGCCTGGCAGTTCTTCTATATGAACCCGCGCATCGAGGCACAGCGTCAGGCCCAGGAGGCACAGATCGCCCAGCAGCAGGCGCAGGCCGAGCAGCAGGCGACGACGCCGGCCGCGACGGTTGATGGCAGCCTGCCGGCGAGTGCGGCTGCCAATCCGGAAGCAAGCCGTGACGCTGCCGTCGCCAAGACCGCACGCGTAATCATCGAGACCCAGGATCTGGCCGGCTCGATCAACCTGACCGGCGCCCGTTTCGACGACCTGAAGCTCAAGGCCTATCGCGAGACCGTTGATCCGACGAGCCCGATCGTCACGCTCTTCAATCCGGCAGAGACACGCGATGCCTATTTCGCCGAACTCGGCTTCATCGCCGGCGAAAATGCCGGATCGGCTCCGGGTCCGAACACCGTCTGGACGGCGCCTGAAGGCGCCAAGCTTACGGAAAGCACGCCGGTCACCCTGACCTACACGAACGAAGCCGGCCTGACCTTCACCCGCACGATCGCCGTCGACGAACACTATATGTTCACGATCGAAGACAAGATCGTGAACAACGGCGCTGCATCGGCAAGCCTTGCGCCCTATGGCCGCGTCACGCGTTACAACAAGCCTTCTACGCCTTCGATCTTCGTTCTGCATGAAGGCTTCCTGGGTGTTCTCGGAACCGAAGGCAGCCTGGTCGAGCATGACTATACCGACGTCGAGGAAGCAGCGGTCACAAACGCCAAGGCGACCGGTGGCTGGCTCGGCATCACCGACAAGTATTGGGCCGCATCGCTCATTCCGCAGCAGACGCTTCCCTACGAATCGCGCTTCTCCCACTTCACCGATGGCCAGACCCGCTTCCAGGCGGATTACAAGAACGATGCCGTCAGCATTCCCGCCGGCCAGAGCACCACGGTCAAGACGTTGCTGTTTGCCGGCGCCAAGCAGGTCCCGGTCATCGACAGCTATCAGGAAAACCTCGGCATTCCGAAGTTCGACCTGATGATCGACTGGGGCTGGTTCTACTTCATCACCAAGCCGATGTTCCACCTGATGGACTACTTCTTCCATCTGGTCGGCAATTTCGGCGTGGCCATTCTGCTGACCACCATCGTCGTCAAGCTCCTGTTCTTCCCGCTTGCCAACAAGCAGTATGCCTCCATGGCCAACATGAAGCGCGTGCAGCCGAAGCTCGAAGAGCTGAAGACCAAGTTTGCGGACGACCGCATGGGCCTGCAGCAGGCGATGATGGCGCTCTACAAGGAAGAGAAGATCAATCCGGTTGCCGGCTGCTGGCCGGTGCTCCTGCAGATCCCTGTCTTCTTCGCCCTCTACAAGGTCATCTACGTCACCATCGAAATGCGCCATGCGCCGTTCTTTGGCTGGATCCAGGACCTTTCGGCGCCCGATCCGACGACCTTCATCAACCTCTTCGGCCTCCTGCCCTTCGATGCGCCGACCTTCCTGCATCTCGGCGTCTGGCCGATCATCATGGGCGTCACCATGTGGATGCAGATGCGCATGAACCCGACGCCGCCGGACCCGACCCAGGCGATGCTGTTCAACTGGATGCCGGTCATCTTCACCTTCATGCTCGGCACCTTCCCAGCCGGTCTGGTGATCTACTGGGCCTGGAACAACACGCTCTCGATCCTGCAGCAGGCGCTGATCATGAAGCGCCACGGCGTCGAGATCGAGTTGTTCAAGAACATCGGCAACATGTTCCGCCGAAAGCCGGCCCAGACCAAGTGACTTCAGAGCCCCGGCCATGCCGGGGCTTTCTCTTTGCGCCTGGATGAACCGATGACCGACACTGCCTCCACGCCACGCTCCTTTCTCGGGATCGCCCTTGTCCTGGGCTCCGCCATCGCCTGGAGCTATGGTGGCGCCATCCAGCGTTTCATCGGCGTTACGGACGGCTGGACGATCGTCTTCTGGCGCTGCCTGTTCGCTGGCCTCTTTCTCCTCGCCTTCATGCTGATCCGCGACCGGATCGACGGCACGGTCCGCCTCTTCCGTGCCATGGGCTGGCCCGGCTTCTTCATCGCCGTCGGCTTCGCGCTCGTCTCCACATTCTTCGTGCTCGCGGTGACGATGACGCCAGTCGCCAATGTCGTTTTGTTCATGGCCTCGATCCCGCTGTTTGCAGCCCTTCTCGCCCGTATTGTACTTGGCGAGCCGATCACCCCGGTCACCTGGGGCGCAATCTTCGCCGTCATCCTCGGTGTCGGCATCATGGTCTCGGCCTCGATCGGTGACGGCGGCTCGATCCTCGGGCTGACGCTTGCCGCCGCCATTCCGGCGATCTTCGCCTGCATGACGGTGCTCACCCGCCGCTATCCCGGTATCCGGATGACGCCGGCTGCCTGTGGCGGATCCTTCATCGCGTCGGCGATTGCCGCCACCCAGGCCGGCGCCTTTGCCGTCGGCGGACAGGATCTCGCCCTTCTCTTCTGCTTTGGCGCACTCAATCTCGGGCTCGGCATGGCACTTTATGTCACGGGGGCGCGCATGATCCCGTCGGCGCTTGCAGCCCTTCTCGGCACCGCCGAGATGATCCTCGCTCCGGTCTGGATGGTAATCCTGCACAACGAGATCCCGTCGGGCCGCACCATCCTCGGCGGTGCGCTCGTCATGGCCGCCCTCTTTACCTATCTGATCAGCCACGCGCGGCAGGCGTCGCGACCCGTCCCGACCGCTGCGGCTTGACTTTCCGGGCCAAAACCCGGATCTGTCCGGCTCAAGAAAGGCCCGACCCATGACCGAAACACACGACAAGCCCGACCAGCCGCTCTTCGGCCGCCCCTGGATCTTCATCCGCGGCGTTCCCTCGATGGAGTTCCTGCCGCCGGAAGGACCACTCGAAGTGGCCTTTGCCGGACGCTCGAATGTCGGCAAGTCGTCGCTGATCAATGCGTTGGTCGGCCAGAAGGGACTGGCACGTACCTCCAATACGCCGGGCCGTACGCAGGAGCTCAACTATTTCGTGCCCGACGGCTATTCCGGCCAGGGCGGCGACCTGCCGCCGATGGCGCTCGTCGACATGCCAGGCTACGGCTATGCGCAGGCGCCGAAGGAGCATGTGGATGCCTGGACGAAGCTGGTCTTCGACTATTTGCGGGGGCGCGCGACGCTGAAGCGCGTCTATGTGCTGATCGACAGCCGCCATGGCCTGAAGAAGAACGACGAGGAAGTGCTTG
>JARXAK010000212.1 GCA_029865885.1 Rhizobium sp. | reverse complement strand
TCATCGCCCTCGACACGCCCCTGGAGCCGATCGATTCCGCCGACATGACCTTTGCCACCGACAACCTTCTCGCTGGCGAGCTGATCGGCAAGTGGGCTGCAGCCTCGCTCGGCGACGCTGCCAAGGACGCCAAGATCGCCTTCCTCAACCTGACCCCCTCGCAGCCGTCGGTCGACGTCCTGCGTAACCAGGGCTTCATGAAGGGCTTCGGCATCGACGTTGCCGACATCAACAAGATCGGCGACGAAACCGATCCGCGCATCGTCGGCCATGACATCACCAACGGCAACGAAGAAGGCGGCCGCACCGCCATGGAAAACCTTCTCCAGAAGGACCCGTCCATCAACGTCGTCCACACCATCAATGAGCCGGCCGCTGCCGGTGCCTATGAAGCCCTCAAGGCTGTTGGCAAGGAAAAGGACGTCCTGATCGTGTCGGTTGACGGCGGTTGCCCGGGTGTCAAGAATGTCAAGGACGGCGTCATCGGTGCAACGTCCCAGCAGTATCCGCTGCTGATGGCGGCTCTCGGCATCGAGGCCATCAAGAAGTTTGCCGACACCGGTGAAAAGCCGGCCGCCACCGCAGGCAAGAACTTCTTCGACACGGGCGTTGCCCTCGTCACCGACAAGCCGGCTGCTGGCGTCGAGTCGATCGACACCACCGAAGGCATGAACAAGTGCTGGGGTTGATCTGAGCCTCCTGCGCCTGAACTGAAACGCCGGCGGGAGCTTGTCTCCTGCCGGTAGGCGCAACGCCCGGCCTTGCGCGGCGGCAGGCCGGGCGTATCCTTCATGTAAAAATTTGAGACAACGGCAGGGAGGATGACCCATGCAGCCGGCCAATCCCGAAACGCGCACTCCGCAGGAATTTGAGAAAGTCCTGTCGTCGAGCTCCACGCAGGTCGCCTCGTTCGACCGCCACGAGCGCACGCTGTTGGAGCGCTTTCAGCATTTCCTTCATTCCAATCCGGCCGCCGTGGCTCTGATCGTTCTTGTCGCGTCGATCGCCGCTTTCGGTCTCATTCTCGGCGGCAAGTTCTTCTCCGCCTTCACCCTGACGCTGATCCTGCAGCAGGTCGCAATCGTCGGCATCGTCGGTGCGGCCCAGACGCTGGTCATCCTGACGGCGGGCATCGACCTGTCGGTCGGCGCGATCATGGTGCTGTCCTCTGTCGTCATGGGCCAGTTCGCCTTTCGTTATGGTCTGCCGCCCGAACTGGCGGTCCTTTGCGGCCTGGGTGTCGGCGCGCTCTGCGGTTTCATCAACGGCCTGCTCGTCTCGCGCATGAAGCTGCCGCCCTTCATCGTCACGCTCGGCATGTGGCAGATCGTGCTCGCCACCAACTTTCTCTATTCCGCCAATGAGACGATCCGCAGCCAGGACATCGACGCCAATGCGCCGATCCTGAAGTTCTTCGGTGAAAACCTCCGTCTGGGTGGCGCAGTGCTGACCTATGGCGTTATCGCCATGGTGCTGCTGGTGGCCATCCTCTGGTACGTGCTCAACCACACCGCCTGGGGCCGCCACGTCTATGCCGTCGGCGATGACCCGGACGCGGCAGAACTCGCCGGCGTCAACGTCAAGCGCATGCTGGTGTCGGTCTACACGCTCTCGGGTCTGATCTGTGCCTTTGCCGGCTGGGTCCTGATTGGCCGTATCGGTTCCGTCTCGCCGACAGCCGGACAGTTTGCCAATATCGAATCGATCACGGCTGTGGTGATCGGCGGTATCTCGCTCTTCGGCGGTCGCGGTTCGATCCTCGGCATGATCTTCGGCGCCTTGATCGTCGGCGTGTTCCAGCTCGGTCTGCGCCTGATCGGCACGGACCCGCAATGGACCTATCTCTTGATTGGTGTGCTCATCATCGCTGCCGTCGCAGTCGACCAGTGGATCAGAAAGGTAGCAGGCTGATGACCCAGGAACCCATTCTCACCGCCCGCGGTCTGGTCAAGCGTTACGGCCGGGTGACCGCTCTGGATAATGCCGACTTCGACCTCTATCCGGGCGAGATCCTCGCGGTCATCGGCGACAACGGTGCCGGCAAGTCCTCGCTGATCAAGGCGATCTCGGGCGCTGTCACGCCGGACGAGGGCGAGATCCGCCTCGAAGGCAAGCCGATCAACTTCCGCTCGCCGATCGAGGCCCGAAAGGCCGGCATCGAGACTGTCTACCAGAACCTCGCGCTGTCGCCGGCGCTGTCGATCGCCGACAACATGTTCCTTGGCCGCGAGCTTCGCAAGCCGGGCGTCATGGGCAGCGTCTTCCGCAAGCTTGACCGTCCGGCGATGGAGAAGATCGCCCGCGACAAGCTCTCCGAGCTCGGCCTGATGACCATCCAGAACATCAACCAGGCGGTCGAGACGCTGTCGGGTGGCCAGCGCCAGGGCGTTGCCGTTGCCCGTGCCGCGGCCTTCGGCTCGAAGGTCATCATTCTCGACGAGCCGACGGCGGCACTCGGTGTCAAGGAAAGCCGCAAGGTTCTCGAGTTGATCCTCGACGTGCGTTCGCGCGGCCTGCCGATCGTTCTGATCAGCCACAACATGCCGCATGTCTTCGAGGTGGCAGATCGCATTCATGTCCACCGTCTTGGAAAGCGCCTCTGCGTCATCAATCCGAAGGACTATACCATGTCGGATGCCGTCGCCTTCATGACCGGCGCGCGTCCCGCCCCCGAGGTCGAGCAGGCCGCATGACGCCGGCCCTGGACGAACTTCTGTCTGAAATCGAACGACGGGCGCAGCATGGCGCCCGTCTGCTCGTCGCCGTCGCCGGTCCGCCCGGGGCCGGAAAGTCGACACTGGCGGATCAGCTGCACGATATCCTGGCAGATAAGGGGCAGCGCAGTGCCGTCCTGCCGATGGATGGCTTCCATCTCGACAATGCAATCCTCGAAGAGCGCGGCGATCTTGCGCGCAAGGGCGCTCCCCACACGTTCGATGTCCGTGGCCTGGGCGATCTCCTGAGGGCCGTGAAGGCCGGCGGCGAGGTCTTCGTTCCCGTTTTTGATCGCGACCGGGAGCTTGCGATTGCGGCTGCCCGATGCATTGGGGCGGAGGATCATATCGTCATTGCCGAGGGCAATTATCTGCTGTTGCAGCAGGGGCGGTGGGCAAGTCTGGCGGATCTCTTCGACCTCACCGTGATGGTTGCCCCGCCGATCGCCGAGCTGGAGCGCCGGCTTGTGGCACGCTGGACCCATTACGGTCTCACCCCGGCACAGATTGAAGCGAAAGTCGAAGGCAATGATTTGCCGAATGGCAGGCTGATCATCGAACGCAGCCGAGCCGCCGATTTTACCTTCAACCTGTTCTGAGGGTTCCCTCTTCGTGGGCGCAGCCGGACCTTCGAAAATTATTAAGTTCTAATTAAATGCGTCATCGGTAAAATTGTACCGGTTTGGTTCAGCCAATCTCAGCCTCCTCCTGATACAACTCCTCCATGAAAGGTTAACGCAGTACCCGCCGGGTCGAGAGCCCCTGCGGAGCCCAGGCTGGGCGTGTTATGGGGGTAGTGAAATGTCTATACTGATTGTGGAAGACAATCCCACCAATGCGATGATCATCAAGCATCTCGCAAAGAAGGTGACCGTCGAAGAGATCAAGGTTGCCGGCGATGGCAACACGGCGCTCATGCTGTGCCATGCCGAACATTTCGACATGCTGATTGTCGATCATCTGCTGCCGGGCATGTCCGGGCTGCAATTCGTCGACGCCGTGCGCTTGATGGATCGTTACCGCAATGTTCCGGTGGTGATGGTGACGGCAGATGACGAACCGCGTCTGCGCGAGGAGGCGAAGGCCGCCGGCGTCACGGACTTCCTGCACAAGCCGGTCGAGGCCGTGGCCTTCCGCAAGCTGCTTGCGGATCATCTCGGCGCCGCCGCCGTCCATCCCGAATTGCGTTCAGCGTAACCCAAAGGGTCAAAGACATGAAGAGCATCATCGCTGCGCTTCTTGCAAGCGCTCTCTCTGCGACAGCCGCCCTGGCGCTCGAGGCGCCGACCGGACCGGTCGTGCTCACAGTCAAGGGTAAGATTTCCAATACCAATGCCGGCGACACCGCCCAGTTCGACATGGCGATGCTGGACAAGCTCAAGTCCCGCAAGGGCGAGATGGAAACGCCCTGGACGACCGGCAAGGTGACCTTCGAGGGCCCGCTGCTGCGCGAGGTGCTCGCAACCGTCGGAGCAACCGGTACGAGCCTCAAGGTCCGTGCGCTCAATGATTACGCCGCCGATGTGCCGGCCGAAGACGCCAAGCTCGACACCATTCTCGCGACCAAGCTCGATGGCAAGCTGATGTCGGTCCGCGACAAGGGTCCGCTGATGCTGGTCTATCCCTTCGACCTCAACGCGGATCTCTATAACGAGAAGTATTTCTCGCGCTCCGTCTGGCAGATCAAGGAAATCGAGGTCGGCCAGTGACATTGACAGGCGCCAAAGCACGGAGATTTGCAGGCGGAGGCACTGTTGCCTTCGTGCTGCAGACCGTGTCTGCGGTGCTCCTGATCGTGCTCCTCGTTCTCTTCGTCGATATTGCGCGCCAATACCGGATCATGGAAGACGGGGTGCGCGAGAATTCCCTCTGGTCCGTCTATCAGCTGGACCGCGAAGTGCGGCAGCTGAGCTACAGCCTGGCGAATGTGGGCAGTGGCGAACAGAACCCGCAGCGCCTCAACGAACTGGCGCTGCGCTACGACATCCTCTATTCGCGCATCGCCATTCTCGACCAGGCCAAGTTCGGCACCTATTTCTCGGGCGACGAGAAGATCCGCAGCTTCATCGCCGGCGTGACCTCTGCCGTCCAGGCCCAGCAGCCGATGTTCGATGCCTATGCGGCGGGAACCAGGCCGAGCACCGAGGAGCTGAAAACCCTCGGCGCCTCGATGGTGACGCTGGGTCGCGTCGCAGAGGATTTCCTCCTCTACACCAATACCCGCGTCAGCTATGAACGTGCCGAGAGCCGGCAGACGATTCTCAATCTGGAACGAACCTCCACCGTCATGCTGACTCTTCTGATGGTGTCGGTGGTGTTCCTCGTCGTCACGCTCAATCGCCAGCTGCGCTCTGTGCGCCAATCCAGCCACGAGCTGCAGGTCATGGCGAACCAGCTGAGTGAAGCCTATGAGGGGGCGGATGCCGGCAACCGGGCGAAGTCACAGTTCATGGCGACCATGGGCCACGAGATCCGCACGCCGCTCAATGCAATCCTCGGCATGTCGGAACTGCTTGAGCTTTCCGAGCTGCCCGACGACGCGCTCTCCAGCGTCAAGACGATCCGCTCCTCGGGCGAGGCGCTGCTGGAGATCATCAACGAGATCCTCGACTTCTCCAAAATCGAGCACGGCAAGCTGGAGCTGGAGGAGCGCGCCTTCGACGTCTGCGCGCTGGCCGAGAGCACTGTCAGTATCCTCAGGGGCCGCGCCGACGACCACGAGAATACGGTGATCCTGGATCTGCCGGATTCCCTGCAGGCCCTCTACGTCAAGACCGACCCGACGCGTCTGCGCCAGGTCCTGCTCAATCTCCTGTCGAATGCCGTCAAGTTTACCCATCAGGGCACGGTGACATTGCGCCTGCGCGACTTCTACCGCGAAGGCAAGCTGATGATCCGCTTCGAGGTGGAGGATACGGGCATCGGCATCGACGAGGCCGGCCTCGACAAACTCTTCAAGCCTTTCTCGCAGGTCGACGCCTCGATCAGCCGTCGTTATGGCGGAACCGGTCTCGGTCTCACCATCTGCAAGCAGATCGTCGAGAAGCTCGGCGGCGAGCTCGGCATGAGCAGCACCGTGGGCGTCGGTTCCATCTTCTGGTTCGAACTGGCCGTCGTGCCGGTGACCCGCGAAGAGGCGAGCGGGATCGCTGCCAAGGTGGTGGCTGAAGAGACCCTGCCGCGCTGCCGCATCCTGCTCGTCGAGGACAACAAGGTGAACCAGATCGTCGCCACCCGTTTCCTTGCGCGGCTCGGCCAGGATGTCGAGATCGCCAATGATGGCGCCGAAGCCGTGTCGATCTCCCGCGACCAGGTCTTCGACCTGATCCTGATGGACATGCAGATGCCGGTTATGGATGGCATTGAGGCGACCAAGCGCATCATTGCGGAACGCGGTCCCTCTGCCGACGCGCCTATCATCGCCATGACCGCCAATGCCTCCGACGACGACCGCCGCCGTTGCCTCGATGCCGGCATGCAGGGTTTTGAATCCAAGCCAGTGACACTGGAGAGATTGAAGAAAATGATTGCTCACGCCACGTCCTCGGCCCGAGAGACCATGCCACCGATCGCGACGACGACGGCACCTCAGAAGCTCGAACTGCCGGAGCTGGATCTCGCGGACATGCCGCTGCAGTCGATGCCGGGCCTCGGGATCGAGGGCCTTGATGAAGCGCGTCACGCCGAACTGGTCGATGCGCTTGGCGAGGAGGTCTTCCAGGAACTGGTGGAATCCTTCTTCGACGACGCGAGCGGCCTGCTCGACGAATTGAACGAGGCGCTTCGCCGCAACGACCCGGAAAAGATTGATCGCGTCCTGCACACGATCAAGGGTGCGGCCTCGAATGTGGGCCTCAATGATCTGGCCGTGAAGGCCAATGCGCTGCGGAGCCATACCCCGGCACCCGCCGATATCGAAATGTTGGGCGAGGAAATCCTCGCACTGAAGTTCAAACTGGTTGCCTGATAAGCACGGAGGCGTTCATGCGTATTTTGTTGGTGGACGACAATAGCACCAATCTGAAGCTCCTGACGAAACTCGTCGGCAAGCTGGACCATTGCGAGGCCTTGCCCTTTGCGAGCCCCGACGCGGTGCTCTCGGCCTTGCCGGAGCTCGATTTCGATATCGCGATCATCGACTACCAGATGCCGGTCTACAACGGCGTCGAGCTCTACACCGAGATCGTGCGCTTTGAGAAATATGCGGATGTGCCGGTCATCTTCGTCACGGCCGACAAGGACATGACGACCCGCATGGCGGCGCTGAATGCCGGTGCGATCGACTTCCTGACCAAGCCGGTGAACCCCGTCGAGTTCCAGGCACGCGTGCAGAACATCGTCAGCCTCTCGCGTGCCCGCCGCCAGCTTGCCGACCAGGCCGAATGGTTGCGCCGCGAGGTCGAGCGGGCCGTGGGCGAGTTGCGCGAACGCGAGCAGGAGATCATCCACCGTTTGACGCTGGCCGCCGGCTACAAGGATCCGGAGACCGCCCGCCACACGCTGCGTGTCGCCGCCTATTCGGAAGCCATTGCCCTTGAGCTCGGACTGCCGGGGCAGGTCTGCCACGACATCAGGCTCGCAGCGCCCATGCACGACATCGGCAAGGTCGCGATGCCCGACACCGTACTGCTGAAGCAGGGGCGCCTGACCGAGGCGGAATATCGCCAGATGCAGGCCCATGCCCAGATCGGCAGCGACATTCTCGGCCGTTCACATTCGTCGCTGCTGCAGCTCGCCTCGGAGATTGCCGCAAGCCACCACGAACGCTGGGACGGGCAGGGTTATCCCAACCGCCTCGTCGGGACCGCGATCCCGATTTCAGGCCGCATTGTCTGCATCGCCGACAATTTCGATGCGCTGACCACCGAGCGGCCCTACAAGCCGGCCTGGAGCTTCGAACGCACGGTCGAACATATTCTCGGCCGCGCTGGTACCCAGTTCGATCCGGATTGCGTGGCGGCCTTCGAGCGCGCGCTTCCGCGCATCCAGGCAATCATGGAGCAGGATCGTCGCGAGCAGGCGGAGGAGGCGGAAAAGGCTGTCGTTTCCACGAGCGAACGGGTCGCCTGATCCTTTGATCCGGCGAGGTGGACATGCTAAGGGCGGCGAGTTCTCGTCAAGCCGGAGGCCCTTCGCATGTCATCCCTCACCATCCGCCGCCCCGACGACTGGCATCTGCATCTGCGCGACGGCGCCATGCTGGAGGGTGTGATCGGCGACACCAGCCGCCACTTCGCCCGCGCCATCATCATGCCGAACCTCGTGCCGCCGGTGGTGACGACTGAGGACGCCCGCGCCTATCGCGAGCGGATCCTGAAGGCGTTGCCGGCTGGCGACAGCTTCGAGCCTCTGATGACGCTCTATCTCACCGAGCACACCAATCCCGATGACGTGGAAGAGGGGAAACGCTCCGGCTTGATCACGGCGGTGAAGCTCTATCCGGCCGGTGCGACGACCAATTCGCATGGCGGCGTGCGCGACATGGAAAAGGCCATGCCAGTACTCGAGCGCATGGCCAAGGTCGGCCTGCCGCTCTGCGTCCATGGCGAGGTCACGACGCCCGAGGTCGACATCTTCGACCGCGAAAAGCTCTTCATCGATACGGTTCTCGATCCGCTGCGCCGCCGCCTGCCGGAGCTGAAGGTCACGATGGAGCACGTGACGACCGAGGACGGCATTGAGTATATCCGTTCGGCCGAGCGCAATCTTGCAGGCTCGATCACCACCCATCACCTGATCATCAACCGCAACGACATTCTCGTCGGCGGCATTCAGCCGCATTATTACTGCCTGCCGGTCGCCAAGCGCGAAAACCACCGCCAGGCCCTGCGCAAGGCGGCCGTCTCCGGCGATGCCAGGTTCTTCCTCGGCACCGACAGCGCGCCGCATGTGGACCCGCTGAAGGAATGCGCCTGCGGCTGCGCTGGCATCTACACCTCGATCAACACCATGAGCTGCCTTGCCCATGTCTTCGAACAGGAGAATGCGCTGGACAAGCTGGAAGCCTTCACCTCGCTGAACGGCCCGGCCTGGTATGGCCTGCCGGCGAACGAGGAGACGATTACGCTCGTCAAGCGCGAGGCGCCGGTCGAGTTCCCGGTCAAGATCTTCACCGGGGCGGGGCCAGTCACCGTGTTTAATCCGAAATTCCCGCTGCACTGGGATGTGGCCTGACGCGCCTGGCCCCGCCGATTGTGTGCGGGGCCCTTATTCCGGATAAATGCGTCAGCCGCGTCTTTCGGGACAGGGCGGAACGTCAGGGCTGGCTGTGACCCATGCCGCTCCCCATGCCGCTCCCCACGCCCTGGCCGTTTCCGTGGCCCATACCGGCTCCATGGCCCTTTCCCTGCCCGTGACCGGCAGTGCCGTTTTCGCCGCCACAGCGCTGGAATGCGGGAAGATGCTTGTTCTCCGAGGCGTCGCGCAGCGCAATGAAGACCGCTGTGATGTCGTCATGGCCGGTGGCAGCCGGCAACAGGGTCTTGCCGTACAAGTCGCGGTTGGCAATCTCGGCCTCCACGCCCATGGCGCAGGCCTCGGCCAGGGTCTCCGGCACGGTGGCCCGCACTGCGTCCGAGCCGATATTGGGATTGTTGCCCGCTTCAAGGCCGTGGGTTTCCATGACCTGTCGGAGTAGCTCTGCGTGATGCTGTTCGGCGACGATAATGTTGCTGAATGGGCGAACATCACCGAATTTCTCCATGACGGCCGCGTAGAAGGCCTCTGCATTATGCTCGTCGGCCAGGGCCGTGAAGAGCGCGTCACGGGTGGCGGGCGGTAGATCCGCAGCGGAGGCCGGTTGCATCAGTGCCGGCGTCGCCACAACGAGGCTGGCGAGAAGGAGGAGGGAGGGGCGCATGGGGTTTCCTTTCAGGATGGCTTCTCAATACATAAAGATAATCATATGTATTGAGAAAAACCGAGTGAATTCCCGGTAACCTCGCGTCCATCTTCCCGTCACGTTCCCCGTCTGCCCAGGCTCATTCCTCAGGTCCCGAGCGAGCCGAGCTGCGGCCAGAGGCCAAGCACGCCGATGACGATGAGATAGATCGCGACGACATAGTTGAGCAGGCGCGGCATGATCAGGATCAGGATGCCGGCGATCAGCGCGACGAGCGGTTGGATGATAAGCATGTTGTCCATGGGAATTGGTCCTTCGTGGGTGGGCGAGCCGTAAAGATCTGTCGAGGCGGATTGTTCCAATGCCGTGCCATCTGGCGGGTCGCATCGCTTGCTGCTATTGCGCTTTGACCCATATCTGACAGGAGCGCGCCATGATCCAGACCCCCTTCACCGACCCCGCCGTCATGGCAGAACTCGTGGCGAAGATGCTCTGGGAGATCAAGGCGGTGCATTTCAATGCGGCCGAGCCCTATAAGCTCTCGTCGGGCATGAAGAGCCCGGTTTATATCGATTGCCGCAAGCTCCTCTCCTATCCGCGCGTGCGCTCTGCCGTCATGGATTTTGCCGCAGCGACGCTCATGCGCAATGCCGGCTTCGAGCAGTTCGACTGCATCGCCGGCGGCGAGACGGCGGGCATCCCCTTTGCGGCATTGCTCGCCGATCGCCTCGGCCTGCCGATGATCTATGTCCGCAAGGCGCCGAAGGGCCATGGCCGCAATGCCCAGATCGAAGGTCACATGCCGGAAGGGTCGCGCGTTCTTGTGATCGAGGACCTGACGACGGCGGGCGGCAGCATGTTCAAGTTCATCGATGCCATCAGGGCTGCCGGCGGCGTCGTTGACCATGGCATTGCACTCTTCTTCTACGGCATCTTCCCGGAGGCCCTGCAGCGCTTTGACGATGGCAAGGTCAAGCTGCATTACATCGCCACCTGGCGGAATGTGCTGGCCGTCGCCCGCGAGCAGAAGCTGTTTGACGAAAAGACCCTGTCGGAAGTCGAGGCCTTCCTCGATGCGCCGCTCGCCTGGTCGGGCCGCAATGGCGGGGTTTCGTCGCTCTCTTGAGCATATGCTCGTTCGTCGCTCTGGCAAAACGAAGCGGCTTGGTTTAAATCGATTGAAACTGATGTCTGGGAGGTCGAGATGATCCTGTGTTGCGGCGAAGCGCTGATCGACATGTTGCCACGCGAAACCACGCTGGGTGAGCGGGCCTTTTCGCCCTATGCCGGCGGCGCGATCTTCAACACGGCGATTGCGCTAGGCCGTCTTGGCATCAAGACGGGCTTCTTCACCGGTCTTTCCGACGACATGCTGGGCGATATCCTGCGCGACACGCTGAAATCTTCCGGCGTCGATTTCAGCTATTGCGCCACGCTCTCGCGCCCCTGCACGATCGCGCTCGTCAAGCTTGTGAACGGCCAGGCATCCTACGCCTTCTATGACGAAAACACGGCCGGCCGGATGATCACGGAAGCCGATCTGCCCACCCTCGATGACAGCTGCGAGGCCCTGCATTTCGGCGCGATCAGCCTGATCCCGGAACCCTGCGGCTCGACCTATGAGGCGCTGATGACGCGCGAGCACAAGACCCGCGTGATCTCGCTCGACCCCAACATCCGCCCCGGCTTCATCAAGGACAAGGCCGCCCACCAGGCCCGCATCGCCCGCATGGCCGACATGTCCGACATCCTGAAATTCTCCGATGAAGATCTCGACTGGTTCGATCTCAAGGGCACCCAGGACGAACGTGCCGCCTACTGGCTGACGCGTGGCGCCAAGCTCGTGGTTTTGACCAAGGGCGCGGAAGGGGCGACAGCCTACACCGCCAATTTCAAGGTCTCGGTGCCCTCGAACAAGGTCGAAGTCGTCGACACCGTCGGCGCCGGCGACACGTTTGACGCGGGCATCTTGGCTTCGCTGAAGCGTCAGGGACTGCTGACCAAGGCAAAGGTCGCGACGCTTTCGGAAGAGGCTGTGCGCGAGGCGCTGACGGTGGGCGCGAAGGCAGCCGCCGTGACCGTATCGCGGGCCGGGGCCAACCCGCCGACGGCGGCGGAGATTGGGTTCTGAGGTGGGCCGGCGGCAGGGGAGATCTCCTTGCCCGCCAGCAGCTTCAATTTTCCCACCTTCATGCTTGGCCGAACGGATTGACGATGCGCAGGCGGTCATCGATGACAAGGCCGTCCTGCATGTCTTCGGAGATCAGGGTGTCGCATCCGGCCAGAAGTGCGGCTGCAACGATCATCGCGTCGTAGATAGAAAGCCCGTATCGCTCGGCAAGTCGAAGTCCCGTCTCGTGTGTCTCCTGTGTGACCGGCTCCACGGTCAGCAAGGCGCGGATCATGTCGATAAACACATGCGTATCCGGCCAAGACATCTGGATCTTCCGGCGCAGGACATTGGCGATTTCGTTGAGGACCTGAACGCTGATCGTGCCGCCTTGGCCAAGGACAGCTTCCGCCCGATCGGCTTTCTGGTCATCGCCGGAAGCGAGGTAAAGCAGCACGTTCGTATCGACGAACCTACCGCCCATTCGCCTCATCCCGGTCGAACTTGAAATCAGCCGGTAAGCGTCCCCGGAAGGTTCGAAGGCGCTCTAAAAGATCCTCAGGCGTGGGTTTGCGCGTCACATCAAGCTCGCGCCAGTCTGCGGCGCGAATTTCGATATCATCGCCTTCCTTCAGCTTCAGCGCTTCGACGACGCTTGCGGGAAGACGCACTGCAAGGCTGTTGCCCCATTTGGCGATCTGCATGGCGTGCTCCGAGGATATACTTGGCGCACAGCGTATATCACCTCGGATGCTTCATCAAGCAAGCTGCCCGATTCCGGGCACTCCTCACCCCATCTTCCGCTCCGCCAGCGCCGAGACCAGCCCCGCCGTCGAGCTGTCATGCCCGGTCGCGGCAACCTTGCCCTGCACGACCGGCAACAACCCCGTCGCCAGTTCCTTGCCGAGCTCCACGCCCCACTGGTCGAAGGAATTGATGCGGAAGACGACGCCTTCGACGAAGACGCGGTGTTCGTAAAGCGCGATCAGGCGTCCCAGCGTGAAGGGGGTCAGCTGCTCGTAGACGAAGGTGATCGACGGGCGGTTGCCGGAAAAGACGCGGTGCGGGGCGAGGAAATCGGCTTCCTCGTCCGCGACACCCTTGGCTGTCAGCTGGCTCTTGGCCTCAGTCAGCGTGCGGCCCTTCATCAGCGCTTCCGACTGCGCCAGGCAATTGGCGATCAAGAGTTCGTGCTGGTGGCGCAGTTCCGGCTCGAAACCGTTGGCGGCGAGCAGGAACTCGGCGGGGATGACGCTCGTGCCCTGGTGGATGAGCTGGTAGAAGGCGTGCTGGCCATTGGTGCCCGGCTCGCCCCAGACGACAGGGCCGGACGCACCCTGGACCGGCTTGCCGTCGATCGTCACGCTCTTGCCGTTCGATTCCATGTCGAGCTGCTGCAGATAGGCCGGGAAGCGCGACAGCCGCTGGTCATAGGGCAGGATCGCCCGCGTTGCGTAGTTCAGCACGTTGCGATGGTAGACGCCGAGCGCGCCGAGCAGCATCGGCAGGTTGTCGCGGAAGGGCGCATTGCGGAAATGCTCGTCCATCGCATGGCCGCCAGCAAGGAAATCGCCGAAATTGTCAGGCCCGATCGCGATCATCAGCGGCAGGCCGATCGCCGACCAGATGGAATAACGTCCGCCGACCCAGTCCCAGAAACCGAAGACGCGTGAAGGATCGATGCCGAAGGCCGCGACCTTGTCGAGCGCGGTCGAGACGGCGCAGAAATGATGACCGACAGCCGCTTCACCCAGCGCGTCGGCGATGAAGGCGCGCGCCGTCTGGGCATTCGTCATCGTCTCGATGGTGGTGAAGGTCTTCGACGCCACGATGAACAGGGTCGTTTCGGCCGACAATGTCTTCAACGTGTCGGCGATATGCGCGCCATCGATATTGGAGACGAAATGCAGGCGCGGTCCGTCATGGAAGGGGGCAAGCGCAAGGGTTGCCATGACGGGGCCGAGATCCGAACCGCCGATGCCGATATTGACGACGTCCGTGATCGCCTTGCCGGTTGCGCCCTTCATCTCGCCGGAGCGGATGCCATCGGCGAACTTGCCCATGGCGTCGAGAACGGCATTCACGTCAGGCATCACATCTCGGCCATCGACCAGCACGGGGCGGTTGGAGCGATTGCGCAACGCCGTGTGCAAAACGGCGCGGCCTTCGGTGAAGTTGATCGGCGCGCCGGTGAACATTTCGTCACGCTTTTCCGCGACACCGGCCGCCGTTATCAGCTGTTCAAGCTGGTCGAGCACTTCGTCATTCACGGCGCATTTGGAATAATCCATCAACAGGTCGTCGAGCGCGGCGGAAAAGCGGCTGAAGCGCTGGGGGTCTGCGGCAAAAGCTGCGCGCAGGTCCTCGGCATGGGTGGCAGCGACCGTGCTCGTCAGTGTGTCGATGATGGATTGCATCGGAATGTCCCTGGTTCGGCGATGATGCCGGGACCTTATTCGCGACTTGAGACGGGATCAAGACGAAGGGGAGGCTTCAGGCCTCCCCGAATTTAAATCGATTTATTTTCCGTCGCGCAGCTCGCGCCGCAGGATCTTGCCGACATTGGTTTTCGGCAGTTCGGTGCGGAATTCGATATAGCGCGGTCGCTTGTAATTGGTGAGATTGGCGGCGCAATGCGCCTTCAACTCGTCGATGGTGAGGTTCGGATCCTTCTTCACCACGAAGAGCTTCACCGCCTCGCCCGAATGTTCGTCCGGCACGCCGACGGCGGCGCATTCGAGCACGCCGGCATGCATCACGGCGACTTCCTCGATCTCGTTCGGATAGACGTTGAAGCCGGAGACGAGGATCATGTCCTTCTTGCGGTCGACGATCTTCACATAGCCGCGTTCGTCCATCAGGCCCATGTCGCCGGAGCGGAAGAAGCCGTCATCGCTCATGACCTTGGCCGTCTCTTCCGGGCGCTGCCAGTAGCCGGCCATGACCTGCGGGCCACGAATGCAGATTTCGCCCACTTCGCCGATCGGCAGCGTATTGCCGTCCTCGTCGCGGATCTCGATGTCGGTGGAGGGCAGGGGCAGGCCGATCATGCCGGTGAATTCGCGCACGTCGAGGCGGTTGACGGTGGCGACCGGCGATGTCTCGGACAGGCCATAGCCTTCGGTGATCGGCCGACCGGTCATGTCGAGCCAGCGCTCGGCGACGGGCCGCTGGATCGCCATGCCGCCGCCGAGTACCAGCATCAGCGAGGAGAAGTCGACCTTCTTGAATTCCGGATTGTTCATCATCGCGTTGAACAGCGTGTTGAGGCCCGGGAAGACATGTGCCTTGAAGCTCTGCAATTCCTTGATGAAGGCCGGAATGTCGCGCGGATTGGCGATCAGCAGATTGTGGCCGCCAAGCGCAATCCCCATCAGCGAATTCACGGTCAGCGCGAAGATGTGGTAGAGCGGCAGGGCGCAGACGAAGTTCAAGACCTCAGGCCGCGATTGGCCGGCAAAGGCCGCTTCGAGCCAGAGCGCGATCTGCTGCTTGTTGGCAAGCAGATTGGCATGGGTGAGCGTCGCGCCCTTGGAAACGCCGGTCGTGCCGCCGGTATACTGCAGGAAGGCGACATCGCTCGACACCACGTCGACAGGCTTCAGCAACAGCTTTTCGCCCTGGGCGAGCATGGCCTTGAAGCTGGTGTGGCCCGGGATCGACCAGGCCGGCACCAGCTTCTTCACCTTGCGCACGACGAGATTGACGATGTGGCCCTTGAGACCCAGCATGTCACCCATGGCGCAGACCACGACATGCTGGACACTGGTGCGGGCAACCACCTGCTCCACCGTGTGGGCGAAGTTTTCCAGCACCACGATCGCCTTGGCGCCGGAATCCTTGAGCTGATGCTCCAGCTCGCGCGGCGTGTAGAGCGGGTTGACGTTCACCACCGTCATGCCGGCGCGCAGGATGCCGTAGACGGCAACCGGGTTCTGCAGGATGTTGGGCGTCATGACGGCGACGCGATCGCCCTTGACAAGCCCCTTCGACTGGAGCCAGGCGCCGACCTTGCGGGACTGCTGCTCCAATTCGCGGAAGGTCATTCCCCGGCCCATGCTGGAGAAAGCCAGCCGGTCGGCGAATTTCGCGCAGCTCGCTTCAAACAGCGCACCGAGCGATAGATGCGCGTGCGGCGCGATCTCTGCCGGCACGGCGGCGGGGTAGGAGTTGATCCAGATTTTCTCGGCGGCGCGGCCGCTGAGGCGGCTCATGGTGTCCGTCATGTGTTCCTCCCGAAACCTTCGTTGTCTGCACGCCGTTCCCTGGGCCGATTCCTCCTCAGGCCCCGAGAGCTTATGCTTTCACATAGGCAGTGCAAGTGCCGGGACGCTATATAACCTTGACGTAAACGTCAACAATTCCGTCGTGCGGCGTCGCAGCCGTTTGTGGGGAACCATCATCGAGCCCTTCCCGTTACCTCTTTCATCGACAACCAAGAAGGAGGATTTCTTAATGTTGCACGAAAACCGAAACACCACCGCCGGCCAGGATCCCTATGTCAAGGATACTGCCAGCCTGATCGCCAGCGACAAGGTCGAAGGCACGGCCGTTTATGGCCGCGACGGCGAGCGCATCGGCTCCATCCAGCGCATCATTCTCGAAAAGAAGGGCGGGCGCGTCGCCTATGCCGTCTTGAGCTTCGGCGGCTTCTGGGGCATCGGCGACGACTATTACCCGCTGCCCTGGGAAAAGCTGACCTATGATGAAAGCCTGGATGGTTATCGCATCGACCTGACCAAGGAACAGGTGGAGGCGGCACCGCGCGCCGACGACGACAGCGAGGACTGGTACCGCGACAATGGTCGCTCGGTCTATGACTACTATGGCGTTTCGCCCTATTGGATCTGACCGTCCGGCTCGCTCCGGCAGATCTTCGACCGAAAAGGCGTCGCCCCCCATGGGCGGCGCCTTTTCTCGTTGTTGACAAGCGGCGCAGGAGCAGGGAAATCACGCGGCAGAGTGGTTTTCGGGAGATGGGCATGCACGGCAACCAGAGGATCGGCGGCGTCGACACGCAGACAGGCAGCGCAGGGGAGGCGGGCGCCGTCGTCGGCATCGATCTCGGCGGTACGAAGATCCTTGCCGGCCTAGCCGACCTTGACGGACGCGTGCTGGCGACCCTGCGTCAGCCGACCGAGCATGGTCCTGGCGCCCCCGTGCTGGACCAGATGGCGCGCATTGTCGCTGCGCTCGCCGCAGATGCCGGGATCGATGTCAAAGCCGTTCGCCGCGTCGTCATCGGCGTACCCAGTGCCGTGTCGCCCAAGACCGGCCTTGCCTCTCTTTCGCCCAACCTCGCGCTGCCGGAAGACCGGCCGCTGGCAGAGCTGATGGCCGAGCGGCTGCATCTGCCGGTCGATGTCGAAAACGACGTCAATCTCGCGGCCTTCGGCGAAGCCGTCGCCGGAGCCGGGCAGGGCCTCGACAGCGTCGCCTTTCTCTCCTTCGGCACGGGCGTCGGCATGGGAATGGTGATCTCTGGCCAGATGCTGCGTGGCGCCTTTGGCCGCGCCGGCGAAATCGCTTACCTTCCGACCGGAGCCGAAGTGCATGATCGCGCACCGGTGTCGGAAAACGGTCTCTTCGAGGATGAGGTCGGCACCCGTGGCGTCGTCTCGCGCCATCCCGATCTCGGTGGCGTGCGCGAACTCTTTGAGCGTGCAGATGCAGGCGACGAGGCAGCCCGTGCGGCAATAGACGATCTCGCCCGCCGCGGCTCCGTCGGCATTGCCGCGATCCACGCGCTTGTCGATCCCGAAGTCACCGTCATCGGCGGCGGCATCGGCAGCCAGCCCTGGTTCTTCGAGCGTATCCGCCACCATCTGGCGCCGCTTCTGCCCTTCGACTGCCGGCTGGAACCAAGCCGCCACGGCGCGGAAGCCGGCATGCTGGGCGCGGTGTTGAGCGCGGTCAAGCGCGAGACGACGAGCGTCAGTGGATGATGCGCGGGTGTTGGGGAAAAATGGTGCCGCTTACGTGACTCGAACACGTGACCCCATCATTACGAATGATGTGCTCTACCGACTGAGCTAAAGCGGCCCTTGCGGAACGGGTGACCCGTCGCGTTTGGTGAGGGGCTGATACAGGGATTGCCTGCTGATTTCAAGACGGATTTCGGCGGCCGGGGAAAAATTCCGCGGCCGCTGGGCAGGTGATCCGCTTACTTGAGAGGCCAGGTCTTCGGCCAGTCGGCAGGTTCCATGGAGGAGGTGGCGTCCTCCTGGTCCGGGCAGTCTCTATACTCTTCCTGGATGAGGACGAGCTGCGGGCCGGTGAAGCCTTCCTCCAGCTTCCATTCGCTGATGGTCCCGCAATCGCCGATGCCGCGTCCCTTGAAGAAGGCCGAGAAGGTCTTTGCTTCATAGTCGTAGCCCAGGTTGAAGGCGGAGGCCGCTGCGCTCGGTGCTCCCTTCAGCATGGTCGGAAAGCCGAGCGTGCTGACCGCGCCATAGCTGTCGAGGAAGACCGCATAGGCCATGTTATAGGCGCCGCCCAGGCCGCAGGGCGTCACATAGAGCGTCTGTTCGTCCGAGAGCTTGTGGGCGATCGCATTGCCATCCAGCATGCTCTCTTCGGTCTCGGCGCATTCGCCGCCCTCGGCAAAGCGTGCTCTGAGCCGCTCCGGAAAGTCGGTGAAACGCGTGATGTCATGGGCCGGTGGTGCCGGGTTCGGTGCCTTGTCGCCGACAGAGACCAAGGCGTCGGTATGGCCGATGCGCTTCTGCTGTTCATCGATGAAGAGCAGGCTGGCGGCTGCACCGGCAAGCGCGATTTCCCCCTCGCTCGATGCCTCGCCCTGCGTGATGTTCACCTTGAGCGCCGTGCCGTTCTTGAGTGTCCCGATGAAGCCGTTGCTGACGAAATCGCCAGACAGGCGAACGGCCCAGCCGCCGGGCTCGGACACGATGTCGGCAGCGGGGATGACGGTCGGCGGGCCGCCGTCGATGGAGAGCGTTGCGCCGTATTCGCCGCTGGCATCCTGAAGCGACGATCCGCCGGGATAGACGACCAGAGAGACCGGGGCATTCGGTCCGCCAGTCCTTTGCAATTCGAACTGACTGATCCCCTCGCCCGAACGGAACTGCCGCATGGTGCAGGCCAGCGTCTGGCGGCAGAGCACCTGCCAGGATTGGAAGTCTTTGTCCGCGCCTTCGGCGGAGGTCGTGGAAAGTGTGCCCCCGACAAGGGCAGCAAGAGTGAGGCTCAGGAAGGTCAGGCGCATGCTGGGGTCCCCGCAAATCAGAGTTGCGGGGACGCTAGCAGCGGCAGTCTCAGCCGCAAATCGCCTTTTTTGCGCCTATGTATTCTCGCTCCAGCCGATCGACGACAGCGGCAACCGGCTCGACGGCCTTGACGGCCCCGATGCCCTGGCCGCAGCCCCAGATGTCCTTCCAGGCCTTGGCGCCGGTTGTCGCCTTGTCGAAATCCATCTTCGAGGGATCAGCGACTGGCAGATTGTCGGGGTCCATGCCGGCAGCCAAGATCGACGGCTTCAGGTAATTGCCGTGGATGCCGGTGAAATAGTTGGAATAGACAATGTCATTGGCATGGGCGTCGACAATGGCCTGCTTGTATTCGTCGGAGGCGCGCGCCTCTTCGGTCGCGATAAAGGGCGAGCCGATATAGGCCATGTCGGCACCCATGGCCTGGGCAGCCAGGACCGCGCCGCCATTGGCGATGGCACCTGCGAGCAGCAGCGGCCCGTCGAACCATTCGCGGATTTCCTGAATGAGCGCGAAGGGCGACAAGGTGCCGGCATGGCCGCCCGCGCCGGTGGCAACGGCGATCAACCCGTCCGCACCCTTGCGGATTGCCGAATTGGCGTGGCGGTTGTTGATCACATCATGCAGCACGATGCCGCCATAGGAATGCACGGCGGCATTCACTTCTGGAACGGCACCCAGCGACGAGATGACCACAGGCACCTTGTATTTCACGCACATCATCAGGTCATGCTCGAGCCGCTTGTTCGACATATGCACGATCTGATTGACCGCAAAGGGAGCGGCCGGACGATCCGGATTTTTGGCGTTGTGAGAGGTGAGCTCTTCGGTGATTTCGGCGAGCCACTCGTCGAGTTGCGCTTCCGGACGGGCGTTCAGCGCCGGAAACGATCCGACGATGCCGGCCTTGCACTGGGCAAGCGTCAGCTTCGGATGCGATATGATGAAGAGCGGCGAGGCGACGACGGGAAGCCTCAGATTGTCTTTCAGGATCGACGGCAGGGCCATCACTTCACCTCCCATGAAGTTTACGTTTACGCAAACGTCAAATAGCAGATCACGACAGGCGAGGAAAGCGGCTCCGTCGAATGCTGGCCGTGTTCATGGCGAGCCTGTTGGTCTTGAAGCCGGTCGGCGCTGGATCTTCTGGCCTCATTCCTGTGTTTATTCCGCTCCATACGGGTTTTCCGGGCTTGTGCTCGAAAAATCCAGCGTTTACCGAATCGTGATCATGATTGCGATGTGGCTGGGGCGACCCCCGAAGGAGTATGGCGGCCAATGAGCGGATTGGAAACGGCCATCAGAAACGCCCTGGAGCGCTCCGACCGTGGAAATGCGGAAGCGCGCGCCCGCGTCTATCAGTCCGCCCGTCAGGCGCTCGAAACCGGCCTGCGCAAGCAGAACATCGATGACCCCGAAGCCGTGAACTATCAGCGCCGCCGTCTGGAGGCGCTCATTCATGCCGTCGAGCTTGAAGAACGCGCGCGCCTCGACGTGCGGACCGAACCCGCAGCGCAGCAGCCTGCAGCGCCGGTGACGCCAGCGCAGCGCCCGATCCCGGAGGCAATGACGGCCTCGCCGGGCGACCGGCGAGCCGGGCGTGTCGAACCGGGTTTTGCAAGCGTCGACCCTCCGATGGGCGCTCAGCCGGTGCAGCGCGAGCCCTCGTTTGATGAGGATGTCGCTATCCCGCCCCGGACGCATGTCGATGCGCATGCTGATGACGAGGGACCGATGCCCGACATGCGGTCCGAACGTCCGCTGAAGGCACCACGCCGCCGGAGAGGCATTGTCGCGCGCTTGATGATCATGTCGATCTTCCTGGCGACACTCGGGATCGGTGCCTGGTGGGTCTATTCCTCCGGGCTGCTGCTGACGGATGCCGAGCGCGACACCTCCGTTCCCAATCCGCCGCCGCGCGCCGAAGCCGAAGATTTTACCGGAGCGCCCGAGACGGCGGCGCCGGCAGGCTCTGCCGGACCGCAGGCGCTGGATGCCCGTGGTGGCTTCTCGGACGACTGGATCGAGGTGTTCGAGCCGCAGCAGGTTTCGGCCTTACGTCCTCGCGCCAATGCCCTTGTCGATATCGTCACCGCCAGCGACGGCAGTGCTGCCCAGATCGTCTCGCGCAGTGGCGATGCGGCGGGCGTCATTGAGGTAACGGTCCCCACGGAAGTGTTGCGCGAAATGGCGGGTCGCACCTCGACAATCGCGCTCACCCTACAGTCGATCGACGACAAGCCGGTACAGATTTCGGTCGAATGCGATTTCCCGCGCATGGGCGCCTGTCCGCGCCACCGCTTCACGGTCAATCCGCAGAAGCTCGATGCGCTCTTCCGCGTCTCCTTCGAAAACGGCATGGCACCGTCAACGCCGGGTCGCCTGCTGATCAATGCAGATCTCGCTGGCAGTGGACGGGGCGTCAACCTCTATGCGGTCCGCGTGCTGCCCGGCCAGTGATCACAGCTTGAACGCCGGGACCGCTGGACGCCGGCCCCGCGTCACTTCAGGATATCGGGGCCGCTGCCGATGATCTTCTTGTCGAGCTTGCCGATCTTTTCGATATCCTTGCCCTCATAGTCGAGCGACAGCAGCATGTGGCGGATCACGTTCAGTCGCGCGCGGCGCTTGTCATTGGCATGCAGCACCATCCAGGGCGCCCGCTCGGTATGGGTCTCCTTCAGCATTCGGTCGCGCTTCTTCGTATAGTCGTCCCACTTGTGAAGTGCCGCGATGTCCATCGGCGACAGCTTCCAGCATTTCAGCGGATCATGCCGGCGGTCATGAAAGCGCTTGAGCTGCATCTCCTGGCCGGTATCCAGCCAGAACTTGAAGAAGCGGATGCCTTCCATCTCGATCAGCCGCTCGAAGCGCGGCACCTGTTTGAGGAAGGCCTCGTATTGCTCGGGCGTGCAGAAACCCATCACCGGCTCGACGCCGGCGCGATTGTACCAGGAGCGATCGAAGAGGACGAATTCGCCGGCCGTCGGGAAATGCGAGATGTAGCGCTGGAAATACCATTGACCACGCTCGGTCTCGGTCGGCTTGGTCAAGGCGACGACACGTGCAGAGCGCGGGTTCATATAGGATGTGGTGGCCTGGATCGCGCCACCCTTGCCGGCCGCATCGCGGCCTTCGAACAGGGCCATCACCCGCTCGCCTGTCTTCTGCATCCAGAACTGAACCTTGACCAGCTCGATCTGCAGCTGCGTCAGTTCCTTCTGGTAGTCGCTTTCTGAGAGTTTCTTGTCATAGGGAAAGCCACCGGATTTCAGTGCATTGTCCTCGATCCAGTCCGGCAGGTCGGGAAGGTCCATGTCGAAGACCCTCTGCTTGCCCCCGACCGTCAATGTGACCGCCTTGCTCTCCGTCTGCGCGTCCATTCTCGTCTCCCCTTGTGGTTTCCGTTTTCGATCTCTCTACTTGAGACCAAGCCGAAATGAAGTTCAAGCATCTCGGTTCCTCGCAGTGACCATCGCATGCGGCGGGGATAAGGCGACCCCTCCGATGGTCGAGCGGTGTAACTTCTGTCATGAATCAGGGCTATCAGGCTTGAACCATGAAAAGGCGGAGCATGCGCGCGCAATGACAGACGACAAGAGTGCCGGTTTGCGCCGCGATCTCCGACGGGTGTTTGCAGCCTGGATCTACATCCTGGCCGCCGCCGTTCTCGCCATCTGCGCCTGGGCGACCGGCGCGGCGACGGGCTATGCCGTGGTTCTCTTCGTCCTGCTTTTCCTGCTCGTTGTCTTCCGGCAATTGCCCCAGGAGGAGGTGCTCGCTGCAATCCAGCCGCCTGACATGGTCGCCGGACCGCCTGCCGATCCGTTGCCGCTGATCCTCGCTTCGCTGGACGGGCTGGACATGCCGATCTTCGTGCTCAACCCGGAAGCGGAGATGATCGCCCAGAACCAGGCGGCAGAAAAGGTCTTCGGCTCGCTGCTTGCCGGTCTGCATGTATCGACCCGCTGGCGCTCGCCCGGCATTCTCGACATGATCCGGGAAACCACGCAAACCGGCATGCCCAACCAGATCGAGCACTCCGAACGTCATCCGTCCGAAAGAGTGTATATCGTGCGCGTCGCCCCGATCGGTGCAGTCAACACGGTTGGGGCACCTTATGTCCTGCTGTCGTTCCGTGACATTTCCGAGTTGCGGCGCCTGGACCGCATGCGCAGCGATTTCGTCGCCAATGCCAGCCATGAATTGCGCACGCCGCTCGCCTCGCTGCGGGGTTTCATCGAAACCATGCAGGGCCCGGCCCGTGATGATGCAAAGGCCAAGGACCGGTTCCTTGCCATCATGCTCGACCAGGCAAACCGCATGAGCCGGCTTGTGGACGATCTGCTGTCTTTGTCCAGGCTTGAGCTCAAGGCCCATCTGCCGCCAGACCAGACGGTGGAACTGGCGCCGATCCTCGGCCATGTCCGGGACAGCCTCTCGCCGCTGGCTGCCGAACTCGGTGTCGAAATCCGCCTCGATCTGCCCGAGGAAAAGATCGAGGTCATGGGCGAGCGAGACGAACTGGTCCAGGTCTTCGAGAACCTGATCGAGAATGCCTGCAAATATGGTCAAGACGGCAAGGTCGTCGATGTGTCGCTAAGCCGGGAACCGGGCGGCGCGACGGAAGTCAGTGTTCGAGACCATGGCCCGGGCATTCCTGCCGAGCATGTGCCGCGTCTCACCGAGCGGTTTTATCGGGTGAGTGTCGAAGATAGTCGCTCCAAGAAGGGCACGGGTCTCGGGCTCGCCATCGTCAAGCACATCCTCACACGCCACCGCGCGCGCCTGCTTGTGAAGTCCGATCTTGGCGAGGGCAGCGTCTTTACCGTCCGGTTTTGACATAAAAGTCGAAGCCTCCCCGTTTCTCGGGGCGCAACCATGTGATTTTTAAAGATCTTCTTTGTCACAAATGTTTCATCCAACTGACATAAAAGCGTGGGCCTAGAGCCGCTAAGAACGCAGTCGCCGCTGCTTGGGAGACGATGCAACGGCCGCAAAGACACACAAGCCCATTTCGGGAGATGATCATGACCGCTCTGAAACTTTCCGCAGCTGCCCTGGTGGCCACAGTGGCATTCGCCGGCGCTGCCGTTGCCCGTGACCAGATCCAGGTCGCTGGTTCCTCCACCGTTCTGCCCTACGCAGCAATCGTTGCCGAAGCCTTCGGCGAAAACTTCGAATTCCCCACCCCGGTCGTTGAGTCCGGCGGTTCGGGTGCCGGCCGCAAGAAGCTTTGCGAAGGCGTGGGCGAAAACACCATCGACATCGCCAACTCCTCGTCGCGCATCAGCAAGTCCGACATCGAGCTCTGCAAGACCAACGGCGTAAACGACATCCAGGAAGTCCGCATTGGTTATGACGGCATCGTCTTCGCCTCTGACATCGCTGGTCCGGAATTCGCCTTCACCCCGGCCGACTGGCATGCTGCTCTCGCTGCCAAGGTCGTCAAGGATGGCCAGCTGGTCGACAATCCTTACAAGGCCTGGAACGAAATCCGCGCCGACCTGCCGGCTCAGCCGATCCTCGCCTTCATCCCGGGCACCAAGCACGGCACCCGCGAAGTCTTCGACACCAAGGTGATCGAAGCCGGCTGCGAAGAAAACGGCACCCACGCAGCGCTCATGACCGCCAACAACGGCGACAAGGATGCTGCCAAGAAGGGCTGCATGGCGCTGCGCACCGACGGCGTTTCCGTTGACATCGACGGCGACTACACCGAGACGCTGGCTCGCGTCGCTGCCAACAAGAACGGCATCGGCGTCTTCGGTCTCTCGTTCTACCAGAACAACACCGACAAGCTGCGCGTAGCCACCATGGGCGGCGTCGTCCCGTCGGTCGAAACCATCGCCAAGGGCGAATACCCGGTCTCGCGTCCGCTCTACTTCTACGTCAAGAACGCACACCTCGACGTTATCCCGGGTCTCCAGGAATACGTAGAGTTCTTCGTTTCTGACGAAATGGCAGGCCCCGATGGCCCGCTCGCTGCCTACGGCCTCGTTTCCGACCCGGAACTGGCCGCCACGCAGGCAGCCGTCAAGTCCCGCACGCCGATGGCGCCGCTGAACTGATCTGATGTATCGACCGGCGGCGCGCCTCGTGCCGCCGGTCTTTTTCGCTGGGGAAATGGCGGGTAAACATGGACGCGAGCATCATTATCCTTTGTATTCTAGCGCTTGCGGCACTCGGCTTCGTTCTGGGGCGTCGGCAGGCTCTTTCGGTATCGGCGTCGAGCGGCAAGAAGCTGCATTCGCTCCCGGGCTATTACGGCCAGATCATCGCCCTGGTGACCGCCGTTCCGGCCTTCATTCTTCTCGTCCTGTGGCTCCTCGTGCAGCCGCCGATCATCGAAAGCCGCATCAGCGGCATGATCCCGGACAGCATCGTTCCCGAAGGTGGGGCGCGCAGCCTGGTCATGGCCGACGTGCGCCGCATTGCCGACGGTCTGCAGGCGATCGAGGCTCATGCAGTCGAAGCCGGTGCGAATGTTGATGTCAAAGCCCTGGATGCGGACAATGTTCGTGCACGCCTCGGCGAAGTCGGCATCGCGCTTGGCGCTGAAGTGCCGACGGAAGTTTTCGAAGCGGCCAAGGCTTATCGCGAACAGTCCGACTTCGGGCATCTGCTGATGACCATTGCCGTGCTGGCGCTGGCCGTCGCTGCCTTGCCGCTCGCCTATGCCCGCATCAATCCCGAGCTGCGTGCCCGCAACATGAGCGAGAGCTTCGTCAAGACGATGCTGCTCCTCTCGTCGCTGGTCGCGATCCTGACCACAGTCGGCATTGTCGGGTCGCTGGTTTTCGAGACCTATGTCTTCTTCACAATGTATCCGGCGAGCGAGTTCTTCTTCTCGACGGTATGGAACCCGCAGTTCCGCGGCGGCTCCGAGCTTGGCATCCTGCCGCTTCTCTGGGGTACCTTCTACGTGTCGATCATCTCGCTGATCGTCGCCGTGCCGATCGGCCTGATGATCGCGGTCTATCTGTCGGAATATGCCGGCCCGAAGACCCGCAGCATCGTCAAGCCGGCGATCGAGGTTCTGGCCGGTATCCCGACCATCGTCTACGGTCTCTTCGCTCTGGTCACCGTCGGTCCCTTCCTGCGCGATTACTTCGCCCAGCCGCTCGGCCTTGGCACATCGTCTTCGTCGGTTCTGACGGCTGGCCTCGTCATGGGCGTGATGATCATCCCCTTCGTCTCCTCGCTGTCGGACGACATCATCAATGCCGTGCCCCAGGCGCTGCGTGACGGCTCCTATGCCCTGGGCTCGACGCAGTCAGAAACCATCAAGCAGGTCGTCCTGCCGGCCGCCCTTCCGGGTATCGTCGGCGCCATCCTGCTGGCTGCCAGCCGCGCGATCGGCGAAACCATGATCGTCGTCTTGGGTGCCGGTGCCGCCGCCAAACTCGATATCAATCCGTTCGAGGCGATGACCACGGTCACCGTCAAGATCGTCAGCCAGCTGACGGGCGATACCGAATTCGCCAGCCCCGAGACGCTGGTTGCCTTCGCCCTCGGCCTGACACTCTTCGTCATCACGCTCGGCCTCAACGTCGTAGCCCTCTACATCGTCCGCAAGTACCGGGAGCAGTACGAATCACCGATATGACCGCCATCGGAGCTCCCATGCCCGTCGAGAAAAAGTCGATCCTGACGGTCGACGAGCGCACCCGCCGCCGCAACCAGGCCGAAGTCCGCTTCCGCATGTGGGGCAAGGCAGCCGTAACCTTCGGGATCGTCGCCCTGATCGGCCTCCTGGTTTCGATCATGTCGAATGGCCTGTCCTCGTTCCAGCAGACCTATGTCACGCTGGACATCTACCTAGACCCGGCAAAGCTGGATAAGGCGGGCAGCCGCGATCCCGCCGAGATTGCCAAGGTCTCGACCTTCGGCTATGCGCCGCTGATCGAGCAGGCCATGGCCAAGAAGATCGAGGAAAAGGGTCTGGCAGGCGAGGGGTTGACGGCCAAGGATGCCGCCCAGCTCATTTCCAAGGAAGCGCCGGCTGACCTGCGCCGCTTCGTGCTGGCTGACCCCTCGGTGATCGGCCAGACCTACCCCTTCGACTTCCTCGCCGGTGGCCGTATCGACGGCTACTACAAGGGCCGCGTGACGATGGAGAGCGCCAAGCTCGACCGGAATGTGTCTCCCGAACAGCTCGTCCTTGCCGACAAGCTGAAGGAAGCCGGCATCCTGGTCACCAAGTTCAACTGGGCCTTCTTCACCGCGCCCGACGCTTCGGACACGCGTCCGGAAGCGGCAGGTCTCGGCGTCGCCATCATCGGCTCGGCCTATATGATGCTGATTGTTCTGGTGCTGTCGCTGCCGCTCGGTGTCGCCACCTCCATCTATCTCGAGGAGTTCGCCCCGCAGAACTGGTTCACCGACCTCATCGAAGTGAACATTGCCAATCTCGCGGCCGTCCCCTCGATCGTCTTCGGTATCCTTGGCCTCGCCGTGCTGATCAACTTCGTCGGCCTGCCGCAGTCCGCACCTGTTGTCGGCGGCCTCGTCCTTACGCTCATGACGCTGCCGACGATCATCATCGCCACCCGTTCGGCGCTGAAAGCCGTGCCGCCTTCGATCCGCGATGCGGCGCTCGGCGTCGGTGCGTCCAAGATGCAGTCGATCTTCCACCATGTTCTGCCGCTCGCCATGCCCGGCATCCTGACCGGCGCCATCATCGGCCTGGCGCGTGCCCTTGGTGAAACGGCTCCGCTTCTGCTGATCGGCATGGTGGCCTTCGTCCGCGAATATCCGGCTGGTCCGCCGGATGGCTTCTTCCAGCCAGCGTCGGCGCTGCCGGTCCAGGTTTACAACTGGACGCAGCGCGGTGACCCGGCCTTCGTCGAACGTGCATCCGGTGCCATCATCGTGCTCCTGGTGTTCCTGATCCTGATGAACCTGATCGCAATCATTCTTCGCCGCCGCTTCGAGCGTCGCTGGTAAGGAGCTCCAAGATGATGAACAATCTCGCGACCAAAATGACCACGACGAAAGCGCCGACAATGACTGAAGCCAAGATCACCGCCCGCAACGTGCAGGTCTTCTACGGTGACAAGCACGCCCTGAAGGATGTTGACATCGACATCCGCCCCCGTTCCGTGACGGCCTTCATCGGCCCGTCGGGTTGCGGCAAGTCGACCTTCCTGCGCTGCATCAACCGCATGAACGACACGATCGCCAGCTGCCGTGTCGAGGGCAACATCCTGATCGATGCAGAAAACATCTACGACGCCAAGGTCGACCCGGTGCAGCTGCGCGCCAAGGTCGGCATGGTCTTCCAGAAGCCGAACCCGTTCCCGAAGTCGATCTACGAGAACGTCGCCTATGGTC